>CAYTUX010000145.1:0-38496 GCA_964441455.1 uncultured Victivallales bacterium | reverse complement strand
CACCTTATGCTTTAACAGGAAACAAAACAAATAGCCAATGTTTACAGTAAATCAACTGCTCTTAATAGGTTAAACCACTTTTAGAATGAAAAACTGCCCCAAATTATCATATCCACCTTAAGATCTTATGATGTGCTCGCTAGTAAAAATACGATGGCAATGTGGAAATCCGCCTTTTTCCGTACAGTTTTAATTCTGCACTCCTATACCGTTTTAATGTTGTCGGTAACACATATAGACAAAATCAATAAAGCGATACCTCCTATTTCATTATGAAATCATTCGCTCAAATTCTCACAAATTAGCCTTCTAAGAGATTCCTTATCTTATCAAACACTCCCTCTTTACCTTCAACCCTTGACCATCTTTTAATTTCTTGAATATCAATCCTATTTTGTTTGGCAACTAAAACTGCTTGCTCAAGACATTCGGTATCATTGTTATGATAATACCATGAAAGTCTATCTTTTACACAATCGGTCGGCGAAATAATTCTAAGAATTCCAACTTTTTGTTATCAGTTCGTCAATCTGTTTGACAGGCTCATCTCCGACACCAAGAGGTCCCGGAGGAAATTCTATAAAAATTTCTGTATCCGGATGCTTAAAATAACGATTTTCTTCTATGAAGTTTAAAGAATTCATGACGTTGATAATATCACTACGCTTTGCAAAACCAGCATTAACAAAATCAAGATCCATGGATACATATTGTTCTTTACTATAAATTGACACACAAGAGCCTCCAGAAAGAACAACATTGATACCATTCCGCCTAAAAGCATCTGAAACAAAAGCTGCAAGTTCCAGTCTTGTCATATTGCCAATAAGTTTCATAAAGGTTTATCCTTTCTTCTTGGACGACGTCTGACAATGAGAAGACTATCCTGTTCATCTTTGGGATAAAAAGATAATGCTTTATTCAAAAGTGCTTTTAACTCCTTTAAAAATGCATAACGAGGATTAAAGCTATAAACAACAGTTTTTCCTAGAGATTTACTGAATAGTACACCATCTCGCTCAAGCCTAACCAATTGTTTATGTATAGAGTCGGCATCAGCATCCCAAAATCTGGCAATCTCTCTTGTATAGCCTTGTTCTCTAGCAAATATATACAACAATACTCTTTCAGCATTTTTTGACCCTACTATTGATTCAATCATTATAATTCTCCATTAATATGTAAGAAATAATCTGACACATGTCAGATAAACACTTACATAATATCAAATATAACATACGATTCAATAATATTTTGCAGGAATAAACAAAAAACCTTAATTTATCCCCCTCTTGTTAGCAAAAAATACGATCCAGCTACTTGCAAAGTAGCTGGATGGAAATCCGCCTTTGCCCGTACATGTTAAACTTGATAATTTTAGTCGGTTTTAAATTGGTCGGTAACATATAGCCATATAAGGAACGTAAAGATTCTCAAATAAGAGCTTCGCTCTAGCAATTTTCACCATGAAGGGCTTGAAGTTATTGAAGGCGGCTACGCCAATTTTAAACATCCCATATTCTTCATGGTTCTTCTAAACTTCATGGTATACTACATATCTTATCTCCGCTATAGAGCCACACTCGGTATGAGCTGATGGCTAATCTTTACTCAGCAAGCATAAAACAATGAGCTTCGCTCAATAAGACAAAGATTAGCTAAGAAATGTAAAACAACAAATATATTTCAAGGAATTTACTGTTTTTTTATTTACCAACTGATTATTTTTTTTAGACCTCCGCCTTATCAGGCGTTGATCTGAACGGCGAAGAGTGAGGCGAGCTGTTAGAAGCTGTAATAACAACTAACCGTTATTATTTGTTCCCTCAAGTAAAAGGTCAGCCAGAACCATAGCAGCCATTGCTTCAATAACAATACATGCTCTAGGACAAAGACAAGGATCATGTCTGCCTATAACCTTAATCGCCTTGTTTTTGCCGTCTACTGCTGATATGGTATTCTGCTCTGACATAATAGAAGATGTTGGTTTTAGGGCAACATTGAAATTAATATCCTGACCGGTGGAAATTCCACCAAGCATTCCACCTGCATTATTTGATAAAAATCCGTCTTCTGTTATAGGATCGTTGTTCACGCTGCCGTAAGATGAACATACATCAAATCCTGCACCAATTTCAATTCCTTTAACAGCGCCAACAGACATAACACCCATTGCAAGCAGAGCATCAAGTTTTCTGAAAGCAGGATCTCCAAGTCCGGCAGGTACGCCTTTAATATTAATGGAGAGTTTTCCACCGACACTATCATGTCTCTGCGTTGCAGCCTTTACTTCTTCAATTGCCTTATCAGCCAAATCAGGATCACCAAATCTTAATGGATGCCCTTTAGCAAATTCCCAGTCAATACGTTTACCTTCAACCTGACCAATTCTTGTGGAACATGAGTTAAACTGAACATTTTCTCCAAGTATCAATCTGGCAACAACACCTCCGGCAACACGACCAATTGTTTCTCTTGCAGATGAGCGACCTCCTCCGGGAAGAGGTTTGGTTCCGTATCTTTTGAAATATGTAAAATCAGAATGTCCGGGTCTGAAGTAGTCTCTTATGTTGTCATAATCACCTGAACGTGCATTAGTATTTCGAACAATCATTGCCACAGGACTTCCAATTGTTTCACCCTGAAACGTCCCTGATAATATTTCCACTTTATCCGGTTCATTTCTTGGAGAAACGAATTCACTGGTTCCGGGACGACGTTTATCCAATTCAACCTGAACATCTTCTTCACTCAGTTTTATTCCGGCAGGTACTCCATCTGCAATAACTCCTACACCATTTCCATGGGATTCTCCAAACGTTGTAACTACAAAGTTTTTTCCAAATGAACTGCTCATAATTATACTCCTTGTATTGCAGATTTTAACTCTTCCATTGACAAATCATCAATAATAACAGGCTTGCCTAAACCTTCTAATAAAACAAAAACTAACTTGTCGTCTCTAATCTTTTTGTCATTCTTCATAATCCTGAGTGCATCTTCAAACGGAGGATGAGTCGGCCACACCAATGACATCTGCTTTATAGTGGAAATCAGTTTTTCTTCAATATCTCCGGATATTAATCCTCTATTAACACTGATCTTTACTGCAACAGCCATACCCAATGCAACTGCTGCACCATGACTGACTTTGTACTTATGCCATCCTTCAACAGCATGTCCATAAGTATGTCCGAAATTCAATATTGCCCGTAAACCTGACTCTTTAAAATCAACTGAAACAACCTCACCTTTAAGCTCTGCACTTCTTGTTGCAATATATTTAAGCACAATCGTATCTTTTGCAAAACATGATTGATAATGTTTTGCAATATAATCTGCAAAATCAGAATCTTTAATCAGCCCTGTTTTATATGCCTCAATCAATCCATCTGATATTTCCTGCTCTCCAAGAGTCACAAATGAACGATAATCTAATAATACACTGTCAGGTATTGTAAAACAGCCGATTATATTTTTGGTATCACCAAGATTAACAGCAGATTTACCCCCAACAGCTGCGTCTACACTTCCCAACAGTGTAGTACTCACCAGAATAAATTTCATACCTCTTTTAAAAGTAGCAGCAACCATTGCTCCTAAATCAGTAACAGTACCTCCACCAATTGCAATCAAATAATCATCTCTGTTAAAATGATTCTCTATTAATTCAGAATATACTTTTTCCGCAAAATTCAATGTCTTGATAGCTTCTCCACCTTCAACCTGCATAACAATGCAGTTATCTTCATTGCCAGGCAAATGTCCGATATGATGTTGATATACTTTTTCGTCAATCAGCACAAATGCTTTTCTGTTGCCGATTTCCTCTGAAATTTTTGTATGAACATCATAGACTGCTGATACAGGAACGTCAACACCACCCTGCAAAACAGTAAAACTCTGATCAGGAAACAATTTCTGAAATACTCTGCCTGCATATACGTGCGACTTTTTAAAAGCAACCTCTTCAATAATATCAGCTTTCTCGTATTCCGGAACCCTGGAGTTATAACGAGCTTCCAGACTCTCCTTATCCTGCCATAATGGTCGCTTTGATTTTCCCATTGGAGATAAACGTGCAGAAAGAATTTCCAGTGAGGCTTTAAGATATACAACAGTTCCATTGCTCTTCATAAAAGCCATGTTTTGAGGATTCTCAACAATTCCTCCACCGGTAGCAATAATCAAATTGTCAGATGAAGCACAATCACGTAAAACTTTATTTTCAATATCTCTAAAATGCTTTTCCCCAAATTCAGAAAAGATATCAGGAATCTTCATATTTGTCTCTTTTTCAATCATATGATCAAGATCAACAAAAGTCCTGTTTGTCATTTTGGCAATTGCTCTTCCCACAGTTGATTTTCCTGAAGCCATAAAGCCAACAATATATATATTTTCCATTTTCATAAAAATTCCTTAGTTCGGGCGAAGTTCTGTCAAAAGTTTGCAGGCTGTCCTGCATCCAATCCTTTATAAATCAAGGAGATACAGATCCCGCCTTGCGGGACTAGCAAAGCTAGCTGTCTTATCCCTATGTTTTTTGTTTTATTTTAGTCATCGGGGACGATGACCCTCCCGGGGTAAACTTGCAATTTAACACTGATATGCAAGGTTTACTTGGGAGGAGAAACCCCTCCGTCCTCGCAAGCTTGTCCACCTCCCCTAAACAGTGGAGGAGCTAATATGTCCTCGGCGTCCGCATTAGAAAACTTTTTGTTTTCAGATTTTTTATAAAACTTTTGACAGACCCCCGGGCGACACATGTTTCGCCCCTACAATTTGCACATTTAAATCATTTCCCTCAGCGGCTTAAGAAAAAACTCTAAATCCGGTTTTATATTGAGCCATATCTCATAACTCAATCTAGCCTGTGCCGCAAGCATAAGCAACCCATCTTCATAATCAGCCCCGATTCTGTCTGCAAGACTTTCCCAAAAACTGTTTTTACGTCCATAATTGATGTCAACAACCAGAGAACAGTCAACAACATTAAGCTGTTCAGCAATACTGCAGAATTCTTCTGATTCTTCCTTTGTACTTACAGCAGTTGCATTGACAACCAAATCATATGACTGCTCTTTCCCTGCCAGATCTTTAATCAGTACTGTTTCAACATCGCGCTCCTCAAGCTTCCGCAATTTACTTTGACTTCTTCCGGCAACCACTATCTTTGAAAATCCACCCTTATGAAAAGCAGCAATCAATCCACTGGATGCTCCACCTGTACCAAACATTAAAACTTTTCTGCCTGATGTTGAAAATGATAGCTCTTTTAAAGTATCCAAGAAACCACCAATATCGGTATTGTATCCCTCTAATCGACCATCTTTATTCAAAATTGTATTAACAGCACTTACACTTTCTGCATCATCAGAAATCCAATCTAATGCAGCAATCACATCATTTTTATAAGGAACCGTAACATTTGCACCTCTAAAACCCAAAGAAACCAACCCTTTAACAGCATCATAAACAGCACTCTTTTCAACCTTTGCAGGAATATAATATCCATCTATTCCGGTCTCTTTAAAAACATTATTCATCATCAATGGCGATTTGGACTTATATGCCCTGTCATCACTTATTACACAAAATGTCTTTTTCATAATCAATATTCGGGCGAAAAATCTTTCGTCCCTTCCTGCAATTTTCAAATTTAAATGATTCCTCTAATCCAGTTACACCCGGTCGCAACCGCTGCATCTAAATCTCTATCAGTTCTGCCCATCGAAAGCCCCAATGCCAATCCGGCTGAATCTTCAACCTGACTTTTAAAAAGTGCCAATTTATGATAAAACTTCATGGATGTCTCAGAGTTCATATACAAAGGTGGCTTACCGCTAATCGCAGCAAATGTAACATTAAAACTGCCGGCAGCAAAATCAGCTGCTTCATGCAGTTCAGATGCATCAAAACCACTACCACCGGTTCCTACAACATTAGCCTCTAATGCAATCATTGGATTTGTCCCTGCTTCATCAGCGGCTTCATCAATTGCTTTGAGAAGATCCATCGAATTCACAAAATGAATCATCGAGAAAATTCTTACCGCCTTTGCAACCTTGTTCTCTTTCAATTTGCCCATATAATGCCAGTCAATATTACCGCTAACCTGCAGAATTTTTGCTTCAGCTTTATATAATTTGGTCTCCTGCAAAGCATCAAAACCACCATCAATTAACTGAGAAATCTCTTCCAGATCAAATTTATCTGTTTCAACAACTGGAGTGACTTCGCTGATATCACGCCCGCATTGAAGACATGATTCCTCAAGCCGCTTCCAGAATATATCAATATTTTCTATATCAATCGCCATAAATTATTTCTTTTTTTATTGTTCGGGCGAGGCAAGCCTAGCCCCCTACAGTTTTCGAACTTCCGCATTTACGAACTTTCGCATTCATTTAATCAATTTTTAATTGATTATGCTTCTTCCTTCAATTGACCTTGCAATTGTTAATGGGTCTGCGTAACGAATACCACTACCGGTAGGAACTCCATAGGCAATTCTACTTACCTTAACATTATGCTTCTGCAAAAGCTCTGCAAGAAACGAAGCCGTAGATTCACCTTCAAGATCCATACTCAATGCTAAAATAACTTCGTCTATACTCTCTGTATGAATTCTATCAATTAATTGCCTGATTCTGAGATTCTGCGGTCCTTCACCACGCATCGGAGATATTTTTCCGAGAAGTGCATGATATTTGCCGTTATAACCGGCGGTTTCTTCAATACTGGTAATATCCGACGGCTCTTCAACAACACATATTTTATTTGTTCTATTATCGGAAGAACAAATATTACAAGGGTTTTGAGATTTAACTGTGACACTCCCACATAGTCTGCATGAACAAACATGCTCTTCAACAACAATAAGTGCTTCTTTCAGCTCCTTAAGCAGCTTTGAGTCATCTGCAAGAAGCTTAACAGCCATCCTCTCTGCCGAACGTCGTCCGACTCCTGGAAGCTTGCTAAATACTGTCTGCAATTTTAAATATGAGGCATGTTTGTTCATACTAACAATTTTTTATTTCATTCCGCCAAGCATATCAGCAAGTCCGCCAATACCACCTGCCATCTTTGTCATTTCCTGACTAGCTTTTTTCTGAGCTGACTTTAGAGCTCCATTGATTGCGATAACTAAAAATCTATTTAGTTTCTCTGCACTTTCAACATTCAAAAGTTTTTCATCGATTGTAACACTTTCGATAGTCATATCTGCTTTTGCAACAGCCTTTACAAGTCCATTTCCGGCAGATGCTTCAACTGTCTTTTTTGCAAGTTCTTTTTGCATCTGCTTCATGTCTTTACGCATGTTGTTAACTTTACTCATCTGTTTTAATACATTTTTTGCCATCTTATTTGCCTTTCTATTGTATATTTTATATTAAATCTTATTATTCGGGCGATACATGTGTCGCCCTACACCTGCCATTTCCGAATTTATTAATTTACCTAATATCCGTAATCATTCCATTAAAAACTTCTAAAACATTTCTGATCTCCGGAACTTCATTCACCCATTGCCTTGGGGTTTTCTCGAGTTTTTTCTTTTTACTGACTACTTCCTGATCAATATCATTATTTTTCTCTACCTTATCAAAGTCAGAGATAGTCTCATCAACTATTTTCTTATTATGATTATAAGGAGCATCTGATATTTTGAAAGTCACATTAATGTTATTGCCCGTCTCATCTTTTAATGCATACTCGAGTGCCTTTATATGTTTTGGTTCACATAAAGCATTTATATCATTCCTGAACTCTCTGTCAACCTCAATAGTCAATGTTGAATCATTTATCTCTACCGGCATAGAATCATGCAAAGCACCTCTCATTAAGGGTCGAACATTACCTATATCGGAAATAATGTTTGACCAGTTATTCTTAAGCCTCTCCAATGAATCTACATCTGATTTCAATGGATACATTTCAACAAAATTTTCTTCTTCATCTTCGGTAGATTCATCATCTCTCTGAACAACTCCAAATTTTGGTTGTTCAACCGGCTCTTCAATTTCCTCCACCTGTTTTGTCCTCTCATTCTCAGCTATTTTTTTTTTTGTTTCTTCAGAAGAGGAAGAGCTTTTAATTTCAGCCATACCAGCTGAGGTAAGATTTTTTTTCAACTCATTTAGTTGACCGAGTATCTCTTCAAGACTTACTGTAATCGCTGCTTTACTTGAACGAACTAAAGCAATTTCAAGAAGCACCCTGCGTGATAATGCATAACGCATCTTGTCAATAGCCTGTTCCAAAAAGGTAATAACTCTGAGAACTTTACTTGTATCTGTATGCGAAGCATGCGATTTCAAAGTGTCAAGTTGAGAGTCTGTCAGATCTAATGCTGAACTTGGATCATCAATATTCAGACAAATAAGAAGTGCTCTGAAATATGTCATTAACTCCATTGCTAAACGCTGCATATCCTTGCCATTATTATCTAACCCACTGATTAAAGATATAATTGATTTTATATCACCCTGTAAAACAGCAAATCCAAGCTTATCAAGTGCCTCTCTTGACACCAACCCAAAAACCGCCAATACATCTTCTTCTTTAATATCTTTTCCGCAAAATGAGATTAGCTGATCAAATGCAGATTCAGCATCACGAAGTCCCCCCTCTGCCCCTCGGGCAATGGCAAGCAAAGCATCCTGTGTAACATTAATTTCATCTGCGGCGGCAATAAGCTGTAATCGCTCAACAATTTTTGGAGTCGAAATCCTTCTCAGATCAAAACGCTGACAACGAGAAATAATTGTCGGCAGAATCTTTTCTGGTTCTGTGGTCGCAAACATAAATTTTACGTGTCTTGGCGGCTCTTCTAATGTTTTAAGCAGGGCATTAAAAGCACCGGAACTTAACATATGTACTTCATCAATAATATAAATTTTGTATGGACCTCTTGATGGAGCATAAACAACTGTCTCTCGTAACTCTCGAACCTGTTCAACACCATTGTTGGACGCTCCATCAATCTCGTAAACATCCAGACTATTACCTTCTGCAATTTCTTTACATGAATCACATTTGCAACAAGGTTTAGGACCTTCCGTTGCCTGACAGTTTAAGGTCTTTGCAAAAATTCTGGCAATAGAAGTCTTGCCAATACCACGCGAGCCAACAAAAAGATAAGCATGTGCAATCCTATCTTTTATGACCGCATTCTGCAATGTCTTGGTTACATGCTCCTGACCTACCACATCCTCAAAACGCTGCGGTCTCCACTTTCTTGCTAAAACTTCATATGTCATTTCACCACCATAAATTCGTTATTATTTTTAATATATAATTTGGCTTGTAATTATATCAAATACACTCAATCCAACTCAAGTCAAAACTAAGAATAAATTCAATCTCCCTGTTTTATGGTTAAAGACAATTTCGGTCAGCGAGGACACTGACCCTCCCGATCCACAGACTAATATGGTATTGTCAGAAAAGAAACCCAGCCGCTAAGAAAACAATTCGTTTTCACAACCATTAGAATAATCTTAATACTTCAAATTATTTTGTCCATTATGTCTATCTTGTCCATAGTATTCAATTTCCAAACCAAAAAAAAAACCGGAAGAGTAATCTTCCGGTTTCTTGAGCCTGAAAATAAAATTATCTGATTTTATCTTCAGCCTGACGCTTAGCAATAACTTCTTCTGTTACACTATATGGAACAGCTGCATACTTGTCAAAATGCATTGAAAAGTTGCCACGACCCTGGGTTAATGTTCTGATTGTGTTTGAAAAACCAAACATTTCTGCCAAAGGTACAACACCGCGAACAATTTTGATGCCACCCTGATCATCCATACCTTCAATTCTACCGCGACGCTGACAGATAGCACCGGTCATTGAACCCATATATTCTTCAGGAGCAGTAACTTCCAATGACATAACAGGTTCTAATAATTCAGGATTACTCTTCATGAAAAGCTGTCTGAAACATACACGTGCAGCTTCTGTGAAAGCAAATTCACTTGAGTCAACATCATGATAAGAACCATCAAATAATGTAACTTCCATATCAACAACCGGATATCCGGCGTATGGACCATGCTGCATTGCCTTGATAACACCTTTTTCAACTGCTGGAATATACTCGGAAGGAACGTTGCCACCCTTAACCTCGTCCTTAAAGACAAAGCCTTTTCCGGGATCTGTTGGCTTAAGTCTGAATTGGACATGACCATATTGACCTCTACCACCACTCTGCTTGGAGTGCTTGTACTGTCCTTCAACTTCTATAGTCGCTGTTTCTCGATAAGCAACTTCAGGTGCTCCAACTTCTGCTTCAACTCCAAATTCACGTTTTAGACGATCAACAATAATTTCAAGATGCAATTCACCCATTCCGGCAATAATTGTTTCCATTGTTTCATCATCATAGTTAACTGTAAATGTAGGATCCTCATCTGCAAGAGAACGAAGCCCTTCACCCATTTTGTCATTATCAGCTCTACTTGCAGGCTTAATACTAATAGACATAACCGGTGCAGGAAACTCAATTGATTCAAGAATAATGGGGTTATCTTTGCAACAAAGTGTATCACCTGTTCTTGTGTTACCTAAACCAACAACAGCAACAATATCACCCGTTCGTGCCATATCAAGTGCTTCCTGACGGTTAGCATGCATACGGATAATTCGCCCAACACGCTGATTTTTCTCCTGCGTACTGTTAAAAACCGTTGTTCCCGACTCTAATATACCTGAATAAATTCTGATATATGTAACTTTACCCATATGCTTGTCTGCCATAATTTTGAATGCCAAAGCTGCAAATGGTTCGTCATCTGATGGTGCTCTTTTGATATCTTCAGCACCTTCTTCTTCTGCTTCATGAATTATAGGATCTATATCAATTGGTGATGGGAGAAAGTTGACAATTGCATCAAGCAATGGTTGAACACCTTTGTTTTTGAAAGCAGTACCACATAAAACCGGAATAATTTTACGGTCAATAGTGGATTTCCGGATTACCTTTAAAAGTTCAGCTTCTGAAATATCACCTTCTGCAAAATACTTTTCCATTAAGTCATCATCAAGCTCAGCACTTTTTTCAACAAGATTTCCTCGCCACTCTTTAGCCAGCTCCTGAAGATCAGCAGGTATATCTGTTACGTCAAAATCCACACCTGAATCACCACTGTAAACAACGGCTTTCATAGTTATCAGATCAACAACTCCCTTGAAACCGCTCTCTTTTCCAATTGGAACAACAACCGGCACAGCATTAGCACCAAGAACATTCTTGATACTTTTAACTACGCTAAAGAAATCAGCACCAGTACGGTCCATTTTGTTAATAAATGCAATCTTTGGAACACTATATTTCTCACTCTGACGCCAAACCTGTTCTGATTGAGGCTGAACACCTCCAACAGCACAGAAAAGTGCAACACTGCCATCAAGAACTCGCAAACTACGTTCTACTTCTGCTGTGAAGTCAACATGCCCGGGTGTGTCAATAATACTGATCTGATGTTCTTTCCAGGTAGTTGTTGTAGCAGCTGAGGTAATTGTAATACCACGTTCCTGCTCTTGAGCCATCCAGTCCATTGTTGCTGCACCATCATGTACTTCACCAAGTTTATGTGTCTTGCCTGAATAATACAAAACTCTTTCTGTTACGGTTGTCTTACCTGCATCAATATGAGCCATGATGCCGATATTTCTCATCTTCTGTAAAGGGATCTTTCTTGCCATGATTATATTCCTTAAATTATTTTAATATTATTATTTTCTATTACGATTATCTCCAACACCTCTTCCGATATTGAAAAAGCAGAGAATTATTACAAATATAGTATGCAATTGCAAGAACTTTCTTTGTTTCTTTCCACCTTTTTATTTCCACGCAGTTTCTTTCCAAAAAATGGTTAAATGATGTTTCAGTCAGCGAGGACGCTGCCCCTCCCGATATGTTATAATATTGTCTTGTAAGAACAGGAGAAAGCCCCCTCCGTCCTCGCAAGCTCGGCCACCTCTGGAAAATGTGTTAAGAGGCACGAGCTAAGTGTTAAGGTTCTCTCCATGGGTATGAAGTAACAAACTCTTTGTCTGATGGTAAGCAGGGTAGGAGCTAATACGTCCTCGGCGTCCGCCACAACTAATTTACATCCCGCCTTACGGGATCAGCCAAAAGGTGATAAAAAATAATTCAAACCATAATTCTATAAGCCACTTCGCTATCGTATGTCAACCTATTTACTAAAACTTTATATAAACCCATCAAATAATCATATGAGTGTGGAATATGACTCGAATACTTTCTTCATTGATAATCCATAAATCTTTCTTGGACCTTTATGGATGGTATCAACAGTCAGGTAATCACCAGCATGATTCCATCTAGGATGCAGATCGCACCTCATATCCCCTACAACATTCGGAGTATTATGATTGAAAACACCTATAATCTTACACTCACCAGTCTCAACCTTGGTCAGCGTCAACGTCTGTTTCCCATCATTAGGATAAGAATCCCCTGCTATCCACTTGCCGTCAGGAGAGTACAAAAGATGTGCTCCCCTATTTGCCCCCTTGGAAACTAATTGAGCAGGACTATCAGGAAAAGTTCTGTCATCAACAATCACCTGATGATTTCCTGTATGTGTCCAGTTGGCATCAACAAGAACATCGTTTGGCTTACTTCCCCAGATCTGGTGAGTAATTCCACCATTTTTCCAGAAAACATCAGGAAGCACACACTTGACATTTCCACCATCAACATCAAGAGTAAACATATGCGTTCTCCACCATGCACCGGAACGTTCAGAGGTATTTAAAGTATGCCTGAATAGTACAAGAATCTTGCTTCCATCGCAATTGAAGATTGCATGGTTCATCCAGAACATTTGCCCCTCTTTATCCCAAGGATAAGGGTGCATATCAATACACTGCTGATAACTTAAAATCAGCCTTTTCTCTTTTGTTGCAACATCAACAATGAAAAGACCTTCGTTTGCTGGATTTACAGGCAAAGCTGTTTCAGGCAACGGTGATGAAGCATAACTGTAGCCTCTACGAGGAATACGTCCAATATCAAGTGTTGCAACTTTTGTGCAGTCCAAGGATATTGTATAAATCATATCACCCCATGGCTTAATTTCATGAGTATCTAAATTATATACTTTGGAAATAACTTTTCCGGTTGAATTATCAACATCATTATAGATAATTTCGGAATCATTTAAAAAGACCGACATACATCCTTGTTGATGACACCAGGCTTTTGTCTCGGTCAATTTAACAAATTTCTTGTCCTTGATGTAACCCAATTCCGCAGTTTCATCAACTTCAGGAAGTCTGATCTGCTGCGGCATTTTGAGTGCAAGATGCAGAGTATCCGATTGATTCCAAGCAAATCGATCATAATATCCAAATGCAAAATTTCCTTTTTCAGGAACCAAGCACTCCCATTCCAATAAATCATGTGGTCTGTTCATTTTTCAAAATTTTCTCTCTTCTGGTAGTGTATAGCGAACAGTTTATAGCAAAGACACTCCATGGGGAGATACAAACTACGTTCGTGTTTAGAATCTAAGGCGTTCCTCCTTCGCAGCAAACTAATTATTTCATTTGTTTTCAAGAAACGCTTTATATCCTTTGTATGTCATATAAATATCAATTTTACCGGCAACCTCAAATGTCGAATGCATTCCAAAAAGCCCTACTCCACAATCAATAACTTCCATCCCATATCTTGCCATGAATTTAGAGATTGTACCACCCCCACCTTCATCAACCTTGCCAATCAATCCTGTCTGCCAGCAAACTTTTGCGTCATTAAATATTTTTCGTATTTCTCCGACAAATTCTGCACCGGCATCTGAACCACCATTTTTGCCTCTGCTACCTGTATATTTAACTAAAACACATCCATGATTCATTTTAGCCATATTTCCGTTTGGTGCACTTACATCAGGATAGTTAGGATCATGCAGACAGCAGACATCTGCAGATAACATTTTTGAGCGACTCAGACAGCGACGAACGTTAAGATTGGTTGACTTTGAATTTTCAAGAGCAAGAACTTCTGCAACTGCATTTTCAAAGAAAAATGAGTTCATACCGGTATTACCTTCTGAACCAATCTCTTCTTTGTCACACATAAGCACAACAGAGGTGTATTCCGGAATCTCTTCCATATCAAGGGCTGCTCTTAATCCTGCATATGCACACACCCTGTCGTCATGTCCGTATCCACCAATCATGGATCTGTCAAATCCAACTTCTCTTGCCGGTCCGGATGGAACAATTTCAAGCTCTGAACTTACAAAATCCTCTTCCGTAATGCCATACTTTTCATTAAGAATCTTTAGTATATTGTCCTTAATAGGATGTTTATTTTTATCTGATTTTTTGTCAATCGGTCTGCTGCCGACAAGAACATTTAGCCCCTCGCCTGTGATTGCTGTTGCTAAAGGTTTTTTTGATTGCTTTGCGGCAAGATGTGGAAGCAAATCTGTTATTGTAAAGATTGGATCGGTTATATCTTCGCCGATTGCAATATCAACTTTTGAACCATCCTGCTTGATAACTACGCCATGTATTGCAAGAGTTGAGGATACCCAATGATATTTTCTGATTCCGCCATAGTAACTGGTATCTAAAAGAACAACATCGCCGTCTTCATACAGCGGAACAGGTTTGGAGTCCAAACGAGGTGCATCTGTATGCCCGCCGACAATTCTTAAACCATCAGTTAAAGGTGTCCTGCCGATGCTCATAAGCATGATTGTCTTACCATTGAAACCAATATATATTTTGTCGCCGGGGTTAAGCTTCTTTTTTGAGGATATATTCATATACCCATAAGCTTCAGCAAGCTTTACAGATTCATCGTATGCAAGACGTTCTGTCTTTGCTTTGCTTAAAAACTCCATATATTCAGAACAATATTTCTCCAAAACTTTTTCTTCACGTTTTGTTAAACCATCCCAACCATTCCTGGGTGACCAATCAAATGAAACTTCTTTTGCTTTTGCCATTTTCTTCATTCCTTATTTTATTTAAATTTTTGTTCTCAACGCTGCTGCATTTAAGCCCTAGACAAAGCCTAGGATTATAATAACAAATAAATTTCAGCACGCTGGAGGAGCAGTTTAATCATTCCATAAAAATTTTTAATTTTCCTGTTTTTTCTTTCCGAGGTCTGCGGACCTCGGTTACAATATTCCAGGGTCTGCCACAGCCATCAAATATTACCCGCAGGGTTTGACAGCTGGACAGGCTGACCTCGCTTACAATTGGCAATCTGCAAAACAACATTCATCTTGCTGTTTCCCATCTGCAGCCGGTCTCAGCAGAGACCGGAACATTTTTTCCAAGCCGGAGTGACTCGGCTACAGTTTTCCGAGCCGGAGCGACTCGGCTACAGTTTTCCAAGCCGGAGCGACTCGGCTACAGTTTTCCGAGCCGGAGCGACTCGGCTACAGTTTTCCGAGCCGGAGCGACTCAGCTACAGTTTTCCGAGCCGGAGCGACTCAGCTACAGTTTTCCGAGCCGGAGCGACTCAGCTACAATTGGCAATCTGCAAAACAACATTCATCTTGCTGTTTCCCATCTGCAGCCGATCTCAGCAGAGACCGGAACATTTTTTTTATAGAATTTTCAACAGAACCTTTTATGACTCATGGCAATGAATTATTATCAATGTTGTTTTATGAACCATTAAACATTGTGCTCAAACCCTGCAAAACCAGGTGTTATAGTAGACCCCAATTCATCTAAAAGAGCCTTAACACCTTCTTCTCCCGTACAATGACAAGGTATTAAATGTTTTATATTAAACGTTCTCAACCCCTCAATTGTTTTCTTCATTCTATTATCATCAGCATTAACTAAATGCAAACCTCCAATTAATGTATGAATATTGCTCTCACCGGTAATCTCTATAATATAGTTTATAATATTAATAATTCCCGAATGAGAACATCCAACACAGATCACAAGACCTTTGTCTGTCTCTATCCACATCGCCATATCATCTTCAATTGAATCTTCAATTAATCCCTCTTTATCAAGAAAAAACGGACCACCGGTATCTTCAAAATTGTTTTTTCTCGGCACATAACCGGTTACACCAATGTTTTCATCAATCATTGTCGGTCTCTTTGTATCAACTAATTGTTCATTATCAAGTGACTGCAATGCTTCCAAGGAACTAGACTGAATATTTATATTCTTTGGAATATTATTGCGTATACTATAGCGATCGGCAAAACCACTTTTATTAATAAAAACTTTTGCATTAGGAGACTTTGACAATACATAACAGACCCCGCCTGTATGATCATAATGACCATGACTAAGAACCAGCGTATCAATACAAGATAAATCTACTCCTAGTTTGTCAGCATTCTTTTGAAGAGAATCAAGCTGACCTGTGTCAAATAATATTTTATTATTGCCGTTTTCAATAAACATCGAAAAACCATGTTCACAGCTTAATCCTTCTAATGCATGATTATCAACTAAAATTGTTATTTTCATAAAAACTTCTCGTTACCTCACTATTTGTAACCATCCAGTCGCCAAGTTTATAATTATAATGATCTGCAATGACTGAACATTTCACCTGAAAAAGAAAGTATACTTTTTTCTCATTTTCATTAAGCGATTCAAAATTCCCCTGACCTTTTGCAATTATTACATCGGCATTATTAAATTGTTCAACAAATTCAGGCGTGCATTGATTTAAAGCTGTTCCGGGAACATCTGTACCATTGGAAATAATTGTTGCAACTGAATTAATTTGAGACTTTTCTGCCTCATATTGTGTGACATCATTTAAAATCGGCTTGCCCTTAACAGCATAAATGACTTCTGCATTTCCCGGAAAAGTTTCAATAAGAAGTTTGTCAAAAACAGCTTCTCCTGCATTATCTGCAAGTACTAAAACTGTTTCAGCTTCAGCAATTTCATCATAAAGTTTTCTTATCATAACTGAGTCAATATCAATATGCTCTGCTTTATCAAAAGATGCTTTTATATATTCGTCACTACATGTGGACTTTACTCCAAAATCAATAATATTACCGGCAATTGCAAATCTGACAGCCTTTTCAAAAGGATATTCAGATTTAACTATATCAAAATCTTTGCTGATTCTCAATGCTATATCTGTAGAATTTTCTTTAATTTTAAAATATAAGTCATCACATCCTGTCTCTTTTTTAATAATGCGGTGAATTTTCTGTGCCATTTCAGGAGGTGTAAGATTCATATCAAATTCTGCAACACTACGAAGCACTTTTTTCATTATTTCAGACTGCAGCTCGGCATCCTCAACAACTAATTTACAAGCATCAAGTGACTGTCTTATTAAGCAGGGAATACACTCTAAACTAGCTCTCATATTTTCCTTTCAAATCACATCTGTTTTGAGCAATATATTTCTCGTTCCTATTTATCTCTTTTATTTGGTCACAAAAAAAACGGGCATAGCCCGTTTATGAGCAATAAACGAACTACTCTTCACCATCAATTGTACCAACCTTGATATTAAGGTCTTCTCGTCTTTCAACACGAGCAATTTTTCCGTCACTAATCCAGACAACTCTGTCGCTTGATGCAAGCATCTTATGGTCATGAGTAGCTGTCACAACTGTAACACCCTTCTCCCGACTTAATGAAGATAGAATCTCAATAATCTGCTCACCTGTTTTCAAGTCAAGGTTGGCTGTAGGCTCATCTGCAAGAATAATCATAGGTTCATTTGCAAGAGCTCTTGCAATGGCAACACGCTGCTGCTGCCCGCCGGAAAGCTCATCAGGTCTATGATAGACTCGATCTGCCAATCCAACCTGATCCAAAACCTCTTTTGCCCTATGTTCTGCTTCTGCCGGTGAAACTCCTGTCAGAAGAATTGGAAGTGAAACATTATGCAGTGCTGACATGGCAGGAAGAAGATTAAAGGACTGAAACACATAACCAATGTAGTTGTTCCTGAAATATGAAAGCTGTGAACTTGATAAACTCGTAAGTTCGACATCTTTAATACTTACAGAGCCTGAAGTCGGTTTATCTAAAGCTCCAATCATATTGAACAAAGTTGATTTACCAGAACCTGATGGTCCCATAACACTAATATATTCTCCCTGAAAAATATCAAGACATATATCTTTCAGAGCATATACAGTATTACCCTGTAGATTAAATTGTTTGTTCACATCCTTTATAGAGATTATTGTATCTTGTTCTTTCATAGTATATTATAAGGTGAAACCCTTACTCCTTATCTTTAAATTTCTAAAATGGTAATTGAATAACAGCATTCTTCAAAAATGTAAAACCAACACCTAAAATAGTAATTAACCCAGCTCCGCAACTAAATCCGGCTGCACCTACTGTTATATATTTTCGCCAGTTTTCTTTGAAACGAGGCTGAAAGTAAAAACGACCGACTAAAGCACCTAAAAATTGAGGTATAACTGTATGCGGCCACGTCTGCCCCAGACCACGAACGGCACCATAAACAAATACCAGAGGCAGTCCTAACCCCGAGAAAAGAGCAAATGTAACGACTCCGATACCTATGCCGCTAAAAATAAGCAATGGCTTAAATGCAGCTTCAAACTGTGAATAACCACCCATTGTAGATGAAAACATAATACAATCGTTCATGGCTGTAAACTCCCACATCATTTCTGTGAACGGGAAACGTGGAGATGGAATCGGTGCCATACCCCAGATAAAGTTAGAAAAGAAAATTGACCCGACAATGATAATAGGAATCAAGAAAATCTGTGCTTTCCATATACTTTTAAAACTTGTACCCGTAAGCTCGGCCTCCCGATACTTAACTGCAAATGTCTGAACTTCAGCTTGAGGAACGGGAACAAACCAGATTTCTGCTCCCTGAAAACCACTAAGAATACGTGCAGCCTGCAGTACCATCGGAACTGCAAATGTCTGACCAATGACACCTTCAAGCCTTGTTCGAACATATGTCATAATTGGAGAATAAACAAAACCGATAACAGAAAATGCAATAATTGCACCTTTATGCCAGTTCAAAAGATAACCGGAAACAAGAATATATGATGATGTCGTCAGAATATATGCAATAACAACCCAAATCATTCTGAAGTCACCACGCGATTTCAAATCCTTTGAAGCCAGTTCTTCCCTGACTGATATCATTACGTCACCTTTTTTCTTGGCATTTCTCATTGCAATAACAACCTGAATAATACCGACAATAGCAATTGCAAATGACAAGCCCATAGTAAAACTGAAATAAAAATCCATGTTGTCTTTAAACAATGTTGTTATTGTGTTGTCACCAAGATTCCAACTTGGCAGATAACCTAGCTTATAAAGAATCGGATTCAATACAAAAGTTACAATCAAACCAAAGAAACTACCGACCATTGCATAGAAAGGCATAACCATACCAATAACAAACTGTCCGAGATCAAATGAAATACCTGTTGCAACTGCAGGGAGAAAAGCTCCGGTCTTATGTGTCCAATCAAGAAAAGGAATTGGAAAAGCCATCAATGGTTTGGAAAGAAAGGCTCCTGATATTGTCGGTAATCCCATATATATAAGACCAAATAACATACCAATACCTGAGCCCATTGAGAAAACTCGCCATCGCCAGCCAACCTCCTTCTCTCCAGCATCAACAGAATGCTCTGACTCTTCTGCCAAAGCGACAATACCTGAAGCACCAACTGAGGCCATTGGAAATGGAAGATTTTCAAGATCACTTGTTAAATGGAAAAGACCATATCCGAGAATCAACTGATTTATACGACCCATTATAAGACCAAAGATGATAATTGCAATAGGTGCAACCCAATGTAGATTAAAAAACGTTCTCTGTGCAAGAACATCAGGATCTTGAGGTGCAAACCATAAAGGTAATGAATCTGCAATCCCCGCTGCCTTTGCTGCATTACTCTGAACAAAAAACTGATTCCACAACAATCCGGAAAATGGTACAGCCATAACAGCACCGGCCAGATAAAATAAAACATACAGTTCTGCTCTATGTAATGTCTTATGTGCTCTTCGTGCAACTTCTATAAACAGAATTACTGTCACCCACTGTGCTGCAGGACCAATACCCTGACCTGCAAGTAAACTCATATACATTGCACCAGGAACCATAATCATACCAACAAAAACTGCTCCAAGTAAAGATCTGATGTTGAAACCATCAATAAATGTATCCGGAACATCCATTAGGTTTCTATATTCTGCGAGATCATCCTTACGTGGTCTTTTTAACATATTCTTAACCATTATTTGTTACCTCCTTATCTGCTTTTGCCCTTCCAAGCATGACAAGGGTTTTCTTTCTGTAATCTTCCATTGTTTCAGGAGGCAAAGACCTCCATATCAAAAACTGTTTCCGCAAATCATTAATGAAAGGCCGGTTTGTTCTGCGCCAATCTCCTTGTGTACCACTTACTCTTATAATTGAAATATGCACTTCATCAACACCTTCAATTTCACTTGGCACACTTGTAATTCTAAACTCTTGTGTAACTCCCAAGTCAAATGGTGCTGTTGCAATATTGCTCTGCAAGGTAAGCTGTTTTCCATCTGCTGTAACTTTGTTGTTCTCTGCAAGAAATATTCCTAGAGAACAATCACTGAAGTTGTTGAAATGTTCAAGCAGAAAACTCATAACACCTGTTATATCATATTCACTAACGGTGAATGGGAATGTAAATATCCATCTGTCACCGTCAGGCTTTGGTGTTTTCCAACTTCTGGCAACTCCGGGATTAGCACTTTTGGCTCCTCTATATGCAGGGTATATTGTACTCAATAAAACTGTTGCCATAACAACTAAAATCGCAAAAATTGCATTTGTCGAAGAGTAGTTCATTTCCGGAATCTGAATTGATGTGAAAGTGGCCAGCCATGAGGCGAAAATTGCCACTAACTGGGCAAATATATAGCCGCCAAGACCACCTATTACGGCGTAAACAGATGACTCGGCAAAAAATAACATACCAATATGTGCCGGTGCAAGACCAAGTGCACTAAATGTGTAAATCTCTTTTTCTCTATCCGTAACAGAACCTAACATTGTACCGAAAATAATTAATCCGCCAAGAATAATTGGTATAATTATATTCTGCAGCCCGGAAGTAGCAAGCATTGTTGTAAAATACAGTCTATATATTCCATCATCAAGTGTTGCATAAACCGGTGCAGGAGCCAGTCTTGCAAGCTCTTCGGCAATAGGTGCAATATCAACTCCTTTATTCGGATACACACTAATGGCAACTAAACGCCCATTCAGTTCTTTTGCTCTTTTTGAGCTTACGAAAGCAACAACAGAGGAGTTCAGGTAAGGCAAAAAAGATGAATCAGCGTCAAGATCTTCATTATCACCCTCATCTGAAAGTTTCATTCCTGTATCCTTCTGCATTGACTCATCATTGTAGTCAATTGGATATATAGGTGTATCATCAATCTGAATAAATCTGATTAGCTTGTTTTGGTCTAATACTCCGGCAAAGGTGAATGTGTATCCCATAACATTAACCTTGTCTCCCGGGCTAACACCTAAAGCTTCAACTGTAGTCTCTGTAAAATATATCGCATCTTCCGCCATCTCAAATGAAGAATCACCTTTAAAAGCCGCCAAAAGCTGTGGCTGACCCAAAACATCCATCGTTTCAAGTCCGACCAGTGCATCAAGTTTAACAACCTTCTCGCCTGATTGGTCTGCAATTGGAACACAAAAAATCTGTGCACTGGCTGCATCAATCGCTGAAAGCCAATATCTTTCAGTAACTGTTCCCATACCCCTCATTATATGCTTGGAAATGTCGGTAACTCTGTTTGAAAGAGTTTTCCAAACCGGATGATGCAGAAATATACTCTTAACACTTGAAGATGAACCTACATGACGCTTGAAAATACCACCCTGTGCATCAAAACTCGCAAAACTTAAAATACTGAATGTTAATAAAATAACTGTTATTGTTGTCAGAAATGTTCTCATCGGACGTCGACGCATAGTACTGATACCCATTCCAATTGCCGCAACAATAGTACTAAACCTTGAAACATCTGCTGTATGTACTGTAACCTCCATACCCTGAACTGCTTTGATTTCCTGCTTAAATCGACTCAACAAAATAAAAATAACCATTGAAGACAGAATTATAATCAAAAATGCCAGAAAAATAACAATTGGCTCGGTCGCAATTGCAAAGGCCGGATGAACATTATATAGAATTACAAATGTCACGATAAAGAAGAAACAGTACCATCCAATCTGTTTATATATATGCGGTGTACCAATAAGTAATCGCTCTAGGGCATAAGCAAATGGTATCATAAGTATCATAAGAATAACAACAGCCTTAACCAGATCGTTCATTGATGTAAGAACCGGTGCGTAAATCCTCTTGTTAAGAAGATTTGCAGTATTATATTCTGCATATTTTGCGGCAATATTTTTTGCAGTATCTGCCTTTTCAAGTGCTGTCGAAGCCAATCCCTGCAGCCACTCTAGTGAGTCATTGGTTATTCTTTTCTTTCTTAGAATATCTAAACGACTTTCATCTATTGAAAATTTATCTTGTGCAGTTGCTTTTGTGGTTGAAAAATTAAAATTTCCGGCAACGGGAAAACCTGCTCCCAAAGGTTTTTTTTCTGTGGAATTAATCAACAGCATTCCAAATTTGTTAACATATTTCACCCCATGTGCTGAGTCAGGCATAAACGATGAGGTCACAAAAGGTGTCTCCATCGCAAAACTATCCTGACTCCTGAAACCTCCGTCATTTGCTGCATTGAGAATTAATGTCTTTGCACCTGTCAAACTTGGGGGCGACATTGTAACTACAGATTTAAATATGCAAGGGAACATATCAACTCGATTAAAAGTTGTTAAAAGCTCATTACAACTATTAACTTTACCATCGTCGTCAAACAAAACAATATTCCAATCTGATTTGGGCAGCTTAGTGTAATCTACCGGACCGAGAACAAAGGAACCATTCTGTTCTACAACTGTTCTGACCGCCAAATCATAACCGGCCATGTACATCTTAGGGGAAGCAATACCGAGCATGGCTCCAGCAGCAGGTGTGTTGGCAATTGCACTTCCCTTTGAACGTGTCATTGCGGTACTGCCGCTTACTCGCTCTCCATCCCATTTATAATCTAAAAATGATACCATTCTACGTACTCTGTGACGTAATGAGAACTCTGGACTTGAAAACATAGTTTTCGCATATGTATAAAAATCCTGACTGAAATCATAAATTTTGTCAACATTACAGTTCAGATATGTGTCGTCAGGGTGTCCCTGATAAACAAGTGCATCACTACATGTTCCGACCCGAAGCCCGTACAAACCGAATCGAGCTGCAATCATGCCGGAATACATCTTCTTTCCAGGAAAGAACATATCAGGTCCAAGACGAATCTTTGTTGTGCCTTTCTGAAGATATTTTATGTTGGAGCCTAGTTCATCTGCAGTCTTCTCTATCGCGGAAAACACACTAACATAATATCCCACTGTGTTGTAATACGCCTGAGGAAGATAATCTTCAGAGTCCCACTGGGAGAATCCCCAAAGTGGTCCGTCTCCTGAAAAATCCATAGACAGATTGAATATAATATGTTTGTCTTTTAAAAGTTCTGCAATTTGTTTTGCCTGCTTTTTCTGAGCTATAAGTTTTTCTATTTCATAATATCTGGCTTCAAGATTCTCATCAATCATCTCAATAACAGTATCTAACTGCTCTGAAACAGATTCATCA
This sequence comes from uncultured Victivallales bacterium, assembly GCA_964441455.1. GTDB lineage: Bacteria > Verrucomicrobiota > Kiritimatiellia > JAQICX01 > JAQICX01 > JAQICX01. Next base: position 14,737 of record CAYTUX010000145.1, on the reverse strand, counting down.
AGCTTCTGCTTACCAATTGCTCTTCTTAAAGAGTCCCATTTTCCCTTTTCAGTATTCCACTCTTCAATCTGATTCTCAATATTCTCCAGTTTTGCCGCATTGGCTTCATCTCCCTGTTTTTCAAGACGAATCTTCAAAAGATTGGCTTCACTAATTAAATCTGTATACTCACCACTTTCAGATTGGGTATAATCACGTAGTTTAGATAGTACCTGTCTGGAAACAGATGTAAATTCATCAAAGAAAGTCTTTGCCCTCAAAACTTTTCTCATCTGTGTTATAAACTCTTGTTCCTTAATATAGTTTTCTAAATATTCAGAGTGTGTTATTCTGGAACCTTTAAATGTCTCATCTCTAAAAATTGCATTATAAAGATTTTGAGAACCTGTAAGAAGACGCCCCTCTCCGCCAAGAAAAACAAACATTATGCTTCTTTTTGGTTTATCATTCTGAAATTTCTTTGCTAAATCCAATAATGCTATGCTGTTGGCTGCACCGGTTGCTCCATTTGCAAGTTCAGGAACATCACCAAAACTATCCAGCTGTGCTGTCAGAATTGCTACCTCTTCTTTTTCCAAATCAAAGACAGGGTCGGTTCCGGGTAACCATGCAATAATATTTCTTGAAGTCAAACGTTTCCATGCAGGCTTTGATTTCAATGTTGCCTTATTAACTCCATCTTCAAGCCCTAAAGCATTGAAATCATCACGGGTTAAATAAAAACGCGGAAGATTAGCTGTAATTGGTGAATAACGTGCAAATTCCTGTGGGGTATCACCCTGATCAACAAAAATAACTGCCTTGGCTCCCATAGCAAATGCATCACGCCATCTTCGTGCTGTAGCATAATTTAAACATACTATTTTCCCCAATGGATCAATGTCTCCATATGCTTCCGGCGAACCATCTCCTGCATAAAACAATTCAGCCTCAACCTGATTGTTTTCCAAAGAAGATCCCTGCCATAAGTTTGCTCGTACACCATAGAGAGGTAACTCTTTGCCTCCAACTGTAATTGACGCTTCCGTCAGCATTTGCGGCAAAAAGAATGTCTGTTCAATTATGTTTGCATCCGTATATCCGCCTTTCTTCAGCTCTGCAACAATATAATCTGCTGCTGAATTAAACTCTTCGGTTCCACCAAGGCGATGAGGTGTGGAGGTTAATACTTGAATTCCCTCCAAAAAATTACTTTTGTCTTCATCAACAGTTACTTCCTGTGCAAAAGAAGATAGACCAAATAATATCCCTATCACAATAAACTTACTGAAAATTTTGTTTAAATATTTTATCATTCTTACTCTAACTCCCCATCAATAGAACCAACTTCAATTTTAACTTCATTTCTTGTCTTAATTCTGTCAATCTGACCATCACGAATCCACATCATTCTATCACAAATGTTAAGCATTCTGTGATCATGCGTGGCACATATAACTGTTACATAGCGCTCTTTATTAAGCTTCACTAAAACATCTAAAATTTCCCTGCCGGTTTTCAGGTCAAGATTGGCTGTAGGCTCATCACAAAGAAGAATTGTCGGATTGTTTGCCATACTTCTTGCAATTGCGACACGCTGCTGCTGTCCACCGGACATCTGGATTGGTTTGTGATGCCAGCGATCTGCCAAACCTACTAACCCTAACAAATCCATGCCACGCTCTTGAGCTTCTTTTTCGGTTACACCCGCAAATACCATTGGAGCCGTAACATTTTCAAGAGCTGTCATATATCTTAACAAGTTATAACTCTGAAAAATATAACCAATCTTATGGCATCTCAAAAATGCAAGCTCCACTGCACTTAACTGGGCTACATCAACTTCATCGATAAATACTCTTCCTTTAGACGGAGAATCTAAACCCCCAATCATATTAAAAAAGGTTGACTTGCCTGAACCTGAAGGTCCCATAACTGCAATCATCTCTCCGCGATATATAACCATATCAACACCACGTAATGCTTGTGTAGTAACACTACCTATATGATACTCTTTAATCAGACGTAAAGTCCTGACAATTACTGCACGTTCCTCTTCTGTCTTGGCAGCCGCACTATATTCTATTTTATCTATTTCACTACTCATAAAACACCTTAAATATTATTCTAATCTCATTGCTTCCATAGGGGCAAGTCTTGATGCCACATATGCCGGATAAACCGATGCCAAAGCTGCCAAAATCACTCCAATAGCCATCGCAATCAGTGTGGAAAAACCCAAGTTACCATAAGGCAAAATGGATAATACAGAAACTCCATACTGAAACATTGCAACGGATATACTTAAAATTAACGCAAGTAAAGCTCCTAAAAAACCGCCCACAACACCCTGAATACAAGACTCGAAAACAAACATTGACATCACAAGTGAATCCGTTGCCCCCAAACATTTCATTGTGGCAATCTCTCTGAAACGTTCCATAACAGACATCAACATGGCGTTTGTAATTCCTACAATACAAACAATAAATGATACACCAATCAGCCATAAAACACTTATACTAAATCCAAACTTCCCTCGTGAATAACTAACTGTCTTGATCTCTGTCTCCATCACTTTCCTCTTCAGCTGTGAATCCTCTAAAATTTCTAAAACTCGTTCCGGAGTCATATTAAAATCAATATCATTTTTTTTAATTAATTCCGCAAATTTCTTCTGATTTTTTTTGTTGTCATAAAACTTCACAAATGCATCAAGATCTAAATTAAGATTGTCAATTTGCATCGCCTGAGCTAAATCTTTTCTGAAATTTACTTGCCTTAATAAATCATTCAAAACTCTTAAATCCTGTGCAATCTTAGCTCTTTCATAAATTTGGTCTAAATCAACATTCTCATCCGCAAAACTGAGCTTAATAAAATCAGATGTCAAATCATCCGGAGGATCTGCAAGATAATCAGGAAAAGATTTGTCTTTATATTTGGATTTCAGCAACCTAGCTGCCTCAGCCCTGCCAACAGCAATTCTTTGCCATATATCGTCCTGTGATACATAAAAGTGTGACAGCTGAACCAGCTCATCAAATTCCCCCGGAAAAGTTAGACCACCGCTTTTCTCTAAACGTTCCTTAAATGTTGCAGCATTTGTTTCATCATCAATGTAGTTCAAAAATTCTTTGGTCGGAATACCTCCCGCCATTAAAAATTTCTTGCCGGGGGAAAGTTCGTCATAATAGACAAAATATGGTTCGCTACGCTTAGATAATTGCATAATCTTCTGAAGTGTTTCGTCATCAATATTGCCCCATTTGGCAATTGCCTCTACTCTGTAATCATCCTTTGGTGAACTTCCTAAAATTCTAAAGATATCTACATTGGTAAGATCCTGATCAATCCAGCTTAACCACCGATCATAAACTTTATACTCAACAGAATTTTGATGAGAATCCACATAAACAGCACGACCAATAAGACTGTTGGCAAGCATATACATCATAAAGGCAACGGCGACGGCAACAATTGCAACCGTAACTAATGACCTGAACAATCTATAATATATACCATTTATAGAAATCTGTAAGGTTCGCTTCGTGCTCAAACGAACCTGATTAGCAATGACAATTTTATCTTTATCTCTATTCATGACCCTTTTCCTCAAGAGCAATTACAATTGCTCCACGCTTTAACAATTTTTTCAAAAATTCAACAACAAGTTCCCTCGATTCAATCAGACTGATATGATGAGCAACTGCAAAATCGCGTATAATATGCTCCACATCAGTAATACCATCTATTCTTTCATATATCAAAGAACCTATCTTATCTAAAAATATTCTATGTTCATCTGATAAAGGCATAACCAAAGCCAATATCTTCCAACCACCCTTAGGCTTCCTTAAGGGTATATCCAATACTGTTCCATCTGAAACCTTGGTAATCCTTGCTTTCTCATTCTTAAATGGAATGCCCGCATAAATCTGGTCTATAGTGAGACCTTCAACACTCTTCTTCTTAAACCAGTTTTTTGCTAATGATTCCATATTTTATGTCGATTACTCTAACCCGGAAAAATCTGAAATCTCATTGGTGAGTCACCTGTTACCAGATAATAAATGTAACCAACTAACATGAAAATTAATCCACCAAGAAGATCACCCGCAACCATACCGACCATAAATGCTTTGTTGCGCTGATATGTATCCCCGCCCCCAAGCTTTACAATCATTGTCTTGATAAGCCATCCAACAAAAAAACTGAAACCAAACATGGCAATAGGAAAAGAAAACCATACAAGGAATATGATTGGATGAAATGGCCATTTTGAAAACCGAATCCTCAAAAATGCAAATATAAGGAAGAATGTCAGACCGGTAATTGCAAAACCAACAAAAGTTTTGTTGGGCTTTATTAGTGATAATCGTTCAAATGTACCCATATTAATAGATTTATCAAGAACTCCATCTGCAGAAATATTCTGAAGTGCTGATGAAAATTGTTTGAAAACCTCTTGTGGAACAATTCGCGTTGCCCATGCATCCTGTAAACCTGCTCCTTTACCATATTGCAAAGATAAAACAACTACTGTTCCGGCAATCAACGAAATTGCTAAAAGTGCAATGAAAATTCCTCCCAAAGGACATCGCTTAACTTTAACATTATCTGAAATCTTAAATGCATTAATAATAAATGGCATTAATGACTCTCTAGGATCAACACAAAGAATAATAGATACTAGTGTCATGACAACAAGACAGGTTGGACCAATTGCCGCAGCTCCGATAAATCCGACAAGTATACCCGCAGGCAACCAGTTGGGCTGAATAAAAAATAGACCTGTCTCTGCACAAATTCTGCTCATTACCGTGAATATAAGAACAAATAAAAACATTAATATGGCAGCATAAAACCAACCAAGTCCAATGCTGGATAAAAGTGCAATTGAAATAAAGGACGCAATAAGGAAAATCCTGAATCCCCATACCGATGATTTCTCTAAGGGCTTTTCTTCTTTATCCTTTTTACCGAATGCAGCCATTGCTACCCTGGAATAATATGCCCTGCCATTAAACAAAATCATCCCGAACAGACCAATATAAGCACCAAATGCTAATCCCTGATACTCTCCGGCACCAAAATACTTGTTTGTAACTGTTATACCATAAGTGGTCAGAAAAATTGAAAACCAGGCTCCGATAAGCTGAGTCGTACCAAGACTAAGTGTGATATCTGAAGGTAAAAAATATGCAAATGCTATTACTGTAAAGAATATTTCAGGTTTGAAAATCGTCCAGTTGTCTTTAACAACTGCTAAATTAGGAAAAAGTTCGCGAAGGGCGTTAAGATTAAGGCTGCGAGGAATTTGAATGAAATTCGGATACCAAACATGTATACCATTTACAACATGAAACAATAAAACAGGAATGACCCCGTACCAGAAAAGCTTCTGAGCTGTAATACCTCTGAAAAACTTTCGCTTGGAAGAATCATCTTCAACTGTAATATACTGCACAAATTCGGCAACAGGATAAACTAAATGCTCATGTGATGACCACTGCCGATGAAGCACCATCGAAAAACATATTAAAGCAACCATTACAATAAAAAATAGAGGCAGCCATATTTTTAGCGGTGTAATCCAATCCTGCCATGGAACTGCATTAAACGATGCTTTATCACCAGAACCTTGAAGAAATCCTCCCAAAACTGCTTCTTCATTTTGAGGTGTAAGCTTAACTGTTAAGTTCTCCGGTAAATATGAAATTGCGTCGTTCTTCTGCCAGGCAGGGGTCATATTATAATAATTTGTCGGCAGAATAATAGTCGGTGTGAAAGTCCTTAAAAAACCGGAACCGGGTACAACGGCTACACTTAATGGTAAAACTACAAGTATTGCAAGCTCTGCTTTAGAAAAACATAAGCTTTTCTTTATCAAACCTAAAATAGGATTTATAAAAAGTACAAAAAGAAGAAGTGCCCCAATAATAAAAATAGGAAAATGATTGCCGACCATATAGGTCTGACCTATATAGACATCATTAAAATGACCTCCTAACACTAACAAAAATGCTAAAACTAAACCTAAAACGATTGATCTAAACGACATACAATTGCTACTCCCTATTCTACTATTCCCAAAAATAAAATCCTTACACATCAAAATCTTTTACATACTTAAAAAAACGTTTATATCCAAACATTTGATTACCGGTTATACATCATAACCTTCTACCCATCAGACAATTAAATAAAAACAATATTTCTCGCTAATTTAAACTTTGCAGTATACTGAAATTCAATGTTAGAAACAAGACATTTTTTTATAAATTTCTTTTTTTTTAAGGATGAAGAATATTTTCATTCGACAATGAATATTTTAATCAAAACAATTATAGAATAAAACCTGTTCTCTTCCGCTAAGGCGGTACATAATTCCCATATATCCCATAATTCCCATTCCCGTACGGACGACACATGTGTCGCCCCTACCATTTTTAAATTTATGCCCTAATATTGCGTTTCACAAAATTCTTAACAACAAATGTATCATTGTCAACAACTGTGTAGTCGGTTGGATAGTCTTTAATTTTTTCAATCTCAGGATGCGTTGCAATATCCTTGCCTGTAGCCTCAATTATTGCTTCAGGAAATTTCGCCGGATGTGCAGTAGACAGACAAATCATTGGTGTCTCACCGTCATCAAACTGTCTCGCAACATAAACACCAACTGCTGTATGAGGATCCAGTAAATAACCGGTAACTTCATAAAAACTTTTTATTGTTTCAAGCGTGTTTTCGTTTGAACCGCAACCGGCTTGGAATATTTTACCATTTTTTTCTATGCAATTATAGTCAATCTTAATTGATCTTGTTTCTGAAAACTGATTCATAAAAAATTTAAGTTTATCTGAATCTTGTTCTAAAAGATAATATAGATAACGTTCAAAGTTACTTGCAACCTGTATATCCATTGAAGGACTATGTGTGAAACAGACTTCTCCGCTTCTATACTCTCCTGTATTAAAAAACCTTGACAGTATATCGTTAGAGTTTGATGCCAAAATTAAATTCTTAACAGGCAGTCCCATTGAAGCTGCAATCCAGCCAGCAAAAATATCTCCGAAGTTGCCGGTGGGAACTGTAAAACTCACAATATCTTTACCGGAACTCTCTTTAACCCGGAAATATGCGTAAAAGTAATATACAACCTGTGCCAGAACTCTTGCCCAATTAATTGAGTTTATTGCTCCAAGTGAATTCTCCAACTTGAATTCAACATCAGCAAAAATCTCTTTTAAAATTGCCTGACAATCATCAAAAGTTCCATCAACAGCAAGATTATATACATTATCATCAAGCACCGAGGTCATTTGCTGTTTCTGAACGGAACTAACTCGGTTATCAGGATGCATTATGAAAATCTTTATTCTATCTTTTCCTCTTACACCATGAATTGCCGCACTGCCTGTGTCGCCGCTTGTGGCACCAATAATATTAAGCTCTCCCCCCTGCTCTTCCAGAATATATTCAAAAAGGTTTCCTAAAAATTGCAGAGCAACATCTTTAAATGCTAATGTAGGTCCATGAAATAGTTCTAAAATATGCAGCCCTGCCACATCTCTTACCGGAGTTACCTCTTCATCTCTAAAAGTTGAATAACTCCTGTCAATGATGCGTTTTAAATCCACTGCCGGGATATCAGTTGCATAAAGACTTATAACCTCATACGCTAAATCTGAATATGACAACGTTGAAAGATCATTCAGTTTGTCTGATAACGAGGGAATGTTTTCAGGTAGAAGTAAACCTCCATCACTGGCAAGTCCCATCATAACCGCTTCTTTAAAATTTACAGGCTCAATGCCGCCGCATGTACTTATATATTTCATATTCTAAATTCTTCTTCCCGTAAGTGCAAAAAAATCTTTCTCATTTTCGCATATTTAAACGGCAACCATTATTTCGACGTATCCTGTCTGGGACCTTCATCAGAACTGTCGTTATATTCAAAATCTTCTAAAACAATACTGCCATCACTCTTTTTTGTAATGATTTCAATCTTCTTCTGAATATCATTCAGTTGGCTGGAACAACTTTTAATAAGTTTCTGACCTCTCTCAAAATGCTGAATCATCTCTTCTAGGGAAAGCTCGCCACTCTCCATCTCGGATGTAACTTTCTGCAACTCTTTCATCGCATCTTCAAATTTCTGTTTCTTCTCTGCCATAACTATAATTCTTCTATTCTAACTTCAACTTGCTCCCTTGTCGAAAGCTCTTTGACCCTTACAATCCGACTCGCAACATCATCAGATCCAATAAAAATTGCTTTGCTGAAAGAATCTTGTGAGCACCTCTTGAAAAATTTCTTTGGCTTTTCCGCATGAAGTGCCAGGTCAACAGTGTTCCCTTTTGTTCTAAGTTTGATTGCAACTTCCACCGCTGTATCTTTTTGCTCGTCATCCATATAAGAAACTGCATAATCTGCGGACTGATATATATGAGCAAAACGACCTGAATCTGACAAAATTTCAGTAATAACAACATCACCAAAACCTAAGCCGACTGCTGTCTGAGGCTTTCCTCCAATAGAAGTTAACAGATTGTCGTAACGCCCCCCGCCAAAAATGGCTCTGAAATCATGTGCTGCATCAAATCCTTCAAAAACTATTCCGGTGTAGTATGACAATCCTCTGATAACAGAAATATCAAACTGTAAAATATCATCAAGATTATATATTTTAGCCAATTTAATAAACTCTTTTAAGTTAAGAAGTCCGGGGGTCTCTTCTTTGAGTATTGCCTCTACATCTGAAAGTGACTCTATATTCAATAAACCAAATACCAGTTCTGTCCCTTCCCTGGAAACTCCCTCATGAAGAAGTAACTTGACAATCTCTTCATCCGAAATCTTTCCCCTTTTATCTAATGCTAAAAATGCCGCCTGATGAAATTTCTCGTCAATACCTAACGCAGCTAAAAGCTCACTTAGTAATCTTCTGGAACTGAAATGAATCTTAACTTCTGCGGAAGATAAACCAAGCAGCTCAAGTCCTCTTACTGCAGCTGCAATCACTTCTGCTTCTGCTGATACACTCTCTTCGCCTATTATATCAAGATTCCACTGATAATGTTCACGCTTTCTACCTCTAGTCATGCGTTCGTATCTGAAACATTGTGCTAATGCAAACCATTTTACAGGAAAGGATAGTGAACCTTGTCTGTTCACTATCATCCTTGCAAGCGTTGGAGTCATCTCCGGACGTAAAGCTAAATTACGATCACTTTTGTCTTTAAATGCATAAATCTGGTCTATAATCTCTTCACCTGATTTACGTGTAAGTAAATCAAGTGACTCTACAACACATGAATCGTATTGTAAAAAACCAAATTCGGTGGCTGCTTGACGCCAGGCATCAAAAATATAATTTCTTACTGCCATCTCTTCAGGATAAAAATCTCGCATGCCGCGCGGTGGATTGTATGATATAGTATTGCCCATCTCTAGCTTTTTACTACAAGCTCTTTCATCTTTTTGCCGGGCTTGAACTTAACAACTTTACGATCCGGAATTACTACTTCTGAATCCGGCTTGCGTGGATTACGACCAACTCTTGATTTTCTTACTGCAACTTCAAATACACCGAAATCTCTAAATTCAATATGCTCTCCATCAACAAGAGCAGCTGTAATATTGTCAAGCAGCTGCTGGACAACTAATTGTACATCTTCCTGAATCAACCCGGTATCTTTTGCGATTTTCACCACTATATCTCTTTTTGTCATTGTATATAACTCCTATATATTTTTTTTATTTTTAACAACGCCTGATCAATATCTATTAATTCGGAATCTTCCTGATTTCGAACCTTTATCTCTATTTTTCCATTATCTAATGATTTTTGACCAATAACTACTCTTATTGGAAATCCTAACAAATCTGCATCTTTGAATTTTACCCCGGCTCTATCTCTTCTGTCGTCAACAATTGTATCAATTCCATCTTCCTGAAGTTGTCTCTCAAGCTCTTCTGCAATTTTTATACTCTCTTCATGCTTTAAATTAACAATAACAATATCAACTGCATATGGTGCAACAGACATAGGCCAGATAATTCCATCTTCATCATGACTCTGCTCAATTATTGCCTGAAGTGTCCTGGTAACACCAATCCCGTAACACCCCATTGTTATCACTTGCTCTTTGCCGTTTTCATCAGAAAAAGTCGCGTTAAAACTCCTGCAATATTTGTCACCAAGCTTGAAAACATGACCAACCTCAATACCACGACATTCGTTTAATGACTCGCCACATTCAGGACACTTGTCCCCTGATGTCGCCAAACATAAATCTTCGTACTTATCAACTTTGGCATCCCGCTCTAAATTAACATTTGCATAATGAAAATTACTCTTGTTGGCTCCTGTATATGCTCCTGAAACTCCTTTAAGCGCAACATCTGCATAAATTGGAATGTCCAAACCAATTGGTCCGGCAAAACCTGTCTCTGCACCTGTAACCGCCTCAATTGTCGCATCATCTGCCAATGCAAATTCATTTGCTTCTAAAAGATGACCAAGCTTGGTCTCGTTAATCTCCCGGTCTCCGGGAAGAAGAACTGCAACAGTTTCTTCATCTGCTTTGTAAATCAGTGTTTTTATTAAACGCCGCTCTTCACAATTCAAAAATGATGCAACTTCTTTAATTGTCTTTACTCCGGGCGTATGAACTTCTTCTAATGCCTTATCCGAACCCTCATACTGCTCAGCTTGAATGTATCTGAATGTTGCTCTCTCTGCATTGGCTGCATATGTACAGCTGGAACATTCAATAATCCCATCTTCCCCCGAATCCGCAAGAACCATAAATTCGTGCGACCAGCTACCTCCCATATCCCCCGTATCTGCCTCTACCGGCTTGACAACAAGACCGCATCTTTGAAAAATTCTTGTGTATGCATCATACATTTTTTTGTAACTGCTGTCTGCTTCATCCCAGCTCGAATCAAAACTATAGGCATCTTTCATTATAAATTCTTTGGCTCTCATTAAACCGAAACGTGGACGAATCTCATCTCTGAATTTTGTCTGAATCTGATAAAATGTTATAGGCATCTGTTTGTAAGAGCTTATCTCTCTCGAAACTAAATCTGTAATAACTTCTTCATGTGTAGGACCTAACTCCATCTCTCTTCCCTGCCTGTCATGAACACTGTACATCGCCTTAGACATCTTCTCGTAGCGACCTGACTGCTCCCAGATTTCTTTCGGCTGAAGTGCCGGCATAAGAATCTCTAATGCCCCGGCTGCATCCATCTCTTCTCTGACAATCTTTTCTACTTTCTTTAATGCCTTGAATCCTAATGGCATAAATGTATATAACCCCCCGGAAAGCTTTCTCAATAAACCCGCTCTCAACATCAGCTGATGACTCGGAATCTCTGCTTCCTGAGGATTATCTCGTAGTGTGGGAACAATTGTATTACTCCACTTCATCTATTTTAACTCCTGAATTAATTATAAGTTTTGAATCTTCAAATTTATCAACATTCCCTTTTATAATAGTATTCTTCTCCGGCATAAAACCTATGTTTTTCAATACTTTAGCCTTATTATACTCCCCTGTCCAACCAATACCATTGCCGTCTTTGTCAAACTCTTCAATCAGAACTTCAACATCTCTTCCTGATGATACCAAATTTCCTGCATATTGCAATTGTTTTTTATCACCAAGCTCAATTAGCTTCAAGGTTCTCTCTTTTGAAATATTTCCCGGAACCTGATTCGGCATTTCTGCCGCTTTGGTTCCTCTTCTCATACTGTATGGGAAAACATGTAAATTACTAAATGGGAAAGAATTAATCAAGTCATAAGTGTTAAAAAATGCATTTTTATCTTCTCCGGGCAATCCTGTAATCACATCTGCACCTAAACCGATCATAGGTATTTTTTTCAGTGCATACTCAACCATACTGCAATACTCTTCTCTGGTGTAGTGACGATGCATGGATCTTAAAATATTATTATCTCCGGATTGAAGCGGAAAATGTAAGTAATTACAAAGTTTTTCTGAATCAGCCATAAGGTCTATAATATCTTTCTCGGTGGTAGATAATTCAATGGAACTTATACGAATCCGCTTTATTAAATCAATCTTCTCAATCTCCTGAATTATATCAGCAAGCTTTTTGCCTCCATCGTTATAGCAGCCAATATTCGCACCGGTAATAACAATCTCTTTGAAACCACTATCGGCAAAGAACCTTGCTTCATCAATAATCTCAGAAATCGCTCTGCTTCTGGGCTTCCCTCGTGTATATGGAACAATGCAGTATGAACAAAAGAAATTACATCCATCCTGAACTTTTATTGATGCACGAGTTGAAAGAAAATATGGAAGAACTCTGTTCTCTTCCAAAGGCAATGACTCTATCAGTTGAGGCATCATATATTTTTCGGATTGATCAAATACAAAGTCTGCTCCTGTCTTTTGAAGTATCTCATCTCGATTTACCTCAACTGCACACCCCGCAAGAACAACTATGGAATCCGGATGCTTACGCTTTTTGGATCGTGCAACCTGAATACAGGATTTTTCCGCATTTCCTGTTATTGTACATGTGTGAATCACATATACATCAGCATATGCTCTGAAATCATCAACAATTTCGTAGTCGAATGACTTGAATTGAGATTGCATTAAGGCTGTCTCTGCCTGATTGAGTCGGCAACCAAATGTTTTAAATGTAACTTTCTTCATTCTATTATTACAAAAAATCTTCTTGTACGGGCGACACATGTGTCGCCTCTACACTATTCCAATCAAACAACTTCAGCCATGAATCTTTCGCAATGCAGTGTCTGTTCTGTGAAAGGAAGTTTTTTCGGCTGATAGCCCCCCCCCTACACTGCCCTGATTTAAAAACAAGAACCAGAAAATGTTTAAATTAACCTAATTCTGCTCGACTACTCTTCACAAAGAACTGCACCTGTGGATGCATTCTGAACAAACTTTGAATATCTACGCAGCCAACGACTTGGATTGTTTGGAACAAATGGTTTAAGAGCTGCTCTACGGTCCGCCAACTCTTCTTCAGACAAACCAAGAACTTTGATTGAACGCTGATTGATGTTGATGGAAATCTTATCACCATTCTTGAGCAATCCAATCATACCGCCTTCTGCTGCTTCAGGTGAAACATGACCGATACATGCACCATGCGTTCCCCCTGAAAAACGACCATCTGTAATTAGTGCAACTGATTCACCAAGCCCCTGCCCCATTATATATGATGTAGGAGCAAGCATTTCCTGCATTCCCGGACCACCCTTTGGACCCTCATAACGGATTACAACAACGTTGCCGGACTTAACTTCCCCTGCAAGAATCCCTTTGCAGGCATCATCCTGTGAATCATATATAATTGCAGTTCCGGTAAACTCAAGCATGCTCTTGGCAACTCCGGCCTTCTTAACAACAGCTCCCTCTTCAGCAAGATTGCCGAATAAAATAGTTAAACCGCCATCTTTGGAATAAGCATTATCTAACCTGTGAATAACTTTGTCATCTAAAATCCGGGCTTCTTTAATTGTCTTTCCAATTGTTTTGCCCGATACGGTTTTACAGCTTAAATTAATAATTCCGGGAATCTTTGAAATTTCATTCATAATCGCACTGATTCCTCCTGCTTTATGAACATCTTCAATATGATAAGAACTCGACGGTGCTACTTTACAGATGTTGGGACATTTCTTGGAAATTTCATTGATTCTATTTAGATCATATTTGACTCCTGCTTCATCTGCAATTGCTAATGCATGCAAAACTGTGTTCGTACTCCCACCCATAGCCATATCTGTGGCAAATGCATTATCTAAAGACTTCAATGTAACAACATCTTTGGGTAAAGGACCGCCCTCTTTTGCCATCTTGACAATTATTCGACCGGCTTTTTTATACAAATCATCTCTCTCTTCCGTTAGTGCCAAAGTCGTTCCATTGCCGGGAAGCGCCATGCCAAGTGCTTCACAAAGACAATTCATTGAGTTTGCGGTAAACATTCCGGAACAAGATCCTGCACTCGGACAGGCTGCACACTCAATCTCATACAGTTGCTTTTCTGAAATCTTTCCATCATTACGCTCTGCAACGGCTTCAAAAACACTGACCAGATCTATTGCCTTCCCGCTTTTAGTGTGACCCGCAGCCATTGGTCCGCCGCTGACCATTATTGCAGGTATGTTACAACGCAATGCTCCCATCAACATTCCCGGTACAATCTTGTCACAATTTGGAATACATACCAATGCGTCAAACGGATGAGCCTTGACTACTGTTTCAACACTGTCTGCAATCAACTCGCGACTTGGAAGAGAAAACTTCATCCCTCCATGCCCCATTGCAATACCATCACATACACCTGGCATGTTAAATTCTAGTGGATACCCGCCGGCTTTAATAATTGCTTTCTTTATAACTTTTGCAACTTTATCAAGATGTACATGGCCCGGGATTACCTGATTAAATGAGTTGCAAACTCCAATCAACGGCTTCTTGAAATCTTCATCTTTCATACCTGTAGCTCTAAATAAACTTCTATGAGGTGCCCGCTCTAATCCTTTTGTAATTATATCACTATTCATTGTTTAATTCCTTTATTTTATATTTAAAAAATTCTTTCCCGAAAAACAAAAAATCTCCCCTTCCTCTTTCCTTCTTCCTATCCCCCCCGCTCACCACCAGATCCAAAGTGCTCCTCCCCTGTTTAGGGGAGGTGTCCGAGCTTGCGAGGACGGAGGGGT
>CAYTUX010000144.1:0-20735 GCA_964441455.1 uncultured Victivallales bacterium | reverse complement strand
TTGGACGCAGAAACCACTTACCACAATCCCAACCAAGAATGATCTCAGTTTCTTCTGCAGCCAATTTGCCATCTTCATGCACTGAATCCATACCAAAAGCAATTTGAACATTATTAGTCATTGAGGCATTAAAGGACATTTCAATCTTAAAAGTTCTAGCTCTTGATGGCAAATTAGATTGAAAAGCTGTATTGCTTGAGGATTCCCCATCAGCAAATCTAGATACAGAAATTTTAGGAACATCAACAACTGCACCAAAAAGAGAAAAAGTAACAAACAATATACAAACAGAAATATTTAACTTCATTTTATTATTCCTTATTTATTTAAAACAAAGAGTAACATTAAAAACAGCACTCATCAAACATATTTAACAGAATATTATAATTTATTATATTTTTCCAATTTGATTCTCAAGCTATTTATATGTTTTTAAACTGGTAACGAAGCCTCTTTGGTTATGGCTAGTCTCCAAGTTAATCTGTGGATTCAACTAGTTCAAAACATAGTGAAGTGTCAGCAATGCATATGCTGTATCCAACACTTTGTCATTTTCCCAGAATCTTCCGGTATCATTCAGCCAATAGCCTTTCCCATCTTCAACCTTCTGGACACTTACAATTTTTTCAGCAACTTGCTGTCTCCAAGCCACGTGTTGCTTGTCTGCAGTTGTTATAACATTAACATTTGCCGCATTCAAGGATTTTGAAAGAATATTATAGAAAAAGAACAGTCCCTGATTGCCCATATTAGGATTTTCTTCAAGCGACCAATGGTTGGCCGCCCAATCCAAAGCAGATATTATACGCGGATCATCCCGGCTGACATCTGAATAAATCAACGCCATTATGCCTGTATATGTCATGCTGCCATAAGATCGAAAAACAACCTTGTCATTAACATTTGTTGTTCCTGCCTTTGACTCTCCGGGCTTGTAAAAAAATCCACCTGCATTTTCTGCTCCTGAATCCGGTTTGTTCTGCATTTTCTCAATATATTTTCGTACACCATCCCAATCAACTGTTGCTTTTTTCTGTCCTTTTGGTCTGCTCTCTTCAACCCCTTGTGTCAGAGCCATTGCCTGTACCGAGTAATATGTATTAAGAAGATCTGTATAATCCCGATTACGATTTTTGTCGTACCCAAAACCACCGGCAAAAGCTGTGTCACCAAAAAGCTGACCTTTTGCAACAAATGTTCTGGCATTTAAAATCGTCTGGTTCAGTGCCGGATTATTCAACATATATAATGCAATCATTGATATTGATGTGTTGTAATTAGATAAACCGCCACCTTTTCGCTCTGTGTTGTCAATATAAATTCCACCATCCTTCTGAACACATGACAGTAAAAACTTTGTTGCGGCATCAATGATCTTTTTCCTGTTTGGATAATCAGATTTAATAAATGCCATCATCGGAAGAGCTGTAAGAGCAGGATAGTTTGTGTTGGACCAGGAACCATCTTCATTCTGATTTGCTGCGAGCCAATCTAATCCTCTTGATACTGCAGCGTCCACTTCATGCTGAACTGATATATCAAGAACAGTGGTATTTGATGACTTGGAAACTAACTCCTGTGCAGAGACGTTACCATATATAAATATAAATATTGCACAGATGAACAATATTAAAGTTTTTGCTTTCTTCATAATTTTTTTCCTTTTATCTTTAAGTCGGTTCTATCACCCGATTCGTTTTAAATAAATGGGATAAAGATCCCGCCTTGCGGGACTAGCAAAGCTAGCTGTCTTATCCCTATGCTTTGTTCTTTCCGAGGTCTGCGGACCTCGGCTACAATTTTTCGCGGTCTGCCACAGCCAGCAAATATTGCCAGCAGGGTTTGATAGCTGGGGCAGAGACCGAAACATTATTAAACATTAATCAGTCTTCTGCAACTGTAGCCGGTCTCAGCAGAGACCGGAACATTTTTTCATACATTTTTTACAGAAACTTTATGCTTTACTATATAAACGTTCAAAAACAGCTTTTCTTAGGAATTGTTTTAAATTTTGATTTGTTTGACGCATGACTCATGACGCCAGACACATGACAAACCAAAATGCCGATGGGAACATCGGCGTCTTGTCGCGCTGTAGTCCGGCACGGCGAAAGCGGATGCGCGAAAAATCATTTTGGTTGACTGCCTGTTCGTGTACTCAGGCAGACAGTCGTCTAGACCGCCCTATGCACTTAGGAATTTACGACTTTAAAAATTGTACTCAACTGAAAAGATTGCACTTCCGCCATCACCACCATAAAACTCTCCGTTAATTCTACCTATCCAATCGCTCTTTGCAAGAAATGCCACACCAGCTAAAACTCCAATATTTGACTCTTCAGAAAAATCAATCTTTGTGTCATCATCAATGTTTTTAGCTTCGCCATCAATCTCAGAGAAGATCAGTCCAATCTCAAGAGCAACAGCCATTGGTTGTGAAGATTTTGTATTTACCGCAGTTTTAAGGTTCTGATTATATACTATGGATGGTATAATTTTATATTCATACCATGAAAAGTCAATGCCCGGAAAATTTGATTGGTTTGATTCAATTTTCGCATTTGCTCTAAATTGAAGCCACTGCCTCTTTCCAATAACCGGAGAATCTGATATTATGAACTCAAAAATGTTAACATCAGCACCTACTCCCCAAGAAAATCCGTATGATCCTTTGTCATTGCTTAAATCCAGCTCTGCTTGAGAAATACCTGCTTCAGCAGATAGACCCAAAAAGGGCATTATGTCCACAGCGATTCCTGCCGTAAATCTTGTTTTATCCATCGAAGATACAACATTATCACAAACAAGATCCCTCTTTCCAATCTCTGCTTTAACATTAAAAGCAAATGGCTGATTTTCTGTGAATCTGAATATAGGAGTATCTGTCTGATTTATAACATCCGCAAACAGACTGATTCCGGAAAATAGCGTGAAAAACGTCAATAAAACAATATTTTTTTTCTTCATATTAAAAAACTTTCCTTTGTTGGTATTTAAAAATTGAAATTATTTTAATAACTTTGTATTGTTTTGTACATATTAAATGCGTATAATACTCATATTATTTTATATTAGGGCATTTCAGATGCCAAAACTTAGAAAATTTAGGAAAAATCATGAAGAAAAAAAGCTATATCCTTTTGTTATCACTTGTCAGTTACATATTTATTTTTAGTGGTTGTGGTGTAACAGTAATGCCGGAGACAAAAACAGATGGTACGGATAATGATGTTGTGGAAATGGTTGACACAGGAATTGAACCTATTTTAGCTCTATATAATGCCGGCAAATATGAAGAAGCTATGATAAAACTTATTGACCTGAAAAGAAGTGATCCTAGTATTAAAGGTCTAGACGATTTAAATACTAAGGTTGAACAGGCACTGATTGAAAAGCAAACCCTAATTGCAAAAAAAAGAAATGAATTCAGCAAAAAACGTATGGGGCTGGAAGTCTTGAATTCAGAAAACATTCCTGAAAACTATGGTTTAAGAACTGTTCTTGAATCAAATGTTCAACCGCATACACAAAAAAGCAGTAAAATGGACAAAATCATCAATCAGTCTGTAAGCATGCATCTTACAGGTGCCGACCTGACATCCATAATAAATCTGCTGTCAAATACAACAGGGGTTAATATCATTGCAGATCAGAACATTGGTAAAGGCAAAAATCTGGATATAAACATTGATGACGTTCCTCTTGTTGAACTACTGCAATATGTGTCCAGAAACTTCAATGTTGAGTTCTATTCAGGTGAGAATGTTATATGGATTACAGCAAAAAATCCTAAACAGGAAAATGCTCCTTTGATTACAAGAATTTACAAACTTCATAAAGGACTCCAATTTCACACATCAGACTGGACTAAGACAGCCAAGGAAGCTGAACCAAGTCTATCTTTTTCTGCAACGGAAATTGCTGATTCAACAACATACATTGAACTGCTTATTAAACAGTTTGTGCCTGAAATAAATGGTGCACAGCACTACCTTGACAAAAATACTCAAACTCTTTATGTTAAAAATACACCTGAAAACTTGAAACTTATTGAGGGCATTCTTACATCTTCAGATACAACTCCGGCACAAGTGCTTATTGAAGCAAGATTTATTGAAGTAAACATGAATGAACTTGAAGAACTTGGTATAGACTGGTATCTCGACTCACCTCTTAGCGTAACCAAAAAGAAAGTAATGAAGAACGGTCAGTGGGTTGAAGAAGACAAAATGGCAATTGCTCCTGGAAACATAATAAATTTTGAAGATCTTGCCAACCAGAGTCAAGGGTTAAATCTTTCATTTGAAGGTATTTTGACACAACCAATGTTTGAAGCGGTCATTCATGCCTTGGATCAAACAGGTTCAGCACAGACACTCTCTGTGCCAAGAGTTACAACAATTAATAATAACCCTGCAAAATTACGTCATGGTAAAGACCTTCTCTATTATCAGGAATTTGAAGCTAAAGCTTTCAATCTGCTTGATAACAACGGCAACAAATACAGCACAACAGCAATCATGCCTAAAGGCAAGCCTTCGCTGTCAGAGCTTGGCATCACACTTGTTGCCGTACCAAGTGTTGGTGCGGATATGAACACAATAAGTCTGCTTCTTACTCCAACTATAAGCCAACTATCTGACTATAACTACTATACAGGTGGTTCAACAAATATAAAAGATATTGCATTTGGTCAGGTTGAAATCAAACTGCCGACAATTGAAAGAAGAGAAATTCAGACGAAAGTTGTTGTTGACAGTGGAGAAACTGTAGTTATGGGTGGACTTATCACATCTATTATTGAAAAAAATACAAAGAAAATTCCTGTCCTTGGCGATATTCCAATTCTTGGAAAACTTTTTCAGTCCAAATCTTCTACAGAGGTCAGAAAGAATTTAATTATTTTTGTTACAGCAACCGTGCTGTCTTCCAGAGGCGAGAATGTATTCACCAGGGAGGCCGTTGGTCTAAATCAAAAAACATCTGAGGCTCCATCAAATCCAAAAAACAGTGATGTCGATATGAAAAAGATTAACGATATATCAACAGACAACATAATTGAATAGGTATAATGTATAGTTATAAATACAATGAAATATTAGGTATTGACCTGAAGCCGGACTCCATACATGTTGTTCATGTTGCTAAAAAAGTTGCAGGAAACAAAATTCTTAGCAAACAGTGGGCAAGGCTTCCTGAAAATGAGGTTGAACAACATAAGGTTATAAAGGCTTTTCTTAAAGCTAACCACTGGCATAATATGCCTTGTATTGTATCATCATACCACAACTCATCCCTTCTCAGAACCATAGAAATACAGGATGGTTCACAAAAAGCCATATCTTTTGGTCTTGAAAAACTTAAGAAAGAGTTTTCTCTTGTATCTAACGGTCTTTCTCTACTTGACTATCAGGTTATAAAATTAAACAAAAGAAAGCTGCTTGTTGCCATTGCAGGCAAAACAGTACATATCAATCGATTCTTAGCATTTCTCGAAGAGCTTAATTTAGCAGTTGTAGATATTGTTCACCTTTCAGTTGGTGTTTTATCCGGTCTGGAATCTATAAACATTCACGATGAGTTTATATTAACAGTGAATGCCGCACTATTTGGAACGGATATAATAATGGGAAAAAATGCCTGCCCTCTATATTTTTATCACTCGTCAATATCTTCTTCAGGTTACTCCAGAGAAAATATGGATAAACCATTAGAAGAAAATACCATTGTTTTTCCAAAACAACTTTCATTAATCGAAACGGGACGTTTTAATAAAAAAGGGCTGAATACAATTTGGCAGTCAGAGGTCAATGCTTCCATCGGTAAAGCAGTCAATTTCTCCGCAAAACATAACATAGAATTAAAAAAAATCTCACTTGCTCTTGAAACTCCTGCACCAACATTCGCCGGTTCTCTTGCAGAAAAAACGGGAATGGAGGTCGTTAATGTGAACCTTGAAGAAATAGAGCTGGAAACAAAATTTCTTTGTGCCTTCGGCTTAGCCACTCTTGGCATTCAGAAAAAAAAACATATATCTTTGCTGCCTGAAGATCACCGTCAAAAGAAAATGTTAAAATTCAATAAAAAAGCCTTGTTTATGGCTCCGTTGCTGATTATCTTAACGGAAATATTAGTAATATATCTTTTAAAAGGCGGTGTTTATGAACTATCACAACGCAAAAAACAACTCGCTGAACATTTGAAACAGGAGCAGGCTTTAGAATTACAAATTAACTCCTTGCGACAAGAAAACATTATGTACCATATACAAGAGAGACCTTTCAAAAATGCAATAAGAAACAATCACTCATTATTAAGAATTTTGGAAGCTGTCTCAAATGCAAAATCATCAGATGACTGGATAACTGTAATTGCTAACAAAAATAAATACTCCTTGTCTGCAAAGACTGACAGTAATACCAAAACAGCAACAATACAAAAATTTGACTCTTTTGTTATTGAAGGTTATACACTTAAAGATGATCTGTCATCTGTAAAAGATATGATCGCAAAACTTAAAGATAATCAATATATATCTTATGCTGATTTAATTGGTGACAATGTTAGAAGGGATTACATTCCTCTAAACCTGTGGACAAACCAAGAATATAAATTATTTGCAGTTGAACTGGAATTAAAACATAATGAACACTAGTAAAAAAAAACAAAATACAATTTTAGATTACAGCATAATTATTACATTAATTATACTTATACCTGTTTTGCTGTTTGTTTTTATAAATCCTATTAATCAAAAATTCATTACACTATCAATGCAAAATGAAAAGTTAGAAGATGAATTAATTAGTATTCGTTCAAATTTTAAATCAACAATAGAAAAAGCTCATGCAAAATCAAAATATATAAATGAAAAAACCAAGGACAATTGGGAGAAAATCAAATCAACCATCAGACAAATCAATACTCTATCAGCTGACGATACATTTAGGTCTATCAATGAAGATGCTATTATTGATTACAAAATCTCCCTGTTTAATACCGATATAATGCTTAGAGAGGAAGCTGCTTCGTATAACATGATTCTGCCGGAAAGCATAGGGCTTCCGGAAGAAGTTGAGGAAAAACAGAATATTGAAGTATTATTAGATCAACTATCTGTTATCAGCAGGCTTACAAGACTGGCAATGAAATCCGGCGTAAAAGAAATTGTCAGCATAGGTTGCTATCCGCCTAAAGAGTACCTTCTTACGGAAGAAGAAAATGCAATTGTAACTGAATATCCAATTAACATAAATATCATTGTTTCATACAAAGAACTGCTAAATTTACTAATTAATTTCAATAAAAAAGGAACTTTTACAGCTGTTTCTGAGATCGAAATTCTTAAAGCAGATAAGTTTAATAAAGATATATTATATGTCGATTTAGTCTGTTCTTCATTTGGGTTCAATGAAAGACATCCTGAAGATGGCTACATAAACAACGAAACAGTGAATGAATTTCTTAAAGAATTAGAACAGACAAGGAAAACTTCTCCCGGCAGAAGAGGCAGAACAAGAGGAAGTGAATAATGAATGACTTTTCAAAACTTGGCGACTTCCTCTCAAATAAATATCTGATTTTATTAGTGTTTATTGTCTGCATATACTTTGTATTTAAAACCTTTACAAAAGTTGAATATGAAAAAAACAATATCAATGTTTCTTTCGTTCAAAATATGTCCACAAACAGAACTGAAAATACTCAATATCCTAAATTTGATGCGGAACTCACTTCCATTGACAATACTCTGCCAAATCCATTTTTATCAAATTGGCTAAGACAAAAAGCTATCGAGGAGAAGAAAAGGCTTGATGCTGAAGCAGAAGCTCGAAGAATAGAAGAAGAACGTAAAGCTGAAGAAGAAAAAAGAAGACTTGAAGAGGAACGTATCGCAAAAGAGAAGGCAGAAGCTGAAGCTGCTGCTCAAAAAAATCAACAAGCTCAACAAAACCCGGATCAGCAAAACAAACAGAAAACTGTTCAAAAACCAAAACAAAAGAAGCAGTTCAGATATATCGGATATACACTTGTAAATAATCAGCAATTAATCCTTATAGAGATTATTGAAAACAGCGAAATAAAATATATTAAAAAAGATGAAACCATAGAAAATTATAAGGTCGAATCATTTGATAATGAAAAACTTGAACTGAGTAAAGATGGTAATATATATACAATACAAAGAGGCAATATAGTTTTACTGGAGGTTGAATGAAAAAAAGTTATGCACCCCGTCCCATGGCAGGAAGAGAAAGCCTTAATGATGCTCTAATAAAAAAAATAAAGCAGGAAAACCAATTTCAACCAAGTCATATTGAAACTATTGAGCACAAAGTTACATGGCTGGGAGAGAATGTCGTTACTATTCTTGAAGAGATGCCCTCCTACCCCAATGAACGTCTCCTCAATCATGTTTCAGACATAACAGGTATTCCTGTTATATCACTAAGCAGAATACAAATAGACCGTGAAGCTTTAAAGTCATTTGACACTTCCATTGTCTCACATTTTGATATAATGCCAATACAAATGTCTGACAATGTAATTGTCTTTGCATCTGACAGAATTCTATCTCAAGAAAATCTTGAAGAACTTAATGTTCTGCTGAATATGAAAACTGCCTGGTACCTATGTTCTTCTGATGAACTTCGTGAATGCATCAAGCACTATTTCGGAGTTGCTTTTAAAAATTTCTCCATTAATAAAGAGCTAACAACCGAAAGCCAGACATATGTAACTAAATTTGTGAACTCAATAATACTTGATGCAATTTACAGCAATGCTTCTGATGTACATATTGAACCAACTAAAAACTCAATAAGACTAAGATATAGAATTGATGGAATATTACATACCATTCCTACTCCGACTGGCTCCGATGCCTATACCAGATCTATTATATCATCTATTAAAGTTATGGCACAACTTAATATTGCAGAAAAAAGAACTCCGCAGGATGGGCGTTTCTCAATTGGATGCGATGGAACACAAATTGATATAAGAGTATCTGTCTTACCATCTAATTTTGGTGAAACAATAAACCTTAGACTGCTGAATTCCGAATCATCTTTTATGAACTTAAAGGAGCTTGACATATCATCGGTATCAAAAGAAAACCTCGAATCAATTCTGGATTCCACAACAGGTGTAACCCTCTTCACCGGACCAACAGGAAGCGGTAAAACAACCAGCTTGTACGCCGCTCTGGATTATAAAAAATCAGATGAACGAAAAATCATAACAATTGAAGATCCAATTGAATATAAGATTGACGGAATAACACAAATGCAGGTGCATGAATCCATTGGCTTCACATTTGCTGAAGGACTAAGATCAATTCTAAGACATGACCCGGATGTTATTCTTGTTGGCGAAATCAGGGACAAAGAAACAGCACAAATTGCTATTAGTGCTTCCATGACAGGACACCAGGTTTTCAGTACTCTGCATACAAATGACTCTATATCTGCCGTCTCAAGGCTTATTGATATGGGCATTGAACCATTTCTTATTGCCGGCTCAGTAAGAGCTGCTGTTGCTCAAAGACTAATAAGAAAAGTATGCAAAATATGTGCCAAAGAAATACCATTCCCGGAAGAACTGAAAAACAAAATTGAACACATTGACTTTCCGAAAGATAATGAACTGAAAATATACGAAGAGGTGGGATGTCCTGCCTGCAAATTTACAGGCTTTAAAGGACGAAAACCCATATTTGAAATTCTTGAGATAGATACAGCTGTTTCAAAAATGATTACAGGTCTTCTACCTGAACAGACCATAAGAGATTATATGATTAAAAACAGACAACATACTCTTCAGGATAGTGCCTGGCTGGAAGTTCTAAAACAAAATACAACAACGAAGGAAGTCCTAAGACTTCTTTAACTTTACAATTGAGGATTGAATATTACCTTAGATTTCTGGTTGAGAGTATAAATATGAGTTTAAACCAATAACATTAAGAAATAATTCTCTCAATTCTGTGCTTTTGGATGATAATATTGAATATTTATTGTAAAACTATGATAATCAAACGATTACATTATATTTGACTAAAAAACGTAAAACGACGCTTTGCGAATTGCCACTTCGCTACGCTTCGTTGCTTTAGGCGAGCTAAAGCCTCTTACCCTGCGGACGTGTAACCTCCGTCAGCCATTCAGGCTTTTACGCAGTAAAAAAAAGCCGAAAATGGCTTGCAAGATTTGCCTTTTCACTGCGTTACGTTGCTTTAGACAAGCTAAAGCCTCGCTTCGCGTGTTCATATTTCCCTTAAAAAGCAGTTAGATAGTATAAATATACATATAATTCTGCTTGCGAAGCGGAAAATGGGCTGATATCGCAAGTTGTTGTTTTGGTAGGAATGGCTTTTCAAAATAGAACAGCAACAAAACAATCAACCAGAAGGTTCTGTCAAAAATTGTATGAAAACTATGAAAGATAAAAAACCTTAGTTTAATGATTGTATTTGGTTATATAAGTCCCATCGACAAATCAACAAAAAATGATACAAAAACATAAAAAAACTTTATTATATAATAAAGTTATTATAAAATTCGTTCATTAAGGAATTAAAAGAAAGAACAGATTTTATGAAAGATTTTGATGTAATAAATGCAATAAAAATAATGAACAACCCAAGTAGACTTGAGATTGTTAAATATCTATATGAAGGACCTTCATGCGCAACTAAAACATTGACAAAAATTAAACTATCGCAACCGAATCTATCACAGCATCTAAACAAATTAAAAGATGCGGGCATTGTAGACTGTAAAATAAGAAGAAGTGAAAGATGCTATTTTATATGTAGACCATCATTTGTTGAAGATATGTTAAAAATTATTTTAAAAAAACACGAATACAAAAAATGTACAAAACCGGAACAGAAATAAAAAAAATATGAAATTTGATTATGATATAATATGTATTGGTATGGGACCGGCAGGAATGGCTGTGACAGCAATGGGGCTCTGGAATGGGACTGAAGGTTATGGGTGTGGAAAAACGAAAAATTG
Organism: uncultured Victivallales bacterium; assembly: GCA_964441455.1. Classification (GTDB taxonomy): domain Bacteria; phylum Verrucomicrobiota; class Kiritimatiellia; order JAQICX01; family JAQICX01; genus JAQICX01. The sequence goes on along the minus strand of CAYTUX010000144.1, from coordinate 9,711 downwards.
GTGGCGAATGTCTTAACTGTGGATGTATTCCAAGTAAAGCTCTTTTAAGAATGGGACAGATGAGACACAATACTCTCATTACAGAAAAATTTGCCCTCTCAAAAATTGACCAACCTTCAGTTATAGGAACTTTTGAGAAAATTAGAAAAGATCTGAAATATATCAACGATAAGAAAACAATGAAGATGTTCGATAAGGTTGATCTGAAACTCTCAACAGCAAAATTTGTCGACAAAAGAACGGTAGAAGTGGATGGCAAACAATATACAGCAAGAAAAATCTTTATTGCAGCAGGAACAAAACCAACAATTCTTCCAATTCCAGGAATTGAACATGCAAATAATCTGCTGATCAATGAAAACATGTTTGAACTTGATGAAATCCCGAAAAGTTTAGCTGTCCTTGGTGGTGGAGCAATAGCAGTCGAAATGGCACAAGGATTTTCCCGACTCGGAAGTAAAGTTACTGTAATTCAACGCTCAGAACATATTTTGTCTAAACAAGACTCTGCGGCTGCTGAAGTTGTGGAAAAAGCAATGAGAGATGAAGGTATTGAACTGAAAAAAGGAACTCTAACAGAAAAAATTGAACCGAAAGATGAAAAGAATATTGTTTATCTGAATGATGGAACTACAATAGAAGTAGACTCTATTTTAGCTGCAACAGGAAGAACTATGTACTTTGATTCTTTGGAGCTTGAAAAAGCTGAAGTAGAATATGACTGCTCCGGTATTAAAATTGATAAATATCTGCGAACATCAAACAAAAATATATATGCTATTGGTGACTGTAATGGTAAGCACCTGTATTCTCATGCAGCAATGCATCAGGGAATGATTGCTCTTATGAATTGCATGATGCCAATCAAAATGAAATTTCAAAAATTTGTAGTACCTTCAACTATTTTTACAGAACCACAGGTCTCTGCAGTTGGAATGAGTGAAAAACAGTTAAAGAAAAAAGGCATAAAGTATGAAGTTCATCAGGCAAATTATTCTGACTACGGTGCCTCAATTGCTGAAGAAATTCCTGAAGGTTTTGTCAAAACATTTGTAAGCCCATTTGGCAAAATATATGGTGTTGTCATTGTAGGAGAGGGATCCGGTGAGATGATTAATGAATGGGCGCTGGCTATACAAAAGAAAATGCGTCTTACAGATATTATGTTTCTGCAACACTCATTCCCTACAATGGGATTCCTTACCAAACGTGTGTCAGAAATCTGGATGATGGACAAAATGAAATCAAAAAAACTTAAAGCAATTTGCTCAAAGATGTTCAGTATATTCTCCTAAAAATAAAATAAAAAATATGCATATAATAAAAAGTGTAAAGATCTCAAACGTGTTCATCATACTCCATGCGAACAATGCGTGGAATCAGCATGCCGACTCCTGGAAAAGCAGAAAAAAATGAGTTAAGATATAAGATTTAATAAAAAAGAGATTTTTTAGGCAGTCCGATGTTTGAAAGTTTTTGTCCTTCGTCATTTAGCCCTCACTAGTGTAACGCAAAGCTAATCCATGCGTCATGAGTCATGTGTCTCTCCTGTACTTTTCCGCTAAAGCAGGAGCTTTTCCACCATTTTTTGCACTTACGAATTTTCGAATTTTTTAACCCTCTGGTATTCTTTTTTTTTCAAACATATATTTTGCATAATATATACATGGAGTATCTAAAGTTGCAACAACCCATTTCAAAAAATATGCTGTCCAGAAAATCTCAATTAAAACAGGAAGATCAAAAACACCCCAAAAAGCTATAACTGTAAAAATGATTGTATCAAGAAACTGACTTAACATAGTACTGCAATTGTTTCTGATCCATACCCATTTCGTTGCAGGCATTTTGCGCTTAAGAAGATTATATACATACACATCATTAAATTGTGCAGCCAGATATGCACACAAACTTCCCAATGCAATTCTTGGCATAAAACCAAAAATCTGTTGCAAGTGTTCACTTGCCCAATCACTGGAACTAGGTTTAAACCAAAGGGCTAAATTTGTAAGGATAGTAAAAGTCAGCAGAGAAAAAAAGCCAATCAAAACAGCTTTGTGAGCATCTTTTTTGCCGTGATTTTCAGAAAGAATATCAGTAACAAGAAATGATGTTGCATAAACAATGTTTCCAAGTGTAGCCTCAAAACCAAATAATCCAACAAGTTTTAAAACTTGAATATTGGCTATGATTGTTGCTATTGGTATCCATATGAAAAGACCTAAACGACCAAAAAATCGATAGGCAATTAATATAAAAGAGAAGTTTACAACTAACATTGCAAACCATAATAGTTCGTTTGACATCTGTTTGTCTCCCAGTTTTAGTTTTTTATGCGGGTATTAAGCTGGCACCACATTTGTATTTTTTTTAAAGGCCGAATTATATAGATATGTTGTAAGCGTCCGTTAATCGACCCTATTAATTTAAGCCGCTTTTTTTGTCTTTCTGCAAGCCAGTTTTCAGGCAGCAGTTGTTCCACATTCCGATTTGTCATTAGTGGTAATCTTTTAAAGACGTCCAACAGATACTCATAGGGATCTATGCCCAGCCTTTTACAGTTTTCAACAACGGTGTAGATGACTGCACTTTGCTGACCACTGGTTTCTGATCCAAAAAATAACCAGTTTTTTTTGCCTATTGCTGTGGGACGTATTGGATTCTCCACAAGATTGTTGTCTGGTTCTACATCACCATTACCAATAAACACAATGAGTTTATTCCATAGGCTTAATGCATAATGAATAGCCTTGCCTGTTTTACTCTTCGGCAGATAATTATCTATCTAACCATCAAGTAGACTTTTCACCCTATTAAAGATTGGAGTGATTTTTTTCTATTCTTATTTTTCGCCTTTTTTCGCCAGCAATACCTTTTTCTCTCATGTCATGTTCAATCTTATATATGCTGTTGATTTTCAAAAGTACTTGTATGGCTAAATCAGATTCTGTTTGTGCTTCAAAGAACTTACGTCGAACGTGAGCAAGACATGCAGCATGCTCCAGCGGTTCAAGTCCTGATGCTTTCCTATATTTGTTATATGTATCATATGCACACTGTAACCATCAGTCTGGATTAAGCCATTATAACCATCCAACTTCTCATGAGACAGCCCAAAGAAGCTCTGCTCGAATGCCATTCATATACAATACCTCCTGACGGAACATTATATGCCCATAAGTATCCATTGGGAGCCGGGTTCAATATATCTTGCGGGAGTTTCATCAACCTGCATGTACTTGCTGTTTTTTACTCCGTCTTGAATTGGTTGCAGCCAGTCGGCTGCATAAATATGCCAATCACACATCCTTTTTCTGGAAATATCAATGGCCTGTCTCTTGAAAATCTGTTCCTGACGATAGAAAGGAAGGTGATCCGCTTCCTGTTTCAAGAGTCTGTTATCCCTGACTTTCTGTTCTAAAAGCTTCTCTAAATATGCTATTTTTTCAACTGATTTCATGTGAAGAATAATAACAGAAAAGCCTTGATTTTACAAGACTTTTCGACATTTTTTTACTTTTTTTGATGAAAATCAGATCTCTCGCCGATACCAAGGTCGCATTTTCCCTCTCTTCAAATCAACCCCGTCAACCAGCAGGGATAACGCTCAGAGGATAAGGATAACTTGCCATTTTCAACTTCAATTCCTTTCGGTCATAAAAACGTTCCTTTCTCTAAGCGCTTAGCCATAACCCAAAGACCTGTCCCGTCAAAATGAAGCAGCTTGATACGGCTCCTGTTTTTGTTGCAGAAAATAAACAACGCCTTATCCATCGGATCTTCTTTCAGCTTATCGACCGCCAAGGCATACAATCCGTTAAAACTTCTCCGCATATCAGCAGGTTCAACCGTAAGAAATATTTTCAGATTACCTGTCAATCCAAACATTTCGCCACCTCCCTGATAACAAAAGCAAGTTCTTCTTTACTGACTGAACTTAAACTCATCCTAACTCCGTTCGGCATCTGAATTTCCAGCACCGAATTTTTCTTAACAGGTGTAGAAACTTCAACAAAAACAGGAGGCTTTTGTTTTGCTGACTTCTTTTTCTTTTTTAACCTATTTCTATCGTATGCCCAATACCTGAAAGTATTAGGATTAACTTCTTTACTTTCTGCAAAGCTTTTCAATGTTGAATCACTATTGCGATACTCTGCAACAAGCTCAATCCATTCCTCAGTTGAAAACCTGTTCAACTGCCGACCTATATTATCTGTATTTGTTTTCATAATGAGACATATTATAAACCACATTACACTCTCTGTATATAAGGTCGATTAACGGATGCTTACGACTTATCAACCAACGATGGATATTTTCTTTTGGAGGAAAATCTTTAACTTCCCCCTATTATAGCAGGCACTCGCGCACTTACGCACTTGCAACTGTATTACCTCTTCTCTTTTTATAATCATCCTGCTGTAAATCATTCTGCAAATAATCTTTTAGGAACCGACCAACGGGAGATAGGCTGGAGTTTACGACAGCAATGAGTGCAACGAATGGTCTATCTACCAAATATTCCTGCCTGTGCGGAGCACTCAGACAGGTGGTTTAAACTTCTTTTGGTTACTGTATGCCACCCTAAGTATTCAAAAGTTTTTTGACTGATTCAAAAACTTCTTCAACGGTTATATCCAGCATACACTCTCTGGATTTACATGGATTCTGATATCCGAAGATAAAGCAAGGAGCACATGTACGTTTGGAAAATATGCATATATGTTTTTCATTCTGGACGCCCCATTTTTTAGCATCAGAAGGTCCAAAAAGAGTAATTGATGGAGTGTTCAACAAGACAGACAGATGCGACAGCCCTGAATCTGAACCAATGAAAAGATCTGCATTACTAATCAATTTTGCGGTATCAGTAAGAGAATATTCACCGTTTACAACTGTTGATTTAATATCTTTTGCCAAAAACTCATGTTTAAGCATCATTGCATATTCTCTCTCCTTTTGAGAGCCAACAATAAACGTTGTGTAATCCGGATATTTATCTTTTATCAGCAATAATAATTTTACAAATCTAGTTCTATGCCAAAGTTTATATTCAGTACTGGCGGACGGATGAATCACAATTGCTTTATGTTCATTTTCTGACGAAGAGTCAAACTTAATAATATTTGTAAGTTCCGGCTTTAAGCCTGGATCAATATCAAGACATTTCAACAATTTGAAAAATTCATCAGCTTCATATCCAATAAGGTCATAATTGACAAGATGGGTGTAAAGAGGATTTCGTTTTGGAGCAATTTTGAAACCAATTCTTATTTGAGCACCTGAAGCAAATGCAAAAATTGCAGAGATTTTGTGAAACTGCTCTGTATCAATTGCAATATCATAACAATTTTGCCAAAGTTCTTTGACAAACAACCACGGCTTTCTATTATATACGATAGGTTTAAGATTTATAATGCCAGCCATCTCCAATGCATGAACATTTCTTTGTTCACACAGGACATCAATTTGTGTCTCCGGATATTTATTTCTCAGAGCACAAAGTGTAGGCAACAAAAGCAACATGTCACCTATCCCACCGGGTCTTATTACTAATATTCTTTTGGGATTTTCCGAAACTGTATAAACCCTTTTGGAATCATAAAGATACAAACCTATCAAGTAACAGATTATACCTCCGACAAATGAGTCAAAAGTCTTAATAATAAAATGTTTCATAAATTTACTGTAAAGCCTTGGGTGGCTTTAATATTTCGGCCCAAACAACAGCCTGTTTCAGATTTTGGCGTTCAGAAAATTCATATTTGTTCTTTTTGCCGGCATCATCATCAAAATGATCAACACTACCTTCTTCTCCAACAATCTTGTCCTTAAAGGCATGTTCTTCTTCGGTAGCTGTAATAACATCCTGTGGGTCTCTGAACGACTTTTGCTCTTCAGTTTTAAATTGATTTTTTCTGTCAGCACTTGCAAATACTTGAGCATTATGTTTCGCTGCCTTCGCTGCTTCTTTTACCTTTTTATATTTAGGCTGTTCAGGCTTTTGTGGATTCTTTCGTTGCATTGACTGATTTTTCGGCTTGAGTTGATTAAAAAAATCTTCAACACTATTTACCTCATGCTCAGGACTATTAACACTATTTGTTGTTTTAACATTATCAAGCTGATTAAATAAATCCTGAAAAGGGTCATTCCCATCGTTTGATGGTGTATTACTTTTTGCTTGAGATTGCTCTGCTTTTTTAGCAAGGCTTTTTATTATGGCAAAAACAGCAAAGAAAACAATCCAAATAATAATAGGTGAAAGCTTCATAAGCCAACCTTTCTATATAAAAGTTTCAAGTGTTGATTGCTCAACACTTGAAACATCAATCAATATATTACTCATCAGATTCTTCATCATTTTCCGAAATTGACTGTCTCATATTGGTATCTGATTTAATATTATTCATTCTATAATAATCCATAACTCCCAGATTACCTTTTCTAAATGCTTCAGAAATAGCTTTAGGAACTTCAGCCTTAGCTTCTGTAACCTTAGCCTGCATTTCCTGAACTCTAGCTCGCATTTCCTGAACCTTGGCCCGCATTTCCTGCTCGTAAGCAACAGCCATGGCTCTACGACCTTCAGCTTCTGCCTGACGCATCTTTTTGTCAGCCTCTGCTCGTTCTGTTTCTAATTGTGCACCTACATTTGAGACAGCAGAAACACCTGCAACACTAATGTCTGCAATATCAATAGAAACAATTTCAAAACCTGTCTGTGAATCCAATCCGCTATTAAGTACTTTCTGACTTATGTTATCCGGATTTTCCAAAACGTCTTTGTATGAAGGTGCAGAACCAATTGCACTGACAATTCCCTGTCCAACACGAGCAATAATAGTCTCTTCACCTGCACCGCCAACCAATCTTTCAAGGTTAGCTCGCACAGTAACTCTAGCTTTAACTAAAAGTCTGATACCATCTTTAGCAACAGCATCCAACATGCCTGTATCACTTTGGGTCTGTCCCGGACAGTTGATAACTTTAGGCTGAACACTAGTTCTAACAGCCTCTTCAACATCTCTGCCTGCAAGGTCAATAGCCTGAGCTCTCTCAAATGAGAGTTCAATATTTGCCTTATCAGCAGCAATCAATGCTCTTGCAACGTTTATCACATCGCCACCTGCAAGATAATGAGATTCCATATTGTTAACAGTAACAGAAAGTCCAGCCTTAATAAGACTGATTCTGGCATCAACAATTAATGATGGCGGAATTCTTCTTAGCGACATACCAACTAATTGCCACAACGAAACTGTTGCACCGGACATATATGCTCTTACCCAAACCCCGGCAAATTTCAAAACAACACCAATAAACAAAATTAAGACTATAAACAAAATAATTCCGAATGCGACCTTTAAGTTACCAGATGCTGCCAATGTAATATAATTCATAACATACCTTTCTTTTAATTTTAAAATTTTTTAAAGTATTACAGTTTTATTAAACTTTTGCAAGCAAAACTTGCAAAAAACACATTTGACTCTTAAAATCAGAAGTAAAATCTCTTAGAATACGGATAACGAAGATTTTACAGATACTCACTGATAAGACAATTGTTTTTATATATCCGTGTTCATTCGCTAAATCTGTGTCATCTGAGATCCCTCTTCCCTAACAAATATTTACACCTTCTTCTGTTTTTCTTTTACAATGACTCTAAATCCAACAACATTTATAACAACCACCTCTCTACCTTTCTCAATCAATCCACCGGATGATATAACATCAATTTTTTGGTCATTTATTTTAGCAAAACCAGATGGACGCAGATCTGAAAGGGCAACACCTTCAGCACCTATCAAATCATTTCTATCATCATTTGACTTTGCAGTTTTCAATGTGTCATTCAAAAAAATCCTTTTACCTAAATAGGTCTTAGGAAGTATACTAATCCATAAGATTAAAACAGCAACAGCAGAAATTAATATAAAAAATGCAATCAGAACTCCATGTTTTTCAAAAATAAATAAACTCATAAAAATTGTACTCATAATCATAAGTCCACCTATTGTTCCCAAAATTCCTCCCGGAACAAATATTTCAAGAGACAGCATTAAAATCCCAGTTCCCAGCAAAACATAAAAAACCTGCATTAATGTCATTATCCAACCCTTTCAACTAGAATATGGTTATTATCCTGCACTTTAACAATTACAATTTTACTACCTTTTTCAATAAAATCACCATTAGAGATAACACTAAATCTTTCATTTTCAAAAAGCCCCACGCCGGATGGTCTAAGACTTGATTCTGCAATTCCCTCACAACCAACAAGTTCTTTTTCCAATACACCTGATGAACTACTCTTTATTTTATCCGAATTTCCTTTCGGCAGTTCATCAACCAAAGCAACTTTACTGAACATCTTTGTACTCGGAAGATATTTAGCCATCAAAACAGATGCAATAATAATAATAACAAAAGAGATTGCAAGACGATCCATTGCACTCAAAATATCATCAGCTGGTACACTGAATGATGAATCCCACGGGGCATGTTCAACCATAGCAAGGAACAGAGACAATATAATACATGTTATTCCCGATATTCCTGCAATACCAAATCCCGGTATGACAAAAATTTCAAGAGCAACCAGAACAACGCCCAGAATAAAGATAAAAACTTCCAGAGAACCTGAAAGCCCGGCAACCTGATGCCCCCAAAAGAAAATCGCCAGTAAGACAATACCGGATATCCCGGGAAAACCAAAACCCGGAGTCTTAATTTCAATATATATTCCAAGTATACCTCCGACAAGGAACAGAACAGAAAAGGTTTCAATCAATCTTGCGATTTTTTCGGCTTTAGTTGGAATAATCTTAACAATCTCATTATTGCTTAATCCAATATCAACAAGCAATTCATCAATACTGTCTGCAACACCTGTTGCTAAAATCGGAGTACTATTTGTTCCATAACTCTTAACTGCTGTCTGATCTGAAAGAGTAAGAAGTTCTCCCTTTTCAACAATAACATCATCTCCGATTTTATATTCAAACTCAGTAATCATCATAGCTTTTACAAGATTCGGATCATATCCGTTGCGGATTGCAGTGGATTCAATTAAAGCTATTGTGGCCGAATAACGTTTTGCCTTCATATCACCATCCGGAATATCCTCTCCTGTACCTTGGATAATTGCACTGGAACCAATTCTTCCGCTTGGAGCAATATAAATTTCATCAGTAGCAAATGCAATCATAGCACCGGCTGATAACGCATCAGGATTAACATAGGTATAAACTTTTATACTCTCAGGAATATTCAAAAGAAGGCGGATGATCTCTTCTGCGGTGTCAAGACGCCCTCCAGGAGTATTCATATCAAGAATAATTGCAGATGCATTGGCTGATTTTGCCTCTTTGACCCCCCTACGCATTACGTATAAAAGACCACGTTCAACAACTCCATCAACCTTGATTATACAAACAGAACCTGAATCAACAACATTTGTAGCAGCATCTAGCTGATGAACAAACAATGTAATAAAAAACAAAAACAGAAATCTCAACCACATAATATACTCCCGAATTTTTTAATTTCACAAAGAGTAACATATTTAAAAAAAAATATCAATTATTATTTGCGACGCAATAAATTTCCCGATCTTCCTCATAAAAAAAGACACCGAAACAGTATTTATATTAAGAACATAACTTTATGGTTGCCTCATAATGTATGACACCTAAAATATAGGAA
>CAYTUX010000143.1:0-4820 GCA_964441455.1 uncultured Victivallales bacterium | reverse complement strand
CACCCTTTGGGTGATCCCGCAAGGCGGGATGAAAATTAGTTTAGCGGACGCCGATCCAGCTACCAAACATAAAGTGTTTTGATGATAATTGCAGAGTTAATTGCTTTTTTGATAGCTGGGCCGCCGTTCTTACAAGACAATATTATAACACATCCGGAGGGTTGGCGTCCCCGCCGACCGAAAAGGGCATTTAACCAGAAAAACAGGAAAAAAAAGATTTATAAAAAATAGAATTGAATATATTTGTTGAGTTTGATATTATTATGAGAATAAATATTGTGCTTAGTTTAATAAATATAAAAAAAGAATTTACAGGAGAATAATCATGGCAAAAGTTGCAAAATCAGCAGTAAATAAAAATGATAGTTTAGATACTATTTTAACTCAAATCAAAAAAACTTTTGGCGAGGGAGCCATAATGCAGCTTGGAGATCACACTCAAATAGTAAAGATTGATTCAGTTTCAACCGGTGCTTTTTCTCTTGATCTGGCTCTTGGTATTGGAGGGCTTCCTAAAGGTAGAATTGTAGAAGTTTATGGGCCGGAGTCTTCAGGCAAAACAACACTATGTCTTCATGTGGTTGCAAATTCTCAAAAAGCGGGGGGAATGGCAGCTTTTATTGATGTTGAACATGCAATGGATCCCGGCTATGCAAAAAAAATAGGTGTCAACGTTCAAGATCTTCTTATTTCTCAACCGGCTTCGGGAGAAGAAGCACTTACGATTGCAGAAATGTTGATTAGGAGTAATTCTGTTGATGTAGTTGTTATTGACTCAGTTGCGGCACTTATTCCAAAGGCTGAACTTGAAGGAGATATTGGAGATTCACATGTGGGATTACAGGCTCGATTAATGTCGCAGGCAATGCGAAAACTCACATCAGCTATTTCCGGCACAAATACTCTATGTATATTTACTAACCAAATTAGAGAAAAGATTGGTGTAATGTTTGGAAGTCCGGAAACAACACCGGGTGGTAGAGCTCTTAAATTTTACAGTTCTGTCAGATTAAATATTCGTCGTATTGGACAGATCAAAGATAGTGCAGGTGTTGTTGTTGGAAATCAGACCAAAGTTAAGGTTGCTAAGAATAAAGTTGCACCTCCGTTTACCGAAGCTGATTTTGATATTTTATACGCACAGGGTATTTCATGGGAAGGTTCTGTTCTAGATGCAGCAATTCAGTATGGTTTGGTAACAAAACGCGGGTCATGGTTGTCATACGGCACAGAACAGCTTGGGCAAGGAAAAGATGCAGCTAAACAACGTCTTGAAGCTGATCCCGATTTCTGTCAGACTCTGATTGACCAGATTATTGATAAAAGGGCAGAGCCGAAGGCATAGTCAATTAAGAATGGTTTAATTCGTTGCAATCATGTTATTTATGTTGTAAAGTTTTCTGCAAACTAGGCTGTAATGGGAAATATGGGAGTTATGGGAATAATATGCTTGGCATCGCTAAGTGATGAATAAAGATTGAATCTTTTTGTTAGCCTGTATTATTCATAAACTTTGTGATGAAACAGCGTAGAGTGCTTAAAGTCAATGAGATAGTGCAGAATAACAGATGTAGGTTTATAAACATAAATCAAATTTGTTATTCAAGCTAACTCTTTTAATTTGAGTGCAATACGCTGTTGCAGTAGATTTTTATGAATAATTCAGGTTAGGTGATTGCCGTAAAATACCCATGAAATTTTTGCACAGCAAAAATATTTTATTATTTTCATATATGGTGTTGACTTTTTCCTGAAAAACGTTATCATATGCGAACTTTTTTATTGAAAGAAACGCACACTGCTCGGGTGATGGAATTGGCAGACATTACGGACTTAAAATCCGTTGGGTAATACCCGTGCGGGTCCGAGTCCCGCCCCGAGCACCATTTTAAAGCGAATCACTTGTGATTCGCTTTTTTTTGATTATAGCAAACAGTGAATTTCTCTAGAAAGTTTTTCTTGGAGTACGAGACAGCATAGAATTTGCTTCATCATCATTAACAAACTTTTCTGTTTTAGGATCCCACTGCAACTTTCTTTTTAAGGTCATAGCGATATTACCAAGATGACATAAGGTTGCAGATCGATGTCCTATTTCAGCAGTTGCAACAGGTGTTTTGTTTTGTCTGACACAATCGAAGAAATTCCGGTAGTGGTTTGTGCTTACATATAGCTGAATATCATCTTCATGATCAAAAGTTTCATCAACCAATGATTCAGGTTCGGTTTTTATTTCTCCGCGTTTAACAAAGACCTTACCTTTTGACCCGATAAATTCAATTCCGCGGGTGTCAGCTGTTTTACATGTTACTTTTGTACCATCTGCATATTCATATAGAAGGTCAATTTCTGTTGCGGTATCAAAAAGTCCTGATGTCGGGAAGACACCCTTGCCGGAGACAGCTACCGGACCTGAGTCATCCATATCCAGAGCCCATTGTACAATATCAAGATGGTGAGCACCCCAATTTGTCATCTGTCCCCCTGAATATGCGAGGATGAATCTGAATGAGTAATGACAGCGTTGTTCCGTATATTCTTCCCAGGGAGCTTGTCCGAGCCACATATCGTAATCCAACTCTTCCGGTATCGGCATTGGCGACCATTTTTTGTCGCACTTGACATTATTTTCAGGAATAAACACGTTAATCTCTTTTACATCGCCAATTTTGTTGTTACGCACCAATTCACATGCGAGTCTAAACTCTGAACTGGAGCGTTGTTGAGTACCTGTCTGACAAACAAGACCTGTCTTATTGACTTTATCAACCAGTTCTCGCCCTTCAGCAATTGTTAAAGTAAGAGGTTTCTCCACATAGATATGTTTGCCATGCTCTAAGGCATTTATTGCAGCCGGTACATGCCAATGATCCGGAGTGCTTATAATTATTGCATCAATATCATTAAGTTTTGTCAAATCCCTAAAGTCTTGAAAAGTTTGAACATCTGCATCCGGACGCTTTTGGAGAATAACGTTTTTTGCTTCTTCGAGGTGGGACAAATCAACATCTGCAAGAGCTATAATATTTAGATTATCCAATTTCAGACATTCATTCAGTGACATTGTGCCCATGCCTCCAGCACCTATAAAACCAATGTTAAGAATTTTGTGTGACTCTTTAATCTTGTTTTTTGAGTGTGATGCTTCCGGTACTTCAGGCGCATTCCAAAAATATCTTGATTTTCTATCGTCTTTTTTTTTCAGACCTTTAGCACCTATATCTTTTCGGTAGAATGCACCATCAAAGCTGATTTTCTGTATTGAAGAATAAGCATTTTTTATTGCCTCAGGAAGGTCTTTCCCTAAAGAAGAGACAACCAAGACTCTCCCGCCATCGGTGATGACTTTGTCATCAGCTCTTTTTGTTCCAGCCTGAAAAACCGTTGACTTGTCATTTTCTGCACTTTTGATTCCTTCAATAACTTTACCTTTTTCATAATTTCCGGGGTAACCGCCTGATGCCATAACTACGCATACAGCATGTTCGTCTTTCCATTTGATAATGTCATCTGTCAGCTTGTTGCCTTCTGCACAAGCCATAAACGCAGGGAGTAAGTCGCCTTCAATTCTAGGTAGTACAACTTGAGTCTCAGGGTCACCAAAGCGGCAGTTAAATTCAAGAACATAAGGAGTTTTATTCTTGTCTATCATCAGGCCGGCATAAAGAACACCTCTGTATGTTATGCCGCGTTTTTTGAGCTCATCAAGTGTTTTCTGATATACATTTTCTTTTATTACAGGCCACAGGTCATCTGTAACAATCGGAGCTGGTGAGTATGCACCCATACCGCCGGTATTTGGACCTTGATCATTATCGAAAATTCTTTTGTGATCCTGCGAAGATGCAAGCATTAAGATGTTTTCACCATCGATGAGAGCAAGAATCGAAGCCTCTTCGCCTTCAAGAAAATCTTCAATAAGCATACGATTGCCGGCTATTCCGAATGCTTTGTCAAGCATTACAAGCTTCACAGCATCAAGCAGTTCAGTTCTTGTTTCACATATTATAACACCTTTGCCGGCCGCAAGACCTTCAGCTTTTACAACGCAGGGAACTTTTGCTGTTTCAGCATATTTTAGAGCTTCGTCATAGTCAGAAAAACTTTTTGAAGCTGCGGTTGGAATGCCTGCAGCTTCCATAACTTCTTTGGAGAAAACCTTGCTTCCTTCAAGTTCGGCAGCATCTTTAGATGGACCAAAGACTTTCAGCCCGATTTTTTCAAGTTTGTCAGTCAATCCTAAGCATAGAGGAACTTCAGGACCAATAACAGTTAGATCGGGGTGGTTTTTTTCTGCCCATCTGACTAAACCATCTATATCATCTGCCTGAATTGGTAAATTTGCTGCAATTTCTTCAGTTCCTGCATTTCCAGGTGCACAAAACATTTCCGGCTTTGTTGAGTCTGTTGATAGTTTCCATGTTAATGCATGTTCTCTGCCTCCACTGCCTACGACTAATATTCTCATTTTCTGAAAAATCCTTGTTGTTTTAAAGTGTGTAAATTTTGTGTAGAATTTTTGTTAAATATTTATTAATATATATAATGTTGAGGAATATATAATTTATTGATTAAATGTGCAATTTTAAAAAGAAGAAAAATGCAAAAAATCCTGTTTTGTCTTTAAAAGCAGTTGCAAAATATACTTAGTTTAATTATAATAACAAAAATTCATATAGCATTCTATTTTGTAATTAAAAAGGAACATCGAATATAATTGGTTCTTCATAGTTTATTGTGGGTATCTTATTAAATCCCGTAGGGATGTCATCTTAGTAGCCATGGGTTTTAACCCATGGTAGAGACATCAAAGCAATATG
>CAYTUX010000142.1:0-14387 GCA_964441455.1 uncultured Victivallales bacterium | reverse complement strand
AAGAATCTTAATGAAACAGAAACAATCTATCCTGGAACAAATTTACAGCTGAGGTACGAATTGGTGTCAGGTTAAATCCGTGGAGTAAGGAAATCTGTAACTATGTTAAATTTATAGTTTAAGTTTTTTCAGTTTAGTAGCTGGGTCGATGTTCGACGTTCTTAATTTATTTATCTCTTTCTCTGTACTACAACCCTTCAACTTCTTGTTTTTTTGACCGTTTTTTATTTTGTAAATTTCTAACATTTTTATTTACACTATCTTACAAAACGAAAAATCAATAGTCAACTGTTCCCGTTTTTGAAAGCAATTCGATGAAATCGAATAGGAATTTTTTATTTTTTTGTTTTAAGGACTTGACAATTTTACCTAATTTTAGTTTACTTCCGCGTTTATGTCTCAAAAAAGTACAATTTTTATTAAGGCAGCAGGTAAAATAAACCTGTTTTTGGATATATTAGGAAAACGTCCAGACGGTTATCATAACCTTAAAAGTATTTTAGTTCCTGTTAATCTTTATGATGACATTGAAATTAGATATTCAGATAATAAAATTTCGGTTGAAGTTGAATATGAGTTTGAACATTTGGATAAAATATCTTATATAAAAGAGAAGGATAATATTGTTTACAAGGTTGCAGTTGCTCTGAAACAATTAACAGACTGTTCAGGTGGTGTTTTAATAAAAATCAGAAAGAGAATTCCTTTGGCTGCCGGTCTGGGCGGTGGTAGTGCTGATGCCGCTGCTGTCCTGCACGGACTGAATGACTTCTGGAATCTAAATTTGTCTTTAGAAAATTTAATGGATATTGGATCAAAATTTGGCTCTGATATACCTGCAATGGTTATGGGTGGGGCTGTTCTTATGGAAGGACGAGGTGAAATTTGCACTAATCTTGAACTCAACAGCAATATTAAAAAGTGGCAAATTGTACTCTTTAATCCCGGAATTGAAGTGTCAACAGGTGATATTTATAAAAGATATAATTCTTTGTTGACAAAAGATAAAAAATTGTATTATAATACAATTTCTTTTTTACAGCAAGGTAGAGTTGTTGATGTGGATAAATTGCTGTTTAATGAATTGCAGGAAACTGTTTTTGCAAAGTATCCACTAATAAATATGCTGGTTAATACCATATATGACAAAAATCCAGCGGGATGCCTTTTGTCAGGATCAGGTGCAACTGTGTTTGCAGTTGTTAAAGACAAAGAAAAAGCTGAAGAGCTTATTGAATATGTAACCAGCAGGATGGAATGTCCTTTATGGTTTAGAACAGTTAATTTATTGCCTGATAGTGTAATGGTAGCACACGGCCCTTTGACGGCCTGAGTCTAGGTTCAAATCCTAGTCGGGCAACCATCTTTCATAAAAAAGATGGATGACAATTTAGTTTATGACTTATAAAAAGAATACAGTATTTATATGCTGTTTTTTTTTTGAATTTTAATATATAAATAAAATAAGAGATCTAAAATGATTATTTTTTCGGGTACAGCAAACAGACCTTTAGCAGAAAAAATATGTGAATATTTAAATGAACCACTTGGTGATGTGGACATTCAAAGATTTCCCGACGAGGAAGTTTTTGTAAAAGTAAATGTCAGCATACGAGGAATGGATGTCTTTGTTGTGCAACCAATATGCAGCCCGCCAAATGAAGCATTAATGGAATTACTTATAATGATTGATGCAATGAAAAGAGCATCTGCAAGAAGAATAACAGCTGTTATCCCATACTATGGATATGCCCGACAGGATAGAAAAGATCAACCCCGGGTTCCAATTACCTCCAAACTTGTAGCAAACCTGCTTGTTGCTTCTGGAGTAGATAGAATTTTAACAATGGACCTACATGCTCACCAAATTATGGGATTTTTTGATATCCCTGTAGACCATTTGTACGCTTCGCCGGTTATATTAAAGTATCTAAAAAATAAAAATCCGGTGTCACCGGTGATTGTATCACCTGATACGGGTGCAGTTAAAGCTGCAAATGCATACTCACAAACATTGGGCTGGGACTTTGCAATAGTTGCAAAGCAGAGACTTGGTCCTGATGAAGTGAACGCAATAACAGTTGTGGGAAATGTCAAAGGCAAAACTGCCTTTATGATTGATGACATGACCGCAACAGCAGGAACGTTGAGCTCTGCAGCAGATATACTTCTTGAGCATGGAGCAAAAGAGGTATACGCAGCTGTTACACATCTTCTTCTTAATGAAAAAGGTGTTGAACGTATACAGAACTCTTCAATAAAAGAACTGGTTGTAACTGATACAATTCCTCTATATATGGATATTAAAAACCTGCCAATAACTCGACTTAGTGTAAGTAGTCTTATTGGTGAAGCTATTCTTCGTATTCATGAGGGCAGATCGGTTTCATCTTTAATTAAGTAAATATTTGTGTTTAAATCTCAAATTGAATATATAATTCAAATTTAGGAGAAAAAATGGCTGAATTAATAAAAGCTATGAGCAGAACGGAAAAAGGTTCGGATGCGTGTAACCGTGTTAGACGAGAAGGACTTATTCCGGCTGTTTTAAATGGTGTCGATTGTGGTTCAATAAAACTGAAGCTGAATGCACATGATTTTGAACAAATTGTTAAACATCATACTGGTGTTAGTATTGTTGTCGACATCTCTGTTGACGATGATAAACCAATTGTTGCAATACTTGATGAACTACAAGTCCATCCGGTAAAAGGACAAATCATTCATGCAGACTTCAAAGAAGTTTCGAAAACTAAAAAAATTAATGTACAGATTGAAATTGTTTTAACCGGAGAACCGATTGGAACAACTCAAGATGAAGGTATTCTTGATCAGTCAATGCATGATGTTGAAGTTGAATGTCTATACACTGCTCTTGTAGAAAGTATTGAAGTAGATGTTACCCATCTCAAGGTTGGTGATAAACTGACAGTTGCTGATCTTGTCGCTCCCGAAGGTGTCACAATTTTAAGCGACGGCGAACAATCTATCGCTTCTGTTGTTCTTCCTGCTGCTGAAGTTGAAGAAGAACCTGAAGAAGGTGAAGAAGGCGAAGAAGGTGAAGAGGGTGAAAAAGGCGAAAAAGATGAAGACGCCGAAACTGAAGAAAAAGAATAAAGACAATTAAATGAAAATTGTTGTTGGTCTTGGAAATCCCGGAAAAAAATATATTGGAACGAGACATAATATCGGATTTGATCTTGTAGATAATTTGGCAAATAAGCATGCGGTATCTTTTAAGAAAAGTGTTAGACTTTTATCTGAAACTGCAACTATAAAATTGAGAGGAGAACAGGTTTTACTGGTCAAGCCTCAGACTTATATGAACAACAGCGGTCAAGCTGTTGCTTTGATAAAGAATTACTATAAGCTGACTAATGATGATTTTATTATTATATATGACGATGCCGATCTAATTGTTGGAACATTGAGACTCAGAGCCGCAGGCAGCAGTGGCGGACACCGCGGAGTCCAATCAATTATAGAACATTTGAGCGACAATAAGTTTGCTCGAATAAAAATTGGAATTGGCAAAGAAAAGTCTGAAAATGGATTGATAGACTATGTATTAGGTTCATTTTCGGCTGAAGAAAAAAGAACAATAGAGCCGGTGCTTGAAACTGCAGAAGAAGCTGTTACTGAAATCATCTTTGGTGATTTCAGTGAAGCTATGAATAAATTCAACAGTTTTAAGCAGATGGATTAATTTTTTAAAGATTACTTCTGGAGAACGAAATTGAATACGTACGAAGCAATGTTTATTTTTCCTAACAAATATAGTGAGGAAAAGTTGAAAAGCGCTCTCGATAGAGCGAATAAAGAAATAGTAAATCATGGGGGCGAAATAAAAGGTACTATAGTAATTGGTAGCCGTAAATTTGCTCGTCCTATGCAAAAGAAGACAGCAGGTCAATATGTTAAGGTCCTTTTTGATATAGAACCGGAACAGATCGCAGTTCTTACTGGAAGATATAAGCTGAATGATGATGTATTTAGAGTTCAGATAGTTGTTGCCGACGATGTAATTATCGGTAACTATAGTGCAAAACCGGAAGAAAAAGTCGGAAAAGAAGAGACTGACGTTAAAAAATCAGCAGAATAGTTGAAGATTAGGAGAAATTATGGCCGGAATTAACCAAGTAATTTTATTAGGAAACTTAACAGCAGACCCTGAAGTGAAATATCTCTCAGGTGGTAATGCTGTTGCCGAGCTTCGCCTGGCGGTAAATAGAAAATACAAGACTCGTGACGGACAAAATGCCGAAGATGTTTGTTTTGTATCTATTGATGTATGGGGAAGACAGGCTGAAACCTGCGGACAGTATCTGCGAAAAGGTTCATCTGTCCTTGTTAACGGACGTCTTAAATTTGATTCATGGGAAAAAGATGGTCAAAAATTCAGTCGACTGAGGGTTACTGCAACGAGTGTTCAATTTATGGGCAGTCCAAACAGAGACTCAAGTGGTCAGAATAATCAAAACCAGCAGCAAACTGGTGGAGGATACTCGCAGCCGCAAAATTCTCAGCAATCATATGGTGGCGGACAACCTGCACAGGGCTCAGGACAACAAAACTCTGAAACTCAGCAGCAGAATGTTCCACCAAATTCTCAACCAAATAACGATGATTTTGTAAACGATACCGGTGATGACGATTCATTACCGTTTTAAAAAATCTATTTAGGAGATATTACTTATGGGTAAAAATAATACATCAAAAAGAACTCCAAGAAAAAAGTTTGTTGAAAAAAAACGTGAGAGTATCTTGAAAAAAGATACTATCATTGATGAAACAGACATGGATTTCTTGAGCAATTTCGTAACAGGTTTTGGCAAAATTGTTCCTGCTCGTTTATCTGGCGCTAATTCAAAACAGCAACGCCAAATCAAAAGAGCTGTGAAAAGAGCTCGTAATATGGGCCTATTGAAATAGGTCATAACATATTTAAACAAAAGGAAGTCTTATGTCAACAAAAGAGATTATTTTATTAAAAGATGTTGAAAATCTTGGAAAAACAGGCGACATTGTAAATGTGGCTGATGGATATGCTAGGAACTACCTTATTCCAAAAGGATACGGAGATGTGGTTTCTAAAGCAACTCAGCGTCAACTGGCGAATATTCAAAAGGAAAACGAAATTACTAAAGCTGCTGAAATTTCAGATGCAGTTGAGTTGCTTAAACGCCTTGAGAATGTTCAATGTACTATTGCTGTCAAAGTAACAGAAGATGAAAAAATGTATGGTTCTGTTACTGAAGATGACATTGTAAGAACTCTTGAAGAAGTTGGTCTGCAGCTTCAAAAGAATTTGATTGTCCTTGAAGAACATATCAAAGAATTAGGTGTGTTCGACATTGAAGTTAACCTTCATCCGGAAGTTTCTGGTTCGTTCAAGCTTTGGGTTGTTAACGAGGATTCATAATGCCCCTGGAAGATGCTTCTTTAAATATAGATGGTTCTGATGCATTAGATCGGATCCCCCCATATAGCCAAGAAGCTGAAATAGGTGTATTGGGCTCAATTCTGCTCGACTACGCCAGATCAATAGACCTCTGCCTCCATAGTCAACTTGACGAAGAGGCTTTTTATCTTCCTGTACACAAAACTATATATGAATGCATGCTGAAAATGCAGTCAGCACAAAAAGTCATCGACCTTGTAACTATATCTGAATATATGGCAAGCGTTCCGGATAAAAAACCAAATCGATGGAAAAAAGATGAAATCCCCGATGGACCTTCAAAGCTGGAAGCTATTGGAGGACCAGTAATACTGGAACAGTTAATCAATTCAACCCCTACCGTTGCCCATGTAGAATACTATATTGGTATTGTTCGTGAAAAGTATATGCGTAGAAAAATAATTGAATGTGCAAGAAAATCAGAGAACATGTGCTATATGAGCCCTGATCCTGCTGTAAAAATTCTAGGCATTACAGAACAATCTTTCATGGATATCACCAAAGAACAAAACTCCTCAATTGTTAGCTGGAGTGAAACGATCAACAGCACAATGGAGCAGATAGAGAGAACAACCAGCGGTGATAAAGCAGCTAACGGATTACCAACAGGATTTAAAAATTTGGACAAAAAATTCTTGGGACTTAGACCTGCCGAAATGATTATCATTGCTGCCCGTCCTTCACAAGGAAAAACATCTCTTGCTATGAATATTGCAGAAAATATTGCTCTTGGTAATGTTTCTGACCATAAACCAAGACCAGTTGCAATGTTTAGCCTGGAAATGTCAACCGCATCTCTTGCAATGAGAATGCTCTGTTCCAATGCTAGAGTTTCCGGATACGTTCTCTCTAAAGGACAGCATATCTCTGGAGATTGGCATAAAAAACTTGTTAACTCTGCCGCAAATTTACGTAAAGCTCCTATTTATATTGACGATACCGGCGGACTGGATGTCATGGAAATGCGTGCAAGAGCTCGAAGAATGAAGCAGAAATATGATATTCAGCTTATAATCGTCGATTACCTGCAACTGCTAAACTGCAAAGAATACTCTCATCAGGGACGTCAGATTGAAACTATGGCTATTTCAAGCAATATAAAATCTATGTCCAAAGAACTTAATATCCCCGTAATTGCTCTTAGTCAGTTAAGTAGAGCTTCTGAAACCAGAGGAGATAAAGGTGGTCCAAAATTATCTGATCTTCGTGACTCCGGCGCAATCGAACAGGATGCCGACGTTGTATGTCTGCTGAGAAGACCAATTAGATATAAAGAAGAAAAATATGCCGATACTCCAAATTTGGCAATTGTTGATGTGGCAAAACAACGTAACGGCCCAACCGGCGAAGTTTACTTGAACTTTGATGAAAATTATACGCTGTTTTTAGATGCTGAAAATCCACATTTTGATAGAGATGAACAACAAGATACAACGGTAGAGGTTTAAAATGTTTAAAAGATTTCCTTCCATTATTTCATTTTTTATTGTTTTAAACATTTTTGCCCAGAGCGAACCAATTATTCAAAAGATTGAATATGTCAATCAAGGTGCAGGAACAATCAATACAGAATATATAAAAGCATATACTTCTAGCCGAGTAGGAGATGTGTTTGACCGCGTAACAACCGCAAGAGATATTAAATCCCTTCTAAGAACAAAATTATTCACAAATGTTGAAATAAAAACAACTGTAGTTGGTAATGAGATGATTCTTACATACTACTTAACCAATAAATATCGGCTGAACGAGGAACCAAAAATAGAAGGTAATAAAAAATTCAGCACCCGTAAAATAAGAAAAATCATAGACTTGAATCAGGAAGATTTAATTGATGATCAGGTAGCTGCAAATGTTGCATTAAATCTTGAAAGAGAGTATAAAAAAGCTCACTTTCCAAATTCAAAAGTTAGCTGGAAAATTAACGATATCAACAAAACAGATGGTACAGCATCAATTATATTTATAGTTGATGAAGCTTCAAAAGAGTATGTAAAGTATATATATTTTGAGGGTAATACTGATATCTCTGATTCTGAATTGGAAAAAGTAATTCGCTTTCCTGTCTGGTGGAATCCTTTAGACTGGTTCAGAAAAATAACTCCCGGATCAATAGAACTCGATGCATACAAACAGATGATTAGAGAACAATTTCTCAACAAAGGATACCTGGATGTAATAGTCTCTCCTGGACTCATCGGCAGAACAAAAAAAGATGAGCTTACTGTTACATACCAAATACAGGAAGGTCATATGTACAGATTTGGAGACATTTCTGTTAAAGGTGTCACAACATTTCCCATATCCGCTGTAGAAAAAAGTATTGTAGCTAAAAAAGATGCTCCGGCATCTGTTGCTGATGCAGAGATTACTAGAGATAACATTCAGGACTACTATGAACAGAGAGGCTATCTTAATACAACTGTTAGACCTCTATATATACCAACGGTCTCCAACCATGTTGTTGACATCGAGTATAAAGTCAAAGAAGGCTACCTGACAAAAATCAATGATATTATAATTACCGGCAATGTAAGAACAAAAGATAAAGTTATAAGAAGAGAACTGCTTGTATATCCGGGGGATATATATAATACCGTTAAGCTTAGAACTAGCGAAAACAGACTTCGTAACCTGGGTTTCTTTGACCTTGTAAAAAGCTCTCCAAGAATAACTGATATACCTGATGAACAAGATGTTGTTATAAAAGTCCGAGAACAGAAAACTGGAAATATTATGTTGGGAGCAGGTTTCTCAAGTATTGATAAATTAACTGGTTTTATTGAATTCTCTCAAGGTAACTTTGATATTTTTAACTGGCCTAACTTTACCGGTGGCGGACAGAAACTTAAAATAAAACTCCAGATGGGTACAGAAAGAAATGAATTTAATATTTCATTTGTTGAACCATGGTTCCTGGACAGAAAATTGGCATTTGGTACAGATCTTTCATGGTTAGACTATCAATATGATGAATATACATTAAAACGAACCGGTGTATCTTTCAGCCTAAGCAAACCTCTCTTCGGTCCTGCAAGAGTCAGTTTTGTGCTAGCTCTACATGATGAAGATATAACAAATACAGATAAAGACGAATACTGGTATGTTGATGACATAGAAAGACCCTATTTCTTTAAAAACCAAAACTACTTTAGAAGTACTTTTGGAATCAACATATTATACGATACTAGAAATCACGCATTCACTCCATCAAGAGGTGATAAGATCATGTTGTTTGCAAAATACTCTGGTGGTGTTATGGGGGGCGATATAAACACATATCGACTGGGACTTGAATACAGAAAATATATTCCGCTTTGGCTGGGACACGTTCTCTCTCTAAAATTAAAAGGTGAAGTGGTTGACAGCTTTGACGGTCCGGATGACGAAATACCGCTATCAGACAGACTCTATATCGGTGGCGGACGTTCTGTTAGAGGATACAAATACCGTCAGGTTGGTCCAAAAGTCAGAAGACCTCAATATGGTGAAGCTGAAGATATTGAACCGATCGGTGGATGTACATCCGGTCTGTTCAGTGCAGAGTATATTGTTCCTATTACCAGAGGACTCAAATTAGGACTTTTTTATGATATTGGTAACGTATGGTATGATCCATTTGAAACTAGCTCCGACCTCGCATCAAGCATTGGTATAGGACTACGTCTTGACATGCCAGGCTTCCCAATTAGAATTGATTATGCTGTACCTGTTGAAAAAGACAACGAATTGACAGAAGAAGAGGCATGGAACTTCTGGATAGGATACGACATCTAAGAGCATCACTTCCTTTCTGATGTTAGAATGCAGCTCGGGAGGGTCGCCCAGCTATTAACTTTACATTGGAGTTTGATATAGGATTGTTTTTCTGATCTGTTAGCAGCTGGGCTCCCAACTGGTAATCTAAACATTGTACCAGAATTGCTAACATACATTGTTCCATAAACTTTTGGAATTCTTGCTTATTTCAGAGAATAAGCAAGATAACAAAAGTTTCAATGGCAATGGATATCTTAGAGCAAAGCGACTTTCGTGTAATTTTGTGCCTTTCGTGGTCGTCAATTTTTTAAAATCATTCTGCTGTAAATTATTCTGCAAACAATCCTTTTGGTTGCCTGCCTGTGCGATGCTCGCAGGGCAGACAGGCGGCTATGCTGTCCTATGATTTTCAATTATTTCAAACCTGCCCTTTGCGAATTTACACATTTTCGCATTTGTCATATCACCGGAGCGAGCAGGTTGCAGATGTCTTCCAGGACTACTTCAAGGTTGGAGCGCTTTATCCATTTATTATATGATATGGGTTCGCTTTGAGCTTGATCAAAAAGAACAACTGCCTTGAACTTCTGGGCGAACGGTTCTGAATATATAACAGCATTGGACTCGTAGTTCAGAGTCAAGCTTCTTACATCAAGATTTGAAGAACCTGCAATTACAATTTCATCATCAATAATCATTGCCTTCGCATGCATAAACGGCTCTTCTCTTTCATAAATTTGAATACCACATTCCAGCAGACTGCTATAATTGCCTTTTGCAGCGAGACCTGCATATTTATGATTATTCTTTTTAGGAGTAATAAGTTTAACATCTACACCGGTATTCTTTGCATTTTTCAATGCCTGAATGATTTCCGGGTTTGGTAAAAAATATGGTGATACCGCAATAATACTCTTCTTTGCTCTTGTTATTGCGAGGAAGTAGAGATCTGTCATAGGTGTACTACCAATCTCAGGTCCCGTATTTATAAGACGAACATTTGCATCGCCACAGCTTTCCTGCTCAAAAAAATAGTCTGAATTAAATATTTTTTCAATTGAGACATCTGTCATAAAAAGCCAGTCTCTAAAAAACTCATACTGCAGTTCTACAACTCCGGGACCTTCTATTTTGAAGTGATAATCTCTGATTGGCTGTAAATCTCCACGAGTTATATTCTCCTTATGAAAATTTATCCCTCCGAAAAATGCAGTTTCACCATCAATTATTGCACTTTTCCTATGATTTCTAAGGTTAATCTGCAACTGTTTTTTAAGTGGATTTGCAAGTGTCCACCCTTCTATGTGCATATTTTTATTTTTTTTATATTTTTTAAAAAAATGTGTAATGTGTGCTTTTGTGGATCCTAATGTATCGTACATAACCCGCACAACAACTCCTGCCTCCGCCTTCTTTTTAAGAGCTTCCATCAATTCAATTCCAATTTGGTCTCGCTGAATAATAAATGATTGAAGATGTATATGATGCTCAGCTTTCTCGATTTCTTTCATAAGCTCCGGATAAAAATTGTCGCCGGTTATCAGAGGAGTAAGTTTATTGTATCCAACCACTGCCGACTCTCTATATATTTTGCTTAGTGCTTCATCAAACTCTATGCTGAATTCTGTTGCCATAGGTTTATGCTGCTGTTCTCTGTATGAGGTCAGAAAATCATCCATCTTTATTTTTTTGTCATTTGATGTATATTTTGCATTTCTAATCTGTTCAGACAGAGATCTTCTGTCAGCTTTTGCTACATTAATTTTATTTACACCAAAACTAAAATATAAAAGAGCACCAAAAAAGGGTATGTTGTATGTAATAATAAGCCAAATTAACAAAGAAGATGTCTCTTTTCGGGAGATCAGTGCATGCAGAGTTATAGCAACACACAGAGATATATGTATGAATATACTAATATATATGATTGTTTGAGACGAAAACATATGAATTACTCCTTTTATACTTTGACATTATTGGTCAAATTTTGTTATTTTAGTTTTTAGTTATTTTTCATGTATTATTTAAAAAAAATGCATTTATATAACTAAATCAATTTTGAATTTATTAAATTTACAACAAAAAAGCAAGCAAATCATTAAGTGAGACTATTATTTTATAACATCCGATACGGAACAGGCGGTAAAAGCAGGCAAAAAGCCTGGAGTGGATATTTAGGACATACGGGAGAAAATCTGCAAGTTATTTCAAAATTTATCGAGAGCAGGCAACCTGATGTTGCAGGGTTAGTGGAAGTAGATCTTGGTTCATACAGGTCAAAAGGGAAGAATCAGGCAGAAGAGATTGCAAACCTTATGGGGCACTACCATACTTTTAAGACAAAGTATGCAGCCAAATCTATTATGCACAGATTCCCTGTTCTTAATAAGCAGGGGAATGCTTTTATATCAAAAGACTCAGACAGAAATGAACAATTTCATTTTTTTGACAAGGGCATGAAAAGACTTGTGATAGAACTTGAATTTGGTGGTGTTTCTATTTGGCTGGTTCATCTGGCACTAAGTTTTAAGACAAGGCATTTACAACTATCAACACTGTATTCAATGCTGGAGGAGAGAAGAAAACATAACAAACCGGTTGTTGTTATGGGTGATTTTAATATTTTTGCGGGAGTAAAAGAGCTAAACCTGTTTTTGAAGGCAACAGGTTTACAAAATCCATGTGCGGAAGAACATATTTTGACATTTCCAAGTTGGAAGCCGAAACTTCAATTAGACTTTATTTTACATTCCGATAATATTGTTGTTAATAATATCGAAGCTGAAAAAGTAATATTTTCGGATCATCTGCCGTTAATATGCGATATCGAGATGAGATAATTATTAATGGTTAATGAAAGAATTAAAAGTTAGAAATTTAATGTAGGGGCGAGACGCATCTCGCCCGTTAAGATAAGGAAAAAACATGAAAAAGACAAAAAGATATGGAATATTGGTACTATTAGCATTTACAGCAGTATTATTTATAGGTTGTGGTGGAGGTGGTGGAGATGATCCTGAACCTGTAGGTGAAGTGTATTTTAATAACTTCGATCAAAACCCGGTGGGAACATATACGGTTGCAATGCTTAATGCGGACTGGAATAATCCTGCATGGGAAGATGGTGTTACAGAAGGACGGGTATCAATTGTCTCGGGTGATCAGGCATATTCAGGTAATTCTTTACGAGTTTTATATCCAAGGGGTCGGATTGGAAATACCAGCGGAGCTATGTGGGAAATGAAGCTAAATAATTCATATAATGAACTATTCTGCTCATACAAAGTAAAATTTGGAGAGAATCTTAATTTTGATTTTTCAAGAGGGGGAAAACTGCCGGGTTTAGGAGGAGGCACAACGCCGACAGGCGGAGGTCGACCAACCGGGTATGACGGATGGACAGCCAGAGTTATGTGGCGTGAAGTTGGAGAATTATTTCAATATGTATATTATCCTGACCAAGCGGGTACATATGGAGACTATTTCGGCTGGGGAGTACTGGCAACACCAGGGATATGGCACGATCTGAAAGTTAGAATTGTAATGAACACACCTAATGTCAGTGATGGAATTCTTGAAGCGTGGTTTGATGATTTTCTGGTACTTTCCAGAAACAATATGATGTATAGGAAAACAGATTCGTTTGCAATTGACTCATTCTTGTTTAATACTTTCTATGGAGGAGATGACTCTTCATGGGCACCTGATTCAGACATGTATATCTATTTTGATAACTTTGAAATTCATCATCAGTAAGCATTCTTCATAAGTATCACGCAGTAAAACACAGAAAGAGATACAATGCTTACAGGCTTAATACTTGCCTTTGTCGGAACAATTTTTCACTCGACATCTTATATTTTTTCGAGAAGTTTTTTAATAAAACACAAACGAGGTCCATTTGCCTTATTAATTATATCTCAGTGTGTAATTGGAATAGTCTCTCTTTTCATACTGCCATTCTGTCTGCCAAAGAATCCTCAGATGCTGTTGATTCTTCTGCCATATATTCTGTTTGCAATATTGGCATATATATTTGGTCAGTTCTGTTTCTTTAATGCTCTCAAACATACTGAGGCATCTAAAATTTCCGGTATGCTTGGATTAAAAGTTGTATTTTTAGCATTAATTAGTGTTTTATTTATGAACCAGCATTTTACTATTCTGCAATGGGCTGCTGTACTGATGGCTGTTATAGCAACTCTGATTTTTGCATCATCAGACCAACTTGACTGGAATTTCAAAGAGAACCTATCCGTAGTTGGTTGGATTATTGCAACTTGTCTTGGCTATGCGTCTTGTGATATTATAAGTGTATTAGGAATCAGACATCTCATGCAGGAGATGTCCCCGGTTCGTGCAACTCTATTTGTTGTCGGAAGCGAATATATGATAGTGGGAATTGGTTCTATATATGCTTTGCCCAAAATCTTAAAAAATGACAAAGCATTATTTAAAGACGCAATAGTTTATGGTCTGACATGGTATACAGGCACAATCTTGCTGTTTCTCTCTTTCACTTTCATCAATATTGTTTTGGCAAACATAATACAGTCAACAAGGGGATTGACAAGCATTGGTATTGCATTGATTGTGACAAAGCTCGGGCACACCCACCTGGAAGCTAAAATGACCAGATCAACACTGACAAAACGAATTGTTGTTGCCGTTTTAATGGCTTTTGCTGTAATATTTTACGTTATTGGAAAATAGCCATTTACATGACGGCATAATATTTTTTGTTTTCGTCAGAGCAATCAAGTTTTTTGTACTTGACTGTTACGTTGATTGTATATAAAATCGCTTCAATATTTAATTGTATGACCTATTTTATTGTTAATTGGTTAATTAATCAGTAATTTGTGTAAATTTGTAGAAGCCAGATGCCCGTGATTTCAATGTTTTATGGTATTATTATTCATTTGTACTTTATGGATAATAAGAGACATAAAACTCCTTAGGGCGGCATAGCCGCCTGTCTGCCCTGCGAGCATCGCACAGGCAGGCAACCAAAAGAATTGTTTGCAGAATGATTTTCAGCAGAATGATTTTAGAAAGAGAAGAATTCTAGCCACAAAAAGGCACACGACCGCAGGGTAAGAGGCTTCAGCTTTGCTGGAGCAACGGAACGCAGTGAAGTGGCAAAAGACACAAAAAAATAAATTAA
>CAYTUX010000141.1:0-9782 GCA_964441455.1 uncultured Victivallales bacterium | reverse complement strand
TCCTGATAACAGTTCAATAACACTTAAACTAAGTGACAAAGAGTTTTTCAGCAATTATTATCTGCTTGCGGTTATGAAAGAGAGTGCTTCAGAAAAGATTACCCGCAAAATACTTTTAGCCGCATCAGAACATACGAACCCTGTATACGATTGCGGTCCTTCCTATGGAATCTGTAATCCGATCAACAGTAAATTGGAAGAAAAACTGCTGCAGCTCAGAAACGCAATTGTTGATCGGAAGAAAGCTGTTTTGCAGTACTGTAAAAGCGATGGTTCAGATGATTTGATTCTTATTTATCCGTTAAAGTTAATTCATACCCCTAACAGCTGGTACCTGCTTGCATGGAATGAAAAAAAATGTGGATATAGAAAATATAAACTGGTAAGAATGGTAAATCTTGTTGTTACCGAAGACAAGTTTAATAGTCGGAAATTTGATTCAAAGGAAGTATTTGGCGACAGCTGGTGGCTGCAGTACGATGAAAAAAGATTGGATAATCCATATAAGATATGTGTCAGATTTTATGGTGAAGCAGGCAAGTCAGTTCAGGAGTATAACTTTCATTCTTCACAAAGAATAGAAGAAGAAAAAGATTCAGTTCTTGTGTTCTGGGAAATGAGCTATCTTGGAGAGTTTGCAACCTGGCTCATGCAGTGGCTTGACTCAATTGAGATACTTGAACCACAGGAACTGAAAGATATAATAAATTCAAACATCGCAAAATATCAGGAAAAAAAGTGTACAAATTGCAAAATATAGTTATAATTAGTAGGTTTTAATAAATCAAATTTTAATAAAAAATGGATAAAATATGTTAAAATATTATGCACATTCTTTAAAAAATCAACCTGTTGAAAAATGGCAGTTGTTAGAAGAACATTTACAAAATGTAGAGAAACTAGCGGGAGTGTTCGCAGAAGAATTTGGAAGTAAAGAGTGGGGAGCCCTTGCAGGATTGTGGCATGATGTTGGAAAGTATGGTAATTCATTTCAGGAAATGTTGTTAAGAGAAAATGGTTTTGAAACTGATCCAAGTCTTCATCTTGGCAAGGTGGTTCACTCTAATGTTGGAGGACATTTAGCTCAGCTTAAAATGGATCCAGGCTTTGACAGAATACTTTGCTGGATTATAATGGGCCATCATGCAGGACTGACTGATTTTGGAAGTGACAATGTCGGATCAAAATCTCTTGAAGTAAAAATGCGTAGTCCTAAAAATTCGGAATGTATTATAAAGACTATTCCTGAAGTATTAATAAACAAACAAAAACTTGAAATTCCAATGATTTTACAGAGAAAGCCACAAGCCGATATATCATTCTTTATTAGAATGTTGTTTTCATGCTTAGTGGATGCAGACTTTTTGGATACAGAAAAGTTTATGAGTAATGAAAAATACAATTTGCGGGAAACACTTTGTTGTGAACTTTCTGACTTGCTTGTAGATTTCAATGTTTTTATGAAAAATAAATGTGATTTATCTCCTAAAACTGATATTAATTTAATTAGGCAGGATATATTAAATCAATGCCTTCAGAAAGCAAATCAAGAGCCATCGGTCTTTTCCTTGACAGTCCCAACAGGTGGAGGCAAAACATTGTCTTCTCTTGCTTTTGCATTATCCCATGCAAAGAAGTATAAAAAGAAAAGAATTATATATGTTATTCCATATACAAGTATAATAGAGCAAACAGCTCAAGTTTTTAGAGAAATTCCTGGATTTGCAGATGCAGTAGTGGAACATCATTGCAACTTAGTTAACGATGAAGAAAAAAAAGAAAATATTATTAGTCGTCTAATGACAGAAAACTGGGATGCACCAATTATTGTAACTACTTCTGTTCAGTTTTTTGAGTCTTTGTATGCTTGTAAAACGAGTCGCTGTCGTAAATTGCATAATATTGTTAATAGTGTTGTTATTTTTGATGAACCACAAACTATACCGCCAGAGTTTTTACGTCCAATTGTATTTTCAATTCGAGAACTATATAGACATTACAGAGTGACACCTGTTTTTTGTAGTGCAACACAGCCAGTTTTAACCAAAACAGAATCATTTGATTTTAATATCAAAGAAGGTTTTGATAATGTCATAGAGATTATTGATAATCCAATTGTTTTACATTCTAAGTTAAAAAGAGTGGAGATTGAAACTTTTCAGGATTTAGAAGCTGTTTCTTTAGAGAAAGTTGCGTACGCAATTGCTAAGGAAGATTGTTCTGTCCTATGCATTGTTAATAGTAAGAGAGATGCAAAAACATTAGCTGGTTTGTTGCCCATTGAGAGAACTATTCATTTGTCAACAAATATGTGTGCTGAACATAGGACATCGGTTTTGAACAAAATAAAGGTAAGGTTAAAAGATAAAAATGAATCACCATTTTATGTTGTAAGTACATCTTTGGTTGAAGCTGGTGTTGATTTAGACTTTGAAACTGTTTATCGTGCTTTGGCTGGATTAGATTCGATAGCTCAGGCAGCAGGAAGGTGTAATAGAGAAGGCAAAATGAGTGAGTTTGGAAGAACTATCGTTTTTCTGCCAGAGGAACAGCCTGATTATATAAAGAACCAAGCATCTTTAGCTGAAAAATATTTTAGAAATGGTAACCTGAAAAATATTTTTGAACCTAAGGTTTTTACAGAATACTTTTCTCAACGTTTTTTTTGTTTGGGCGAATCTGCTTTGGATAAACATAAAATCTTAAACCTTCTGTCTGGAAATCTAAATTATAGTTTTAGAACAGCTGCAGAACGTTTTTCAATAATTGATGATGATTGGCAAAGATCAATAATAGTTCCTTATGGAGGAGCACAGGAGATAATAGATAAACTAATAACTGAACATTGGGCATCGCATAAATATTTAAGACAACTTCAAAGATATACCGTAAGTATCTCCAAAAGAGAATTTCAATATTTGCTTGAGTCGGAATATTTAAGTGTTTATGATGATTTTCCTAATATATATAGTTTGTTTGATATGAATTTTTATAGCGAGAAGTTTGGTTATATGTCTCCTAATGATGTAGATGCGTATAATGTTGAGACCTTAATTGCGTAGTGATTTAATATTAATGGTTAATAATTAATGAAAGAGTGATAATGATGGAAGAAAGTGGTATATTTTGTCTTAAAGTCAGTGGTGAAAATGCATGTTTCACCCGACCTGAAATGAAGGTTGAACGAGTTTCTTATGAGGTAATAACTCCGTCAGCAGCACGCGGCATTTTTGAAGCAATTCTTTGGAAGCCTGCAATAAAGTGGAAAATTTTACAGATTGATGTATTAAATTCTGTCAAATGGGAGTCTGTTCGCCGTAATGAAGTTGGAAAAGTTGTTTCCAGTCCATCCGCAGCTCATATAAATGGCGAATCAAAAAAAGAACTTGGTTTTTTTATAGAAGAAAATAGGCAGCAAAGAGCTGGTTTGTTTTTAAAGGATGTTTCCTATGTTATTCATGCAAAGTTTGAAATAACGGAACGAGCCGGTAGTGAAGATAGTGTTGTCAAGTTTCAGGAAATGTTTATTAGGCGAGCTAGTAATGGGCAATGCTTTCATAACCCATATTTTGGTTGTCGAGAATTTCCTGTATATTTTGAATTTGTTTCTAAAGATACTAAACCACATATTACGATACCTGAAAGCAAGGATTTAGGCTGGATGTTGTATGATATGGATTATAGAGGTAAGGAAGCTGTTCCTATGTTTTTTCATGCTGTTATGAATAATGGGATTATAGATTTAAGAAACGTGGAGGTTAAATCATGATTTTGCAGGCACTAAATGAATATTACAATCGTCTCTTAAATGAGCCGGACATTAATGTTTCAATCTTTGGGTTTGAACAAAAAGCTGTTGATTTTGTTGTTGTCTTAGCTGAAGATGGCACATTTGCCAATCTTCTCGATTTCAGACAAGGTGTTGGTGCAAAAAGAAAAGGTCGAATATCTTCGGTCCCTAAAAGTGTGAAACGTTCTTCAGGGGTTAATGCTAATTTATTGTGGGATACTCGTATTTACGTTCTTGGATACGCAACTCGAGATGAGAAAAAGTCTAAACTCAAATATGACATGATTGTTGGCAATAAAATTATTAATCTCTCAAAATCAAAAGAAAATCTTAGAAAATTTAACAATCGAACTCGTATGCAACACGAGGCATTTATTCAAAAAATTAAAAGTTCTTTTGTCGACACTAAAATCAAAAGTATTTCTGCTGTTCTAAAGTTTCTAAAGGACAAAAACTTTAATGCTTTATTTAACCATTCCACTTGGCAGGAAGTAGCCGGAAGTACTGGTAATATATCGTTTATGATTGATGGTCGAACACAACTTGTATGTCAAGAACCCGATGTGGTAAAAATTATTACACAGACTTCTATTCCTGAAGGAGATACGCTAATATGTTCTATCACTGGCAAGCAGGACGTGCCGATAAGATTACATTCTTCAATTAAAGGTGTTTGGGGTGCTCAGTCGTCAGGAGCAGATATTGTTTCATTTAATATGAAACCATTCTGTTCGTTTCAGAAAAAACAGGGTTTCAATGTTCCTATAGGCGAGGAGGCAGGATTTGGTTATACAACAGCATTAAATTATCTGCTTGGCTCAGATGTGCAGAGAATGCAGGTTGGTGATAGTAGTACAGTTTTTTGGGCAAAAGAACCTTGTGATTTTGAAGCAGTATTTTGTTCCATTCTTTCACCCAAAAAGGGAGAAGAAGCTGTTAGTTATGATAAAATACGAGGATTGTTATCATCAGTGAAAACAGGTGTTTCTCCGCAAGAAGCGGAAATTCCTTTTTATGTTTTAGGTCTTGCTCCAAATGCTGCTAGAATTTCTGTTCGCTTTTGGTATGAAGGTAATTTGAAAGAAATGAAGGAGCGAATTGCACAACATTTTGAAGATCTCATGCTGATTCATTCTCCAATGGATCCTGAATTTGTATCTTTGTTTCAATTGCTGTCATCAATTGCTTTGGAACGAAAAGTTGAAAATATACCTCCAAATATTGCAGGAGAGCTTGCTCGTTCTGTTTTTGAGGGTAAAGTGTATCCACGCACACTTTTGGCAAGAGCTATACAGAGAAATAAGTCAGAGCAAAAAGTTACTTTTGCAAGAGCTTCGATTATTAAGGCGTTTTTAGCACGTAATTCTAGGATAATAAACCAACAAGAAAGGGAAGTATCTATGTCATTAGATAAAGAATACAAAAACATTGGATATGTTCTGGGACGGCTTTTTGCTGTTTTAGAAAAAATTCAACAAACAGCTCAAACTGGTATCAATAAAACTATAAGAGATACCTACTTTGGAGCTGCCACAAGCTCTCCATTAACAACATTTAATAGACTTAATGATTTGGCTATTCATCATTTATCCAAAATCAGAAATTCTGGTAAGAATGCTATATGGTTAGAAAAACTAATGCAGGAAGTATATGCAAATATTCCTGCAGAAGGAATTCCTGCAATACTTAAAATGGAAGACCAAGGTCGCTTTAGTATCGGTTACTATCATCAAAGACAAGATTTTTTTAAAACAAAAGATAACAAAGAAAATGAAGGTGAAGAAAAATGAGTGAGACTATAAAAAATAGATATGAATTTGCACTGCTGTTTGATGTCAAAGATGGCAATCCAAACGGAGACCCAGATGCAGGAAATCTCCCGAGAATTGATCCTGAAACGGGCAATGGACTGGTTACTGATGTATGCTTAAAACGTAAAATTCGTAATTATGTTCAGATTGTTAAGACTGAAGACGTTGGTTACAAAATTTTCATAAAAGAGAAAGCTGTTTTGAACACATTAATTGATGAAGCACATGAGCAAGAATTTGTCAAATCTCAAGAAAAAGCAGGAGATAAAACAGATGCTGCAAGAAGTTGGATGTGCGAAAACTATTATGACATTAGAACATTTGGAGCTGTCTTGAGTACAGGTAAAAATGCAGGTCAAGTCAGAGGACCTGTTCAATTAGGTTTTGCAAGAAGTCTTGACCGAATTTTTACAGGAGAGCATACTATTACTCGTATGGCGGTTGCAACAGAGACGGAGTCTGAAAACCAAAAAGGAGATAATCGTACCATGGGACGTAAATTTACGGTGCCGTATGGTCTATATTGTGTACATGGGTTTATTTCTGCTTCTTTTGCAAAACAGACTGGTTTTTCTGAAAATGACTTGAAGTTGTTTTGGAATGCTTTACTTAATATGTTTGATCACGACCGTTCTGCTGCCCGAGGCGAAATGGCTACGCAAAAACTTTTTGTTTTTAAGCACGACTCTGAACTAGGAAATGCACCGGCACAAAAATTATTCAATTTAATAGAAATTGAAAAGAATTGCGGAGATGCTCCTGCTAGATCATTTGCGGATTATACAGTTACGTTCAATGAGACACCCGCTGGTGTTGAGTTGATAGAAATGCTTTAAAAGAGTTGCACAGTGTTGCAAACCTTTCAAAGGCTTGCGATGCTGTTTCTCTCATCCAGTAGAAGAAAGATATGGACTCAAAAATAGAAAAAAGACTTCGAGAGCGGGTTGTAGAACTTGGCAACTCAGGTGATCCGTCTGCTTTGAGTGAATTAGTTGAATTAACTCATTCATCTTCTGCCAATATACGCAGGTTGGCTGCTTCTGCAATTTCTAAACTTGCGGGGTTGGTAGATTCAAGCTTGGCTGTCTACACTCTTGTTCCGATGCTCCAAGATGAAAAACCTCAAGTCAGACAATATGCAATTAAAGCTCTGAAAGCATATGGAGTAGCCGCTAAAGATGCACTAAGTGACTTGCGTGACATAGCCATTAATCCCGCTGAGAAAGAATATAACAATAGGGATGCCAAATTGGCTGTTGAGACAATTGAAGAAGCGTTACGTATCGAAGAGAAGAGAGTTGTTCACGTGTGTCAACGTTGTGGCGTTCAACTTGAAACTGACGAATATGTTCGTTCTCAAAAAGCATTTCAGAGAAGTTATTGTAATTATTGTTTTGATGAAATTTTTCTTGAAAGGCGAAACTTTGAAACAAAAGTTGAGTTGCAGAAAAAAATACGTTCTGAAGATGGAACATGGGTGCAGTCAATTGGCGAACGCCTTATATGTGAAGTCTTAGATTTTCATAACATCAAATATCGCTATGATGAACGTTTTAGAATTCTTGATGGATATGCAATCCGTCCCGATTTTTATCTGCCTGAGTTTGATGTCTATATTGAGTATTGGGGAATGGATTCTACTGATTACAAAATTGGTATGTTGAAAAAACAGAAACTATATCAACAGCAGGGCAAGAAACTTATTTCTTTGCATCCCGATGACAAATCCAACATATATAAAATTCTTATGGAAAAGCTTGAGAGGTTAAAATGAACTATCCAGAAGATGAGTTTGTAATGATTTCCGCCTTACAGCATTTTTATTTTTGTAAACGGCAATGTGCGTTGATTCATGTTGAACAAGTCTGGCAGGAAAATTTTATGACAGCAGAAGGGCGTGTATTGCATGAAAAGGCTCATTCAGGTAAGAATGAAACTAGAGGTAATATACGCATTTCTCGCTCTCTAAAAATTAATTCACCAGTTTTGGGGGTCACAGGAGTCACTGATGTCGTAGAATTTCATACGCAGGATAATGGTGAAGTTATACCTTTTCCTATTGAGTATAAAAGAGGAAAGCCCAAAGAGGGTAACTGTGATAGGGTACAGCTTTGTGCTCAAGCAATGTGTTTGGAGTATATGCTTAAAACTAAAGTGCCGTTTGGAGCTCTTTTCTATGGAAAAAGTCAAAGGCGAGAAGATGTTGAATTTTCAGAAGAACTAAAGAAAGATACAATCTTATTGTGTTCAAAAGTTCATGACTTAATAAATTCAGGAATTACACCACGCCCATGTTATAATAAACGTTGTCAATCCTGCTCTCTGTTTGAAATATGCATGCCTAAGAAAATAGATAGAAATGTTGAAAAATATATTAATAAAATACTACAGGAAGATAATGAATGAAACGGATATTAAATACTTTGTATGTAACAACTCAAGGAGCATATCTTAGAAAAGAAGGAGAATCTGTCATTGTTGTAATAGAAAAAGAAAACAAACTTCGTTTGCCTCTTCTTTCATTAAGTTCAATAGTAACTTTTGGAAATGTATTATGTAGTCCTTTTCTTTTGGGGGCAAGTTCTAAATATGGAATATCTATATGCATGCTAACTGAATATGGTCGGTATCTTGGCTGTTTTAATGGTTTCACAACAGGCAATGTTTTGTTGAGAAGAACACAATATAGATGGGCTGATGATCCTGTGAAAACAGCTCATATTGTACGTTCTGTTGTAATAGGAAAAGTTATAAATTCAAGACAGGTTGTTTTAAGAAGATTAAGAGAATGTCCAGAAAATATTGAATTAAAAAGAGTTTCTGTTCACTTAAAAGGTGCACTGAAAAGATTGCAAAATACTAATCTAAGCGTAGATAATATGAGAGGACTTGAAGGTGATTGTGCAAAAGAATATTTTGGAGTATTTAATGAACTCATATTATCCAATGAAGACGAATTTATTTTTTATGGACGTAGTAGACGTCCTCCAATGGATAGGATAAATGCAGTATTAAGTTTTGGGTATACACTTTTGTATAATGAAACTAAATCAGCTCTTGAAAGTGTTGGGCTTGACTCAGCGGTTGGTTTTTTACATAAAGATCGTCCAGGCCGTAATAGTTTTGCATTAGATTTAATGGAGGAAATGCGTTCTTTTTGGGTAGATCGTTTGTCTCTATCTTTAATAAATAGAAGACAGTTGGCTAAAAAAGATTTCGATGTGTCTGAATCTGGAAGTGTTTTGTTGAATGATAATGGTAGAAAGACGTTTTTAACAGCTTGGCAAAAACGCAAGCAGGACGAGTTAGTACACCCATTTACAAATGATAAAATACATTTAGGACTGTTGCCTTTTTTACAGGCTCAACTTATGGCCCGTTATATAAGAGGTGATTTAGATGCATATCCACCTTTTTTTTGGAGATAATATTATGATGATGCTTATTACTTATGATGTATGTACGACAACGGCAGAAGGTAAAAAACGCTTGAGACATGTTGCGAAAACTTGTTTGAATTTTGGACAAAGAGCTCAGAATTCTGTTTTTGAATGCTTGGTTACTCCTGAAGAATGGGTGAATTTGAAAAATAAGTTACTTAATATATACAACAAAGATACCGATAGTTTGCGTTTTTATCAACTTGGGGCTAAGTGGCAGAATCGTGTTGAACATTATGGGGCAAAGAAGGTATTTGATCTTCAGAATGATACTCTATTAATTTGAAAAACGCAGACCTTAATTAAACACGAAAATGCTGATATATCTGCGAATTTTATAACTTGTTCATTGACAATTGAATAGAGTTCTTATATTATTTCTGCATGGTTCGTATTCTCACATAATCAAAGAGTTTGCGAAAACTAATTTCTAATATGTTGATTCTAAATGTGTTAGAACTCTAAGGTCGCACCCCGTACGGGGTGCGTGGATTGAAACTCATTTTAATCTCCCTATAATTTCAAATTTCTCATGTCGCACCCCGTACGGGGTGCGTGGATTGAAACCATTTCAGTCAAAGGCTCCAGGCTTGTGTTATGCGTCGCACCCCGTACGGGGTGCGTGGATTGAAACATCTGTGCGGCATGCGGAGAACAATTCCACCCGTGTCGCACCCCGTACGGGGTGCGTGGATTGAAACAAAATCAGTCCGCCACCGACAAAAACGCAAAACAGTCGCA
>CAYTUX010000140.1:0-8087 GCA_964441455.1 uncultured Victivallales bacterium | reverse complement strand
TAACTCTGCAATTATCATCAAAACACTTTATGTTTGGTAGCTGGATCGGCGTCCGCTAAACTAATTTTCATCCCGCCTTGCGGGATCACCCAAAGGGTGGTAAAAGTATAATTTAAACCCTGATTTCATTGATTTAAAAACATGTTTATCCTCTCAACCAGAAATTTAAGGTATACTATCTAACTGCTTCTAAAGCGAAATATGGACACGCGAAGCGAGGCTTTAGCTTGTATAAAGCAACGAAGCGTAGCGAAGTGTCAATTCGCAAAGCTTCGTTTTACATTTTTTAGTCAAATATAATGTAATCGTTTGATTATCATAGTTCTTTATCTTTTAGCTCCAAACCTAATATCATAATGTTAAAAGCATTGACGATGCTTGTAATTTCGTTCGCCCATAAGCCGTTTCAAATATTATTTTTATACACCAGCAAACATATGTCTTCTTCATTCTTTTTTTCTGTTAATTTTTAATCAAACTTGACTCATAAAAATATTTATATTATTATGTAAGTAATTATTTTAAAGAAACATTTATTTAATCTGAAGGTTCTGTAAAAAATTGTATGAAAGATATGCTTACACTCTAATTCGAGGTAGGCCGCTACGTTGCTGTCGCAGGCTCCAGCCTCACTTCCGTTGGTCGTTTGAGAGAGAGGCTTTAGCCACTAATGATAAGCTAATTAGGATAAAGCTAGCTTTGCTAGTCCCGTCTGCGGGAAGCGGGCTGACAACCCAGCTTATATTAGTTAGCTCTAGGCAACGCCTAGTGTAATAAGTAGCAATGTTTGTTGCGCCCTGTAAGGGCATCTTAATAAATATAGGGTTACCCTGTTTTTCTAGTTGAATGCCGTTTCCGGCGGTCCCGCCCTTACTTTGATTCTTAGAAATCCAAAGTGAGGGCGGGGTGCCCTACAGTTGCTGATGCTGTAAAAAAGCTAAACTATTGATTTGCAGGTGTTTTGTAGCCCAGCTATTATGAAAATAAATTACTCTGAAATTATAAATTAAAGTCTAGAACGTAGTAGCTGGGGTGACCCCGCCTTTAAAATATATTCTTCAGGTTTATCATCCAATGAATAATAAGTATATATTTTAAATGCTAATTTTATTGGTTTAAACTCATATTTATCATCTCAACCAGAAATATAAGGTATGGTTAAGTTACCCAGCTACTAACTTTGCAATAGATTTTTGAACTATGCAAAAAATTGATTTAATTTAGTAGCTGGGCTGCAACTTTTGACAGAACCAGGCAAAACGAAAGGAAAAAGATTATGAAGATGCATGAAGAGTTGAAAAATGAAATTGCTTCAACGAAGGTTGAGACAGGAAGTTGTGCCATGTGGTGGCTGGGGCAGATGGGGTATGCAATAAAATTTGGTGATAATAAATTAATATATTTAGATACATATCTGAGTAATAAGCCAAAAAGAACAGTTCCTCCTTTGTTGAAAGTTGAAGAGCTGGGTAAACCGCTGCTTGTTATGGGCACACACAATCACTCTGATCATATTGACAGACCAATCTGGAAAGAGATTGCTGAAGCAGACAAAGAAGTTACTTTTGTTGTTCCGGAAATTCACAAAAGTGGAATTGTTTCAGAGCTTGGCATTGATGCAGACAGGATTGATGGTTTAAATGATTTTATGTCAATAGATTGCGATGGAATAACAATTACAGGTGTTGCTTCAGCTCATGAGTTTTTATATAAAGATGAAGATAGTGGTTTGTATCCGTTTTTAGGATTTATAATAGAATATAACGGTATTACAATTTATCATGCCGGCGATACATGTCGATATGAAGGTCTTTTTCCAAAAATCAAGGGTTTTAAGCCGGATGTGATGATGTTGCCTATAAATGGACGAGATGCTGTTAGATTGGAGAGCGGATGTATTGGCAATCTGACATATCAGGAAGCTGCAGATTTTGCGGGGTATGTGCAGCCTAAAATTACAATTCCGGGACATTTTGAAATGTTTGCTCATAATTCAGAGGATCCGGAGCTGTTTTCTGAATATATGCGTGTGAAATATCCCGATTTGGATGTCTTGATACCGGAGCATGGAGAGAAAATTGTTTTTAAAGATTAAAAATAATTGAATATCCAACATTCAACACCCAACATTTAATATCCAAGGATGTTCGACAATTCTAAAATTTCAGGGAGAAGTTAATTAATAATTGTGAATTTTGGTTTGCTCGTGTTGTTTAGTTTCGAGCCGGGGCGACTCGGCTACAGACGCTGATCCTTCAAGCTAAATGTAAATCTGCAAGGTTCACAATGTAGCTGCGTCCCGTGGGCGCGTAGGTTTTTATTTCTAAATGCGAAAATTGCAGGAAAAATTAATTAATATTTAAAATAAATCATGAGCGATTAATTATTTTAGTCTAAAAAAACTGGTATTATTGGGTAAAAGCAAATCATTAGGCTATTTTCAAAAATAAAGATGGACAAATAAAAAAAAAAATGTTTTAATATTCAAACCTTGGTTGACAAAATAGAGCCGTGTTTAGATTAAACACGGTTTTTTAAATTTGTAACTTATTAAAAATGAACAGTTTAAAAGTATAGGATATACAATGTTTTGGACAGGTGTACAGATAATGCTGGTTGGGATGGGAACCGTATTCGGGTTCTTGATTCTAATGGTTTGGATAATGAGTTTAGCTGCATTCATATTAAAGAGATTTCCGGAAGCAGCTCCTGTGGCAGTCCGTAAGAAGTCTATGGGTGGTGTTGGTGGTGGTGACGCAGAGATTGCAGCAGCAATTGCAATTGCAAAGTCAAAAATTAGTTAAAATTAAAGTAAAGTGAGCCTAACTCACAAAAATCTAATAATCGATTGCTATTTTA
Source organism: uncultured Victivallales bacterium (assembly GCA_964441455.1). Taxonomy (GTDB): domain Bacteria; phylum Verrucomicrobiota; class Kiritimatiellia; order JAQICX01; family JAQICX01; genus JAQICX01. The sequence continues at coordinate 5,228 of CAYTUX010000140.1, read as the reverse complement.
GTATTTACAACAAATAGCGATTTAGCAATTTAAAGAAACTTAAAAATAAAAGGTGAATTATTATGGCAAAGAAGCCTATTGATGTTATGTGCACAGCTTTTCGTGACGGTTTTCAATCCGTTGTTGGTGCGAGAGCTTTTACGAAAGATTTTATTCCAGCCGTTAAAGCTTCATGTGAGGCCGGTATTGACCACTTTGAGTCTGGTGGTGGTGCCAGATTCCAGTCGCTTTTCCTGTACTGCGGTGAAAATGCATTTGATATGATGGATCAGTTTAGAGAAGCAGCTCCGCAAGCTAATCTTCAGACACTTGCCCGTGGTATCAATGTTGTCGGACTTGACAGTCAGTCAAGTGATGTTATTGATATGCACGCAAAGTTATTCAAGAAGCATGGAGTTACGACAATTCGTAACTTTGACGCATTGAATGATGTAAACAACTTGATATATTCAGGTCAGTGTATTAAGAAGCATGGTTTAAGACACGAAATTTCTGTTACAATGATGGCTTTGCCTCCAGGATGTGAGGGTGCTCATGATCCTGATTTCTATGAAGGAATTCTTAAGCAGATTTTGGAAGCAGATGTAGAGATTGATTCTGTATGTTTTAAAGATGCTTCAGGAACAACCACTCCGACAGTTGTTTTTGAAACAATCAAGAGAGCTCGCAAACTTCTTGGTCCGGATATGCCGCTCAGGATGCATACACATGAAACAGCCGGCACATCAGTTCTGGTTTACAAATCAGCTCTTGATGCAGGTGCAAACGGAATCGACCTTTCAATGCGTCCAATGTCAGGCGGAACAGGTCAGCCTGATGTTTTGACAATGTGGCACGCACTTCGCGGAACAGAGTATGATTTACAAATTGATCCGGACAAAGTTAGAGAAGCAGAACGTATTTTCAAAGATTGCATGAAAGATTACTTTATGCCGCCGGAAGCTACAGCAGTGGAACCGATTATTCCTTGGTCTCCCATGCCGGGTGGTGCTTTGACAGCCAACACACAGATGCTTAGAGATAATGGTTTAATGGATAAATATCCGGAAATCATAGATAAAATGAAAGAGACTGTAACTCGAGGAGGATTTGGAACATCTGTAACACCGGTTTCACAGTTCTATTTTCAACAGGCATTTAACAATGTAATGTTTGGCGATTGGGATAAGATAGCAGAAGGTTACGGTAAGATGGTTCTTGGTTATTTTGGCAAAACACCTATTGCTCCGGATCCGGAAATTGTCAAGCTTGCTTCAGAGCAGTTGAAACTTGAACCCACAACTCGTGATCCAAGAGCTATTAACGACGAAGATCCTGCAAAAGGTCTTGAAGTTGCTGAAAAGAAACTGCAGGAAGCGGGAGTTACTGATTTATCTGAAGAAAATGTATTTATTGCTGCGACATGTGCAGACAAGGGTATTCAGTTCTTACAAGGCAAATATACAATTGGTGTTCGCAAAAATGAAGCTGCGGCACCTGCTGCAAAAGAATCTTCTGAAGGTCCGGTTGCAATGAAAGTTAGCCTTAACGGAAAAGATTATAATATTACTCTTGATGGAGAAAAAGCATTTGTTAACGGAAAATCTTATGATTTTGGTATTTCCGAGGGAACAGTTGAACAAGCCGGTTCAGCACCGGTTGCGGCTGCCGGTTCAGGGACGATGATTACAGCCCAGATGCCCGGTAATATTATTCGTTTGGAAGTTTCTGTTGGTGATTCAGTTGAAGAAGGTCAGCCTTTAATGGTGGTTGAAGCTATGAAGATGGAAACTGAAATCAAGTCCAAAGCTACGGGAACAGTAGGTTCAATACTAGTTGATGAAGGTGACAAGATTGTTGCCGGACAAGATCTTGTAGAAATTGTTTAAATAACAGAGGAGCATAATTTAGATATGAACCTAATTAATAATTTAGTTAAATTTTTGACTGTAGGATGTGCGTTTGCCATCATAGGTATTATGGCTGCCACAGCACAGGCAAATGAAACAGCAGCACCGACTACCGGAATACAGGAAGTTGTTCACGAAGGTGAACATATTGAAATGGATATTGGTAAAAGTTTTAGACAGCTGTGGAATGAGACCGGTATAAAAGGCTTTGCAGGTGTTACAACAAATTACACTGAGCATGTTGATGAAGCCGGTGTGATTGTAAAAGAAGCACACGTAAATCCAGGCTGGAAAAATTTAGTAATGGTCATAGTTGGTCTATTACTTCTGTTTCTTGCCATAGAGAAAAAATTTGAACCGCTATTGCTGGTTCCAATTGGTTTCGGGTGTATTCTTGCAAACATACCCGGAGCACAGGAGGCAATGACAGCCTTACCGGATCCGGCAACCGGAGAAATGGGCAGTTTTCTTGGCATCATATATTATTATGGTGTTCAAAGCGGTCTGTTTCCGTTGCTGATTTTCATGGGAGTTGGAGCCATGACAGACTTCGGTCCTTTGATTGCTCATCCAAAGACAGCACTTCTTGGAGCAGCAGCACAGTTTGGTATTTTTGTCACCTTGCTTGGAGCAATCGCTCTAGGTATATTTTTTCCGCAAATGGGATTTGGTGAAGGTATTGAGCTGATAAAGACAGCTTGTTCTATCGGCATTATCGGAGGAGCTGATGGACCGACAGCTATTTATACAGCACGTCTGCTTTCACCTAAGTGGCTTGGTTCAATTGCCGTTGCCGCATATTCATATATGGCATTGGTTCCGATAATTCAGCCGCCAATTATGCGTCTTCTGACAACAAAAGAAGAACGTAAAAGAGAGATGCGTCAGCTTAGACATGTTACAAAGCTTGAAAAAATACTGTTTCCAATCATAGTTTTGACACTTTGTGCATTACTGTTGCCGTCAGCTACACCATTGATTGGTGCATTGATGTTTGGCAATCTTGCAAAAGAGTGTGCAGTTGTTGATCGTTTGAGTGATACAATGCAGAATGCTTTGATTAATATTGTTACAATTATGCTTGGTCTTGCAGTTGGTATGAAGCTTTCCGCTGATCATTTTTTAAATATTGGAACAATTGGTATTTTGGTTTTAGGTCTGGTTGCCTTTTCAATTGGCACCGCAGCCGGTATTGTTATGGCAAAGATTATGCATAAGCTTTCAAAAGAGCCAATCAACCCGCTTATCGGAGCAGCCGGTGTTTCAGCGGTTCCTATGGCAGCTCGTGTTGCCAACAAGGTCGGACAGGAAGAGAACCATCACAACTTCTTGCTGATGCACGCAATGGGACCAAACGTTTCAGGCGTTATAGGTTCAGCTGTAGCGGCCGGTGTTTTAATTGCAATTTGCAATTTGCTTGCAGGTTAATTTAAACCTATTTACGGCGTTTGAAATTCAGAAAAACGGATAAGTGTTTTTAAATAAGGGAGTTGATTCGATTATTAGCTTCACCAAATGGGTGAAGAATTTTCTGAATTTCAAACCGCAAGGGGTTGCCAGTTTTACCGCATCTGCGGCGTTGCGCGGCTTCCTGCATAGGTACTATAGCTGAAAACCGTGCGCCTAGCATCTACGGCAAAATGGCAACTGCCGTTTTTAGGTTAAATAGAGTTTTTAAACTTCCGGTGCAGTATTAGACTTAAAGTGCTCCTCCCCTGTTTAGGGGAGGTGTCACGCTGTTATTTGCTTTTAAACAAAAAGCAAATGACGGCGTGACGGAGGGGTAATCATACAAAACACGGAGGGTGCAGAGAAAAAAATGGATTAAGAACATCCAACATCGAACGTCGACCCAGCTGCTAACAAAACCAGAGAACTTGGATTTGGAATAAACATGTTTATCATTGTTAGCAGCCGGGGAAGAAAATACAGGAAAAGTTGGCTTTGGTTTGGGGCGAAGATGTTTGGGAACCCCGTAGGGGTTCAATTTGAATAGCTCCGGGTGAAACCCTTGGGAACCTTAACGAACCTAAAACATAAATAATAATAGTGAAAAAATACAGAAAACTTATAGACTTAAAAGATATTCAGGAACCAATAGTGCTTGCTGTCGGCTTTTTTGACGGCGTTCATCGAGGTCATAAAAATGTTATTGATCAGGCATTAAAACTTGCAGAAGAGCATAAAGCCCAAACTTACGTTCTGACATTTAAAAAGCACCCTCTAAGTATAATTGCCCCTGAAATTGCTCCACCAATGCTCAACACTAATAAATATAAATTACAGCTTTTGAACCGGCTTGGTGTGAGCGGATGTGTGGAGATTGATTTTACGCCGAAAACTGCAACAATCCCGGCAGAAAAATTTATAACTGAACTTAAGAGCATCACTCCCCCTCTCGTAGGAATCGTATCCGGAAACAACTGGCGTTTTGGACACAAGGGTCTGGGAACGCCCCAAATGCTTGAAAAATGTAATCTTTGGGATATCAGGAACATTGACCATACACTATACAAGGGTGAACCGATATCAAGCACAAGAATAAGAAAAGCTGTTATGGAAGGTAACCTTGAAGAAGCTTCTGAAATGCTCGGCAGACCTTTCAGCATGCTGGAAAAAGTTGTAATAGGAAAAAGAGTTGGAAGAAAACTCGGATTCCCTACTGCAAACTTTAAAATTCATGATGGTGCATTGCCTCCATATGGAATATATGCAGTCAGAGCAATGTATAAGAAAAAATTATACAATGGCGTTATGAACGTTGGTTTCAGACCAACTCTTGAAGATAATAATCCTCCGAACCTTGAACTGAATCTCTTTGACTTTAACCAAAATATTTACGGAAAATATGTTGAAATATTCTTTATACAAAAAATTCGTCATGAAGAAAAATTCAACAACCTTGAGGAACTAAAAAAACAAATTGCAGAAGATATCGAGGTTGCAGAAAAAATTCTGCAAACAAGCTAAGGAACGATAACCGAATAATTGCAAAAATGTTCAAGAACAGCCAAATCTTTATTTCTTGTTATAACTTTTAATATCAAATATTGAAAAAGGGATATACACCAAATGACACTTGACATTGAGTTTGCTGAGATTGTAGGACTTCTTTGGTTTATTTTGATTCTTGGAACCACTATACTGAAACACGCATTTGTTGCACTCTCATGAGTTTTGACTAAGATTGGCATAAAGTAGCCGGCATTGTCAAGGTCATTAACATTATTTGTTCCATCGTTGTCTGCATCTTCAAGCCCCGTGAACATGCTGATACCATCTGTAAGGTTTGAAACTGCAAGGGCATAGGAAGTCAAAGAATAAGTTGCTGAATGATAT
>CAYTUX010000139.1:0-5097 GCA_964441455.1 uncultured Victivallales bacterium | reverse complement strand
ATTTCTTTTAGATCTTTTCCAAAAGTAGGTTTCCAAGTCTTTGTAGTAAATGGATATAGTACCGTTTTTCATGTATTTTTTAATATAGAATAAATCTTTGTCAGTGCTTGTTTTACTTGTATCTATTTTATTATTGATTGACTTTAAATAGTATATTTGCTGCTTCTGAAACTTCGCATTGTCAACTATCTGTCTATTGTTTTCCATTGCTCTAAGCTTTGCCTGTGTAGCCTCTGCCGTGTCAATACTTGAGCCTTTAGGAATAAATACAACTGATGGTTTTTCAATTAAATGTTGTGAGCCGTCAGGAAGTGTCATAAGTTCAGAGCCTTCTTCTCCTGCAAATCCAACGTGGTCTGATTTCGCTTTATCAAGTCCAACCGCATACTGAGGCAATGGTCTTGCTGCGACAATTCCGGTTTGAACTGCTCCGGTTGCACCAATTGTTGCTGCTAAAAAAGGATTTGGTGGTGTCATTGCCAACGCCTTTATTACTCCAACGGCTGTATTTACAACAATATCAAACAACGCTTTTGCCTTTTCAAACATAGCTTGCTGTCTTGCAATCCGTGCCTGTTCTGCTGCGAGTTTTTCTTCTTCAATTCGTTTTGCTTCTTTTGTTTGTGCTAATCTGTCGGCATCCTCGGCGTATAGCCTAAATTGATTATCATAATACTTATCAATTCTTGTTTGTTCGTCTGCAAGTCTTTGATTTTGATTTGCAAAATATTCTCCGGCGGCAAAGTCGATTGTTTCGTAAACAAGTAAAGCAGATTGTCCGAACTTTCCCATTATCTCGTTAGCACGTCTTAATGCTTTATCAAGTCCGGATATTTCAGTTCCTCCTAAATTACTCCAATCAATTTCACTAAAGATATCATGTAGTCGTAGTGCACTAATTCTTGTTTCTTCAACTTGATTGTGTAGGTTGTCGAATTTATCTGTAATTCCTGCAATTGACAAACCTAAGTCAATATTAAGTTTTTGCAACTTTTCAGCTTGTTTTAAAAACTCTTTCAGTTCATTTGTGGCTGCTTCAACCTTGTCTTTATTAAGATTCAAGACTTCATTCTTTTTAGTAATTTCCTTTATTGCGTCTCTATAATTATCAATTTCAGATTTCGTCTCTGAATTATATTGCTCCAATAATTTGACGCCTTGTTTATAAATTTCGGCTTGACTTGCTCCAGACTTTGCCAATAACTCCATTTCAGATAATGCAGCCTTTTTTCTTGCTTCTGTTGATTCTAAAAATAGCTCAGTTGTTTCTTGTATTTGTTCTTGTTGCTCCTGACTGTAATGAGTGAATTTATCTGTAAACTCTCTAACTTTGTCCTCAAGTGAAACATAAGCAATTTCAGTCAAGTCTACTGATTCCTTAACAATCCCTAAGCTTTGTCCGAGTGATGTAATCGGACTTAATAATGATTTTGCTGCATTGTCAAAACTCTTAAACCATTCGTCGGGACTTAATGTGAATAAATCTTTTATAAATCCTGTAATTGCTCCTAGTGCTGACAACAATATGTTTAACGGCAACATTGCAATTTTGGTTGTAGCCCCCAGTGTTTTTAGTATTAAAGCAAAACTATCTCCCCCATCATTGGCAAGTCCAAAAGCTTGAGCAATATCGTCAATCGGTTTGAACAAGTCTTTGAATAAGTTTTTATAAATGTTTATAAATTCAGATATTATCTGAGTTTCCCGTAACACCTCAATAATTCTATCTAAAGAATTTATTACTTTTTCGCCATCTTCAGTACTAAATAAACCTGTTAAAAATTGTCCGCCGACCTCTTCTTGAAGGTCTCCGTATATATTTTTTATTTGTTGCAGTCTTCCTGCATAGGTGTTGGCATTATCCTGAGCCATTTGAAAACCTTTTGCACTAATTTCATTTAATAATGCTTGTTTTTCGGTATCTGAATTTACAGACCGCAATGCCGGAATGTATCTTTGAAGCTGTGCGTAATTGCCCTCTTGCGCCAGTGCAAGTGCTTTCATTGCTGTTGTTTGTTTCAGTCCCGCATCCTTAAACATTTCAGCAAGACCAATACTGTCTTGAACTGTTTTATTAACGTTTTCATTTGCAATTCCAAAGTTTTGAGCTTGTACGGCTAATTTCATGTATTGCTCATCTCCAACGGTTGTAAGTCTTTGAGTTTCCTGAGCTGCCTTAATAATTGTGTCTGAATAGCTACCAAACTGCCTTTCAACTCTTTCAGTAATGTCTTGTTGTATTAAAAAAGCATTCACGGCTTTGCCAACATGTCTTGCAACTTGACGAAATGCCATGATTAAAGCTCCGGCTGCTGCAATTGCTCCGGATACAATTTTCGGATAATTACCAACATTCTGATTATACACTCGCATACTTCGGTTATTGGTGTCTTGAGCTGCTGCCAATCGCCGTATTTCAGCAGTCATTTGAGTGTATTTCCGAGTTCCTGCAACAGTTGTTCTGTCGACTTGTTCCCGAAGTATTCTTAGTGCTTTAAGTTTTTGATTTAATTGCTCATTTGTCCTTACTTCTTGACGTGAAGCTCTAATTAACTCACGTTGTTTTTGATTTTGTTTAAAAATTGCATTCATTTCTTTTGCCCGTTGTCGCATACGAAATTTGTGCATACGTTCTTTTTCTCTATGTAGTTTTTTTTCTAATTGTGTTTGTTCTTTCAATTGTCTTGCCTGTTCTTTATCAATCCGCTTTTTTTCCTCACTTGTTTTGTTAGCTTTACCCATTGACTGATAAGTTTTATCCATTGCGCCAGTCAGCTCATTAAGTCGTTCGACAATTTCTTTTAATGCTGAATTTATTCCTGAACTGTCAATTATATCTTCTGTTCTAATTTTGCTCATTTAATTTATCTTTTATAAGTTTTAAAAAACTTGCTAGAAACTCATTTTCTGCGTATTCTTTTTCATGTTCAGGAATAAGCCCAAAAATACAAGATCCATACCTAGAAAGTAATTCGCTATTTTTCGAATCTGTGCTGTCAATTTCTGCATATTTTGCTGTTATGTCTTTAAATCTCATTTTGTCCTGAAAGTTTCCGTAGTTTTGTAATGCAATTAAACCGTGTTTACTTATGAATGTTCCTTCTTTGCGTTTGATTTCTAATGTGCGAGGACTATATTCACGCATCAACTCGCCATTACTTTTCATTCCCATTTCATTGAGCTGATGTTTATTGTAGTCTAAAGCGTCTTTTTCAGTATCCTTAAACGTCTGCTTAATCAGCTCGCCAAGTCCGTCGGCAAGACTTTTAAATACATCTCTTAATTTTGCAAAAGCATTCATAATAACGATTCTCCATATTTTGATAATTTACGCAAAATAAACTCACCTGTAATATTTGCAAGTCCCGGAAATTGCTCGACATATCCGAAATAAGCTTTCCCGTTGTAATTTACTTGAATAACTCCATGTCGGTTGTAATTAAATCTTTCAACCATTTCAACCGTTACAGGACTATTGAATTTATACAGCACAGGATCAAATAGGTTTCTGTCAGGACTTGCATCAGACATTTTCGCAATTGATAACAGTTTTGCAATTGTGATGTCATTAGCGTTGTAATTTTCGGTAATGCTTTCGTCTGTAACTTCTAAGTCTATGTCATCATTTTGCTCTGACTTTTGTATTTCAAGTATTTCGGTTCCTGCATATTTATCTAAGCTGACCATTATAACCCATGCCCAAAATCGCAATATTGCAGGTGCGAAAAAATCAATGTTGAATAAATATGTATCATTTTGTAAACCGTCTATAACTGTAAGTGCCTCAAAGTCGTTTGGACTATCCTCTTTAAACACAAATATAGTATTGTCCTCAGCCTCATTGCTGTTGGTTTCGCCATCGTCTAAACGGCGTTCTCGTTGCGTTTCAAGGCTTGTTCTGTCAACTTTCCAACCGGTGCTTAAATCAAGCGTATTATCAACAAATTGCGAAGGCAATGTATAAGCGTATTTTGTCAGAAACTCGAAAATACCGCTTTCCCGGTCTCGATTATCAACCGAAGGATAATTAACTTGTAGCTCATTATATACAATTGTTTCGTCATATTCGATTTCAAACTCTGAGACAGTATCTAATGTCATCACTATCTCAAGTTTATAATAATTGTCTCGCAGTTTCAATTCAACACGTCTTGAGTTTGCAAACAATCCTAAGCAAAATGGAATATTAAGGCAATCAAACATTTCAGATATTGAAGTTTCGACATACAAAGCTCCTGCTTCTGTACTTTTTTTTCTTAAACTTTTTCCTCCAAGAATGTGTGTATTTTCGTATCTGACTGTTTCAAATATTCCTGAATCGGTTAATATTGATATGCCGGATGCCTTTTTGCATAACTCAGCAAACAAGTCTTTTGCTAATATTGATTTGTGGGTGCTGTCGTTGTTGGTTTCGATTGTCTTTATTTTGAAAGTTCCGGTAATATCCTGAACATAAAACGTTTCATATGAACCACCTGTCGGAGATAACACTACTGCAATTTTTGTATCTTTAACCATGTTAAAACCTGTTACAACTGGATAAGATACTGTCCAACTTGCCTTTATCCATGGTCTACTGCCTCCCCATGGCGAAGGTGAATCTACTGTATAACCAATTGTTTTTCCTATTCCTGAACGATCCCATGGTTCCCCATCTTTATCATATATTAGTACATCCAAATCAAGTTTCACTTCTTGCTCACCATCTGTTTCAATGCTAAACTCTAAGTCAATGTCATAAAAGCCTGTCGATTTTTGCCTTGTGTTTTCGTACAAACAAAATGTATTTGCTGCTGCATATAAATCAATTTCATACTGTTCTGATACAAATACCTCAAAAAATAGGTTTATATTGCCTGATGAAAACTTTTTACTGTCACCAGATTTCCTATCTAATGGCAATGTTAAAAATCTTGAAAAATTTGATTTTATAACTCTGTCGTCAATGTCAGGATAAGAATCTAAATTCATGCCGTCAGTCTCATATTCTGCTTCCACCTCATAAAGAATCTCAGGGATTTCAACTGTATTATCAAGTTCAATCCTGTATTTTGTATCAATATTATTAAAAAATCTGCTTTCGATTGAATCAGGAAT
>CAYTUX010000138.1:0-4963 GCA_964441455.1 uncultured Victivallales bacterium | reverse complement strand
GGCTTTAACCACTAAAGATAAACAATAGGGTGAAGCAATGAACGTAGTGAATGGCCTATGTCCTCATTATCATGAAAAGTTGACAAGTTAAAAATGGTCGCGTAAATTATTTATAATTATACAGTTATAAATGTCCAAAATAAAAAACGATCAAAAAAAAACAAGAAAATGAAGGGTTGTAGTACTGATTTTACAGATGTTCGCAGATATAAAAGATTAGATAAATAATTATTAGCGATAATCCGTAAAATCTGTGTTCCCAAAAAAGAAAAAGAATAATGGTTAATGTTGGAATAGCTCCGCAGGCATGTAATTATTTAGACTGTTAGCCAGATGCGGACAACTGCCAATATATGAACGCTATGAAACTGTAGACGACGAATAAAAAAAGGAAAAATTATGTTACCAAACTTACAATCAAGCTTGCTTTGCGACGACGTCAGACAAGAAAAAAACGGGAAATTCATGCTTATAGGACTTTTCGACAGATTTGGGTTACCCAAGTTTCCAATAACTGTTCCAAGAATATTTGTAGTCAATAAATGGTGTTCAGGAGAAGGAGAATTCAAACAGCAAAGTAAAATTATGAGACCGGACGGCAAGACTGCTCTTGTTACCGGCAAACCTATTGATGTGAAATTAAGAAACAGCATTCAAAGTGCCACAAGTATAGAAATATTTGTTAATATACAATTTCATGAAGCAGGTATTCACTGGGTGGAAGTTTCACTTGAAGATGAACTTGTCATCAGATACCCCCTAATCGTTGAACAGGTTATGCAGCAAAACAACAGTAATGGTTAATGATCAAAAGCACAAAACGGGATCATATTATATTTTTACTAAAGACCTTAACGACTTTAAAGTCTTTAAAAAAAAGAGAAAAGCCCTGACAAAACTTAATAAGTAAGTCTAAACTTTTTTTTTGCATTGCCGCACTTATTTAATGGTCGAAACAAATCCGCAGGAATTATTATTAATCCATTTTGGTATGGCGTCAATCAAAGGAGACGGCTCCAGCTTCATTTTCCCGATATCCTCAAGCTTAACCCACATAAACTCAATCCAATCCTCACAAGACTCAACCGGCTTATCAGGATTCAAAGCATCACAATCATATTTAAAAATAATGTTCAGCTCGCAATGTAATTCACTTTTTTGAACAAAAACATGCTCGGCAACACCAAGAAAACGTTGAATATTGCACTGAAGACCAATCTCTTCAGCCAACTCTCTTTCGAGAGCAACAGAAGCACTCTCTGTAAACTCAATATGACCGCCCGGAAGATATGTTATATCAGCACCCTTTGAACGCGTTAAAAGAATATAACCGTTCTTTATACAGATACCTCTGGCAATCGTCTCCAGATGCCCATCATTTGCCCACTTTTTTCCTTCTGAACTACTCATTACCAACTGTTTCCTCTTTTTTCTTTCCCTTACCTGTAATTCTATCCCAAAGGCTCCTTTTTTCAGGAACTTGAACAGATGAACTGCCTTGAGGAACCGGTCTACCCTGTTCAGTAGCTGATAACTTAAAATTGTATGGTGTGCCATCTCTGGTAACATATTGCCTGTCAATATATTCAAAACCTGATCCATCCGAAACAAAATAACATATGCCGAAACAGTTGTGACCAACCTGATATTTTATCTTAACAAAACCTTCCAGATCAACAGTCAACTCAGGTTCAAAAACACGCACAAAATTACCCAGTGCCATAACACCATAGTTCAACTTTCTCTCAAGCTCATCAACTCTTAAAAAGATAACCTCTTTTTTTCCTCTAGTCATATATCGAAGAGTATATTTTCTTGTCTTATCCATATAACCCGGAACCAATTTCTCCACAGAAACCAACTCAATACCATTAAAAATTTCAAAACTTATTGATTCTGACTCAAAAGCTTTCTCTCCGAAATTAACAATTGCTTTCAGCTTATATGTTCCGACATCATTAATATTGTAATAATCTGTAAGATCAAAACCAAAAGAACCTATTTTGCCCGGTTTTATAACCAGTTCATTAATATAAGGTCGTTTGGTGACAGGACGCATCGGAAGATATCTTTCACCTTCGCTATAAAGCTGAAAAGTTACATTTGCATTTTCTGTTTCAGGGTTGCCTATAATTAATGATTGAGAAGAGTCATTTTTAATTCTAACATTAATATTAATGCTTTCATACTTCAGATAACGGCTATGATTTGATCTGATCTGAACAATTGCATTTGAATAAGCATTCAATGCAAAAACTCCAAATATCATAAAAAATAAAACTTTTTTTAACATAAAGAAATTCCTATTCAATCAAAGGTAAAATATTAGAATCAATATCATCTTCAGTTAAACATGGTGCGACATTCTTGTGCAAATGCCAGATTTCCTGATGACTTGCACTCTCGCCGGGCGCCAATTTAACAATTCCACCCAAACTCTCTATTTCAAGAAAATCCTGATTTGTAAAAGTTTCAAAATTCATACCTCCATCCGGATATAAGGCATCTTCATCAAATCCAAAATATTTGACAAACAATTTATCCTGGAGAAGATATCCCACCCAACCTTCTCTATGCCTGATACCAAGCTTTGTTGGTGGACGATTAACATCTTGGCTCAATGTAACATACTTTTGCATAAAGTTCCATCTTGGATCATTAAAGTGTGTATAACCCCAAAGGCTCCACTCCTGATTATGGGTAAGACGGTCGGCATGTGCAATATGAGCAGGCATCGGGATATATTCAGTACCACCTGTTGCCATAACTGAAAGAGCCCATGGACCTCTCTCAACAACAACATCAGATTTGTTAATCATAGTATGAACAATCCTGACTTCATTCTTGTCAGGACTCAAAACAATTTTCATAATCTTCTGAACACCTGAGATGTCGCCAATCTTCTGAACAGTTTTAATGCCATTTTCTATTTCATGGAACTCAACTGTACTGTTATCCGGTTCATAACTGAAAGGCTTCTCCTCCGGAGAAAGCCAAAAACGATGGCCTCCACGAATCATCCATTCATCCTCTCCAACGCCACCCTGTTCGCCATTAATCTCGCCAAACATATTTATGTCGTTAATAAAACCAAAGCGAATAATACGCGGACCCACATCTCCTGTTATTATTAATTCCACTTCACTATTTGAAAGTTTTACGTTCCTTTTCCAGCCATTAAATTCTACAATTTCCATTACAAAATCCTCAATTAGATTAAAAAAAAGAATTATACTATCTGATTTAAGCTTTTGCAAGATAAAATAAAAATGCAATTGACATATAAAGCAATATCCATTAAATTACACAGCAATAATTTGAGAAAGAGAAATAATGATTGCAAATATTTTAATAGTTGATGATGACAAAAACACACGCGAAGGACTTGAACGTGCGTTGAAAAACCAATACAAAGTTTATACTGCAGCGAGTGCAGAAAAAGCACTTAATATAATGCACGAAAAGCATATAGATATAATTCTTAGCGACCTGCAGATGCCGGGTATGAATGGTATGGATTTTCTAAAACAGGTTAAAAAATATAACGATGATCTCATATTCATCCTTTTAACAGCCTATGGCAATATTGAAACCGCAGTTGAGGCAATGAAAAATGGTGCTTATGACTTCCTTACTAAACCGGTAAATTTAAATCATCTCGAACTGTTGTTTGAACGTGCTATCAAGTCAAACAAAATTGAAAAAGAGAACAGTCAGCTGCACGCACAGCTAGATGAGAAATATGGTATTGAAAGCATTATTGGCGAATCAGAGCCGATGCAGAAGCTATTTAATATGATAAAACAAGTTGCGCCAACACAGGCAACCGTTCTTATACAGGGTGAAAGCGGTACAGGAAAAGAGCTTGTAGCCAAAGCAATTCACAGACTGAGTTCACGCAGCAAAGCTCCATTTATCCCCGTAAACTGTGCCGCACTATCTGAAAGCCTTTTGGAAAGCGAACTTTTTGGACACGAAAAGGGTTCATTCACCGGAGCAACAAATAAACGTGAAGGTCGTTTTGAACTTGCTGACACCGGGACTCTTTTCCTTGATGAAATTTCAGAAATGAGCCAGGAAATACAAGTGAAGCTTCTAAGAATTCTTGAAGAAAGAACATTTGAACGAGTCGGCGGAACAAAAACAATAGAAGTTGACATCCGATTAATCACCGCTACAAATAAAGACTTAAAGCAGATGGCTAAAAACAATGAATTTAGAGAAGATTTATACTATCGTCTAAATGTTGTAAACATCACCCTTCCTCCTCTAAGAGAGAGAATTGAAGATATCCCGCTGCTTTGTCACTATTTCATAAAAGAATTCAATAATAAAAACAAAAAAAACATTGAGTACATTGACAACGAGACAATAAAAATGCTTGAACAATATTCTTGGCCGGGTAATGTGCGAGAACTTCGTAATACTATTGAAAAAATGGTAGTTCTTTCAAAAACTAATACTCTAACAAAAAAAGATGTGCCTGAAGATATTTCATTTTCGACCCCGACTCACAATATTATTGAAAACAAAATTTCAATTGCGGATGCAGAAAAAGAGATGATTATGAATGCTCTTGGAAACAATAATCACAACATAACAAAAGCCGCTGAACAGCTTGGTATAAGTCGAAGAACTCTGCATCGCAAATTGAACAAATTCAAAAATGATGGATGTTAGATAATCGGTGAAACTGCTAATGACTTTAGAGTCATTAAAGTCTTTAGAAATAGAGAATACGCTATTGTTTTGTGCTTTTCAAAATTTTCAACTTTCAACTATTATTATCCTTAGATTTCTGGTTAATGATGTAAGCATGAGTTTTAATTAATAAAATCAATGAGTTACTTTTTGATTTTCACCTTTTTGGGTGATAAATTAGAAAATTAGTTTAGCGGACGCCTAGGACGTATTAGCTCCTCTCCTTGCTAAGGGGAGGTGTTCGAGGGACGAGAACGGAGGG
>CAYTUX010000137.1:0-7731 GCA_964441455.1 uncultured Victivallales bacterium | reverse complement strand
CTAAATGACATTATTAGTCATGTATTTGAGCTTATTATGTCTGCAGAACAGTCTGAATACCTTGGATATGTTCATAATAAAAGAGAAGATAAGAATGTCCTCATTCTCATAACGTGTTATCAACCAGAAAAACAAGGTTTATGGAAAAACATTCATTTTTTATTATATATATCTCCATACTTTTGCTAAGATATTTTTTTATATGGATAATCTTGCTCAGCGGTTGAGCAAAGACTTATTGAGAAATTACGAAAAAAGGATTTAATCATGGACATTGATAAGAAAGCTTTAGTTTACAAAGGAACGCCACCCAACCATTGCTGTTGCGATACCGCATTGCGCTTTTTGCCGAGTGGCGACATGGCGGTAATTTTCATGACAGGGGGGATTTACGAGCCGGAGAAAGCCAATCATGTAAGGATTTCTCGTTCAAGTGACCGGGGCGAGACCTGGAGCGAGCCGGAAGTAGTGATTCAATTCGATGATCGTGCTGTTTTGCTGTCTGAGGTCTATGTTCGTGACGGCAAGATTACCGTTATGATTCATACACACAACGGTTCGTTTGGGGAATGGCGGAATTGGACTATCATCAGCAAAGATGATGGTTTTACTTGGAGTGAGCCTGTTGAATTTTATTTTCCTCGGCGTACATTTTTTCGCACGCTCTACGTTAAATCAGACGGACAATGGTTGTTGCCTTTTCAGAGTTACGATACGGTTGACGACTGGAAAGTTGCCCCCCATATTGACGGTTCGGTCAAAAATCCATTTTGTGGCGTTTTGATTAGCGACGATAAAGGAAAAAACTGGCGATGTTCCGGCAAAGTGGAGCCCGTGTTTTACTGGGCAGAAAACAACATTGTCGAATTGAGCGACGGTGTCATAGCAATGTTGGTTCGAGCTGACGGCACCGGCTTTCTCTGGCGTAGCGACTCAAGGGATGGTGGTAAGACGTGGGGTGAATGCGTTCCCACGGATATTCCTAATCCGGGAACGAAGATGCGTCTATTCAAACTTTCTGACGGTCGGATTGTGCTCATCCATAATCCAAATTCACAGACTTCTCATCCAAACAATAAGTATCGAAACTGTGCTTGTCATCGCAATCCACTTGCCATATGGATTTCTGACGACGACATGAATACCTGGGGATACAAACGCATTCTGACCGATTTTCCGGGCATGCTGGCTTATCCTGACGGCGAGGTTGATCAAAAAGAAGAATACGTTCACTTTGCTTTTGATTACAACCGACACGATGTAATTTACTGGGGTGCGAAGCTGCCCCAAAAGTAGGTTTAAAATTAACAAAAAGATAAAAAAATTCTCGCACAGAGCAACTGTGTTAATTTGTAAGCCTTGAAAGGGGTAATAACATAGCCCGGGTCAAATGGCCAACGGGAATGTCGCCCTGAGAATAATAAACAAAGAAAAAATATTTATTAATATTTCCATCCTTTGCTATTCTAGACTACGGCTTGACAAGAGGGAAGCGTCCTAGCTTACCGAACATTATTTAGCGAGAAAAACAGGCACAAGTTTTAGGTTGTTGGCGTTTTCACTTGCAGAACAATAGCAAATAATGCATTATTCTTTTTTACAAACAAATAGTACAAGTAAATTAAGGATATGAATATGGAAATTAGTATTTTTGAGACGAAGCAAGAAATGGGTAAAGCAGCAGCAGAGAATGCAGCTAATGTAATAAAACAAGCAATCAATGCAAAAGGATATGCAAATATTATTTTAGCTACAGGAGCGAGTCAATTTGAGATGTTAGAGCATTTGGTTTTATTTACTGACATCGATTGGTCTTGTGTGACGATGTTTCATCTTGATGAATATATTGGACTTGATATAAACCATCAAGCCAGTTTTAGAAGGTATTTAAAGGATCGTTTTGTTGATCGAGTTTCTTGTTTAAAAGCATTTCATCTGATTAACGGCGACACAGGTAATCCAGCGAAAGAGTGTCGTCGAGTTGGAGACTTAATCAAAAATAATCCAACAGATGTTGCATGTGTGGGGATTGGAGAAAACGGACATCTTGCGTTTAATGATCCTCCAGCTGATTTTGAGACAGACAGTCCATATATTATTGTTGATTTAGATCAGAAGTGTCGAGAACAACAGATGGGTGAAGGCTGGTTTGCATCATTGGATGTTGTTCCCAAGCAAGCAATCAGCATGAGTATACGGCAGATAATGAAAAGCAGACAGATTGTTGTTACAGTTCCTGATGAACGAAAAGCTGAGGCGGCAAAGATGACATTAAAGCAAGAAATATCACCTGATTATCCGGCATCTATCTTAAGAAATCATAGCAATTGTCATCTTTTTCTGGATAAAGCAGCTGCATCAAAAATTTAGAGAGAGTTTTTATGACAAATTATAATACCGGATTCGTTGATTTACAGGTTAATGGTTGGTGCGGAGTTGATTTTTCGGATGAAAACCTATCGGAGAAATCTTTTGCAGAGGCGAGCCATTTGATTTTTGCTTCCGGTACAGCTGCATTTTTGCCTACCCTAATTACAAGTGATATGAGAGTTTATGAGCATAATCTGCCTATAATTGCTCAAGCTTGCAAAAGTTCTGAATTTGGAGGTCGCATTTTAGGAATTCATATTGAAGGTCCTTTTATATCGCCAAGAGATGGAGCTCGTGGAGCACATCCATTACAGCATGTTACTGCACCCAATATTGAGATTCTTGACAAGCTGATTGAGCTTAGTGATGGTAACATACGACTTCTTACGGTTGCGGCTGAATGTGTTGGAGCTGTTGATCTTATAAAACATGCGAGTCAACTAGGAATAACAGTTTCGCTTGGGCATCAACTTGCAGAAATCAGAAGTATTGAGCAGGCAGTAGAGGCTGGAGCAACATCACTAACTCATTTGGGCAACGGTTTGCCTGCAATGGTTAATAGGCATGAAAATTCAATTTTAAATGGATTAGCTTGTAATGAGCTCGTTGCTATGATTATTTCTGACGGGCATCATATACCGGCTACGCTTATTAAGATTATATTATCTGTTAAAGGAGCTGACCGTGTTGTTGTTACTAGCGATGCAACGGCATTAACGGGTATGCCTTCGGGGCAATATGAGATGTTTGGAACTGAAGTAGTTCGAGATGAGTCAGGAAAGGTTTACAATCCTAAGACTAATTATCTTGCAGGTAGCGGCTCAACTATGTTTGAGTGCATGAATTATTTGTCATCACTTAAATTAATAAATCGAGATGATCTTGTTAAGGTTGGATTTTCAAATCCTTTAAACTTAATTAATATTTCATTGGGTGTAGATTTTAAACCACCTGAATATGATGAGTTAAGACAAGTATTCATACTCTAACTAGAGTATCCTGGTTAATTCAATTGACAAATATTGTACAAAAGAGCATTTTTTATATTTAAGAGCTTAAGTTTTATTGACATAAAGAGTGAGATTGGTAAAATAGTGACAATTGTAGAAAGTTTGTCTCATGTCTGTTTTGAGAGCGAACTAGAGTAAAAAGTGTGATTACTGTTTAAGAGATAATACAATAAATTTTCACACTAAATTCGGGATATTCCCAAAATAAAAAAAAGAGAGAATAAGATTATGTTAAAGCCACTATCAGTTCAGTTGTATTCTTTAAGAGAAGAAGCAAAAAAAGATTTTGCAGGTGTTATAAAAAGAGTTGCAGAGATGGGCTATAAAGGCGTTGAACCTGCAGGTTTTTTTGATTTAAGTCCAGTTGAGTTCAGGAAAATTGTTGAAGATCTAGGAATGAGAGTTTATTCAGCCCATTCGCCATGGGCACGTCCGGACAGTCTGGATGAGGCTATGGAGCAGGCAAATATGCTTGATCTCAAAACAATTGTCTGCGGTTATGGTCCAAATGAATTTAAAGACTTAGATTCAATCAAGGCAACAGCAGAGATGACAAACAAGATGCAGGAAGTTCTATCTAAAAACGGTTTCACACTATTTCAGCACAACCATGACTTTGAATTTGCACGTATTGACGGCAAGCTGAAGTATGAAACATATTTAGAATTATGTCCGGAAGTTAAGGTTGAGATGGACAGTTTCTGGTCAACAAACTTTGGGCAAGAAGATGCTGTTGAGATGCTTAAGAAATTTTCAGACAGAACAATTTTAATACATATTAAAGATGGTTTGTTGAAACAGAAGAAACAAGAGCAAAAAGTTACAAATGGTATACTTGATCGAAAAGTTGAGCTAAGAGCGTTAGGAACCGGAGAACTTGATATTAAGGGATTGATTGAAGCAATGCCCGAGCAGGTTGAAACTGTTATTGTTGAACTTGATTACTGTAATATTGATATGTTTGAAGCTATTGAAATGAGTTACAAATATATGACAGAAAATGGTTTTGTAGCAGGAAATAAATAATTGAAATTAGTTAGAAGGTTAGACAGTTAGAAGGTTAGACAGTTGGATTGTTAGACCGTTAGACTGTTATACAGTTGGAAAAATAAATTGTAAAGGTTGAACTGTAAAGGGAAGACTGTTGAAAAGCTCTGCAAGTGTATATAAATAAGTTGTAAAGCAACACCATCGTTTACCGCTTGCCGTTTAAAGTTTACAGTTTATTTAACTTAGGCCTTAGGACATAGAACTTAGAACTATAATTACAGATAGAGGATTTAAAATGGATATTAAAAAGACTAAAGTTGGTATTATCGGTTGCGGTATGATAAGTGGTGCATACTTTAAGGCAGCATAAACATTCAATGTTATTGAAGTTGTTGCTTGTGCAGATGCTATGGCAGAACGAGCAGAAGAAAAAGGTAAGGAATTTGGAGTTCCAGCAATGACAATTGAAGAGCTGTTGGCTAACCCGGATGTCGAGATTGTTCTTAATCTTACACCGCCAAAAGTTCATTATGAGATTGCCATGGCAACTCTTAAAGCAGGGAAGAATGCATATTCTGAAAAACCATTTGGTGTAAACTTTGAAGAAACAGAAGAGATTATTGCATTTGCAGCTGAGAAAGGTCTGCTTGTAGGTTGTGCCCCGGACACATTTCTTGGAGGCGGTCATCAGACAGCTCGTAAGCTGATTGATGATGGTTGGATCGGCAAGCCTATTGCCGGTACAGCAATAGTTTTAGGACGCGGACCTGAAAAATGGCCTCATGCACCTGCATTTTATGATTTTGGAGCAGGTCCGATGTTAGATTTGGGACCCTATTATATTACAGCATTGCTTAATCTTCTTGGTCCTGCTAAGAGTGTTACAGCAGTTACATGTAAGGGATCTGAAACTCGAGTTGGCGGACCTGAAACAGTTCCGCATGTTTATCCGATTAATGTATCAACCCACCTGTCAGGTATGGTTGAATTTGAATGTGGAGCAATCATTACTGTTATAACTAGTTTTGAAGTTTACAAACATGGTCATAGTCCGATTGAAATTTATGGATCAGAAGGTACTTTACAGGTTCCGGATCCAAACAGATTTGGTGGTACTGTTAAAGTGTACCGTAAAGGCTATCAAGATTGGGTATCAGCTCCTTTATCCCATATTTACACAGATAATTCACGTAGTATTGGTGTGGCAGATATGGCTTATGCAATGCAAAGCGGCAGGGCTCACAGAGCAAGTGGTGAATTAGCTAATCATGCATTGGAAATTATGTTGGCTTTTGATAAGTCAAGCAAGCTTGGAACAAAAGTTGAGCTTACTACCACCTGCAAGCAACCGGCAGCTTTGCCTGTTGGTCTGGAGCATGGGGAATTAGACAGCTAAGTGTGTATTCTATGTTCTATGTTCTAAGTGGCTTTAGTCTTCGCTTTATAAGCTACGCCGGACAAGCTGGCGGTGCGGGAAAAGAAGGAGGAAGGAATATCCAATATCCACCCAGCTACTAAGGTGAAAAACTTAAACTATACATTTAACATAGTTACTGTTTTAGTAGCTGGGCAATATCCAATGATGAATGAAGGATTACCCCTCCGTCCTCGCAAGCTCGGCCACCTCCCCTAAACAGGGGAGGAGCACTTTGGTTCTGATGGGAAAAGTAGTTTTTGGAGTGCCGATGTTCCCATAGGCATCTCGGTTTATAACGCGTCTGGCGTCATGAGTCATGCGTCAAAAAAGATAATGTTTGAAGGTAAACAGGGGAGGAGCACTTGCGATTAACGGGGGGTGTTGGTTTAAGACACTGGCAGCTGAGATTGTTGCGTTACGGAAAAAGGAATATCGGATGATGAATGGAAGATTACCCCTCCGTCACGCTTCGCGTGACACCTCCCCTAAACAGGGGAGGAGCACTTTGGATCTGGAAGGGGGAAAAGAGGTTCCTTGTAGTGCGGAAGAGGAGGAATGGGAAATATGGGAATGATGGGAGTTATGTGCTTGGCGGAGCCAAGCGAGGGGGGGAAGGGATAGCCGACAGCCAATAGCCAATGAGGAAGGAAGGAGTACCCCTCCGTCACGCTTCGCGCGACACCTCCCCTAAACAGGGGAGGAGCACTTGCGGTTAAGAGGATGTGATGGTTTTACAGACTGTTTGCTGTGGTCGGGAGGAGATTGCTCTCACTTTAGTGAGAAATTACAGCGTGTGGCCTCGTTTGCAGTTATGTTCAAGGGGTTTAGATTTTCTGGTATATTCGGTTTCTGAAGTCGATGACTTTAAATGATGATCTAAGTTCTTCAGACAATGTTTCAGAACTGCCAAGTATCAGGAAGCCACCTTTGTTTAATGCGGCAGTCAATTTTTTTTGTATAGCATTCTGAATTTCAGGAGCAAAATATATGATAACATTTCTACATAAAATGAGGTGGAATCCGCCGTATATGCTTTCTGCCGGGGATGCGTGCAGATTTGACATAATATTATCAACGGAGAAATGCACCATATTTTTGATATCATCACTGATAACAAAAAGTTCATTTTTTACGGTAAAATATTCATCAACAATTCTAAGTTTTGTATCTTGCAGGTTATTTCTATTGTAGACACCTTTTTGTGCTTCTGCAAGTATTTTAGTGTCCAGATCGGTGGCAAATATTAACGCCATGATATCTGAGTGATTATTTCTACTAATTGCTTCATTGATTAGTATTGCAAGGGAGTATGGTTCCTGCCCGGCGGCACATCCGGCACTCCATACTCTCAACTCATCTTTGACATTTTCCAGGAGGCTTGGAACAACAGACTGAGCCAATATTTCAAAGACAACAGGATTGCGGAAGAAGTGACTGACTTTTATTGAGACCTTTTTAATGAGTTCTCTGCATTCATGTTCATCCCAGTGGCATAATTTGGTATACTCATCAACAGACATACGCATTGATTCCAATCTTTCGGATACATGTTTGAAGATAGTTTGTCTTCGGTATCCTTGCAGATTGGTTCCTGTTTTTTCTCTTGCGACCTCAATAATGTCGTCTAATTGTCTGTTTGTTATTAACATTTTTTTAAAGAGACCCGACAAATCTCGTCTTTACGTTAAGAGTTACGTTTTTTTATCGAGGCAGGCCTCGCCCTCATGTTTTTTTAGTTATCATATTTTTGTTTTTTAATTTATAACATTCAAACATGTAACTACTTTTAGAATATTACTATTGACGGATTATTTTATCAAGTTATTTATTTGTCAAAGTTATTTTTCCTTAATTTTTCGGTTGTATTATTTTTAAGTTTGAGATTTGGAAAGCCATTCTTACCAAAACAACACACTTCAATTTGCACCAATCTTTTACTTTTTA
>CAYTUX010000136.1:0-4204 GCA_964441455.1 uncultured Victivallales bacterium | reverse complement strand
ACGCATAAACTCCTGATCATCAATGTATTCATAATCAGTCTGCTCAAGCAGAATATGATAATGGTTGTGCATAATCGCATAGGTTAACACTCTGCAACCGCTATACTGCTCAACAGCTCTCATTATCTTACGGAACTTCTCCTTTTTGTATTCGGAATCCATCCAGGAAGTTCCGTCAACACATCTCTGAAACGTGTGATAGATGCTTCTTCCATCAACCTTAACCCTTGGCATAGCCATAGCATTTTCCTCCAATATTTATGTTTTAATTTAATTTATGTTTTAAGCTTATTAAAAAATTATTAATTTTGCAAGATTTAAATTAGCTGTGTCCTAATTAAATTTTCAAATAAATCTTATTTATTTAGATCATTGAACGTTTTTCTAACTGAAAGTGACGAAGAACACCGCTGAACCATTTTCCTGTTTGCGTAGAATCAACTGATTATCATTTATTTTTACTTCGACTTCCTTAAGATCCGAGATTTGATCAAGCAAATTAACGTTAATCTTATTATTTTTTTCAATTCCAGCAATTGTAATTGGGATTTCCAAATCAGCTCCACGATAGTCAGCAACTAGCATACCGCATTTTCCTGCATTGTCGGTTCCGGCAAGGATACTAACAGTCTTGCTATCACCTCTGGTGGCAACACGATTGGGAAAGCGAGTCATCATCTGCCCTATCAGGTACATACTATAATAGTTTTTGTTAAGGTTTTTGAACATCGAGACAAAGCCCCAAGTGCCTTCACCGTAACCGTAATAATATGCAGAGTCAAGAGGAGTGTCGTGCCAACCCGAAATCACACTGATGTTGAACGCTGCGGAATCTATGCCATGCATTCCTGTTGGTCCACTCATAGCTTTTTTATAATGTTTCGGGGTAACATTGTGATGCAATCCTTCCCAACTGAGTATATAGTGCCATTCGTTAATCATGGTTTCCGTTTCAGTAAAACCGTAAGTATCTAGGAGGTTTCTAGCTGTTTGAGGTTGTTGCACAAGATTTGCCACATCGGATGTATAGCAGTGCCAAGATAGAAAATCAAGAGGCACATTATTATCTTTACAATAGGTAAGGAGACCAACATAGATTTTCTCATTTAAGCCTGTGAACGCAGGTCCACCAATTTTGATCTCAGGAAATTCACTTTTTAGACGTTTTGCTACGACACCAAAGAAGCGATAGTACTCTTCAAGTGATGCATTCCACATCTGTGGGGAGAGATCTGCTTCGTTCCATATTTCCCAGTATTCGATGCCCCATTGGAATCCATCAGCCCAGCCATGATTGTAGTGACGAACGATTCCTGCAAGCACTTCAGCATATTTTTCAAAATCATCGGGCATAACTGCATTGAAGTTTTTGTCTAGGGTATGTTCAATAGATGTACCTAAACGATACATAATCTTGGTTTCGCATGCTATACAGATTTCAAATAGATGATCGGTCGCCTTAAAGAAATAATTATCGGGATTGTTGGGTTCTGCTTTCATATTTGGAAATACAAAATGGGTATCTACAACCCGCTGTCCCGGATTAGCCGCTGCCTGGTCGTGTGTACGAGCTTCAAGAAAGTTCAACTTTTTGAAAGTTTCGGAGAAGTCGGAAATTCTCCGCTTGCTAATATTTGGCATAAAGCCGCTACTATGGAGTCGATGACGAAGTTTACCTTTGGGTGTACCAAAATCCACAAAAAATAATTTTTCATTCATCAAATATCTCCTTTAAAATTAAAAATTTAAAATAAGGGCATATGTCCGGTGCGGGGCATTTAACCTGTACTTGTAATTTTAACTGTTTTGTTGCTCAATCAACATCTTGTTTGCATCTTGTTCAATCTGAGTTTCAATTCTGACTTCATAATTTAATAGTTTTGCCAGAATATAGCTTTTTTCTTTATAGTTATCAATAATCTTTTCATATTCCTTGACTAATCTTTTTGTTTTTCCTACAGAATATGCTATTTCTTCTTTAGTCATCTGTTTCTGGCGACACAGTAATATCTGTTTAAAAGCCACAATATACCTTTGTATTGCATGTACAGAATGATAAGTTTCCCGACTTACTTGCTGAACCGTCTTTCCTTCCATAAACAACTTGTTAATAATAATTTTCTTATGCGTAAGACTCGGACCGATATCATGTATTGTTCCCCTTCTCGGAAGTACAGTCTGAGAATCAAGCTCCACTTCCGAAATATATTTACTGACAATCGCAGGTGATATTTTCAGTATAACAGCAATTTCCGCATTGGTAAGACAACCATCCTGCTCATAAGTCTGTCTGCACAACCTTGCCGTTGCCTCTTTTTTGATATCCCTTAGTTTTTTGCCGTTTGCTCTATCCATTACATCTTGTGATTGAACAATATCTAAGACCACACTTGTAAGTTCTGTATTTCTTATTGACTTGCCGTATGAGCCTTTTTCATCTTTATGAACAGTTACACAAGTAACTCGCCACTACAAATTCTTAATACTTAATTTTTTTGGATTCTGTAAGGTCTTTAGACAAAGCATGGATCTTCCCTTTGAAATCTTATCCTGACATAGTAGGCATATCAGCGAGATCATAATATGCAATCATATAAGGGTGATTTTCATCATATTGAGTCAAAGGTTTTGCATCTTCACAAAAACCACATGGACGAATCTCTTCACCTTCAACATCATTCAATGAGTCACCAAGCATTTTTCTATACCTATCTGCAACAATATTTAGTTCTGCAAGAATCTCCGGTTTTTCATCAAAAAGATTAGATGTTTCACCAATATCATCTCTCAGGTTATAAAGTTCATTAATAACACCTTCTACCTTACTGAAATGTAGTTTCCAATCACCTTTACGGATAGCATCTAAAACAACGCCTCTATAGTATGCAAACTCATCTCTTTGAGAATCATCGCCATTTAGAAGAGTATTCTTCATTGAAAGACTATCTATTTTGTTTTCAGGTAGTGGAATATTTAAGATATCACTGATGGTAGCAAAGATATCTGTTGAGGAGGCGATTCCGGAACAGGTTGAGCCTGCTTCTATTCTGCCCGGCCAGCGAATAATAAAAGGTACTCTTTGTCCACCCTCCCAGGTCTGACCTTTAGTTCCTCGAAGAGGAGCGTTGCTCCCTCCCTCATCTCTTGCACGAGAACCATTATCAGAAGTGAATATGACAATTGTATCATCTTTCATGCCTAGTTTTACAAGTTCAGCTTCAATCATTGCCATTGCCCAGTCAATACAAGCAACTGCTCCCCCATATGCACCATTTCTCGAACTCTCAAGAAACTGCTTAGGAATAAACAATGGAACATGAACATACATATGCGCAAGATAGAGAAAAAATGGCTCATCAGAATTTTTTCTCATAAACTGTAACGCTTCATCAACATATCTTTCAGTAATTCCTCGTTGATCAGGTTGTTGCTGAATAACCTCCTCATTGCGTATAAGAGGTAGTGGAGGCATATCCATTCTGTTAACTTGCCGCCCCATATCATTGCTGAACGGAATTCCAAAATATTCATCAAAACCATGATTGGCAGGCAGGAATTCCGGTTGATCACCACAATGCCACTTGCCTATAATTTTTGTATTATATCCAACGGATTTCAACTGATCGGCAATCGTTGTTTCATCAGGATTCAATCCCTGAGCCTGTCCGGGAAAAAACACTTGAAAGCCTGAAAGACCGATTCGCTGAGAATAGCAGCCTGTCATCATACCGGCACGTGATGCAGAGCACACAGGAGAGACCACGTAAAAATCCGTGAAACGCATTCCTTCGGAAGCAAGTTTATCAAGAGTCGGAGTGTCATTTCGTTCAGAACCATAGCATCCAAGATCGCCATATCCTAAATCATCACAATTAACGAGAATAATATTCGGTTTATCAGTCATAATGTTCCTTTCGTGTTGTAGAGTTTCATGTTCAATTTATAATCTGTAGTACAAAACATGAAACTTTAATGTATTATAAAAATAAAGATATTTTATAATATTGATAACGAAATAGAAACTTTTTTTTCATTAAACCACGGTTTAAAAAAATGTAAGCTTAAATGCGAATAATAATATACAGTTGACAGCTATAAGACAATATCAGAACTCTTGACTTAGTGGAAGTCCAAGTGTCCCCTTTTCATGAATTGCCTCTATTCGTGAGGGTGATACACTAATTGTAGGCTTGTTGTAGGGAAA
>CAYTUX010000135.1:0-3834 GCA_964441455.1 uncultured Victivallales bacterium | reverse complement strand
AAAACATTCATAATTTTTGAAAACAAGGTTTCAGATGGATTGCTGTAAAGCTGAACCTCTTTTATTGAATGACTCAAGTTTCGCAGATACTTGTTTTGTACATTTACATGGCAATAACCACATTATTTTTTGCCACCATTTTTATGGATTCCGTGGTCAAGCCACGGAATGACGGCATTTTGCATGTATTCGCTATGTTATTCCGCGCCTGCCTGTGAAACAAAGAGGTCGCGTCTTGATATTGGACAGATTCATAAAATAAAGCGGGACGCTCTTTATAAATTTAGTCAATGGAGACGACCATAATAAACTAAAAATCTATAGAAAGCCTGTAATATCAAGGTTTTTGAAAGAAAAAAAATGGGGAAACAGGGGCATATTTCAAAATATCAATTGAGCTGAATAAAAGATAACAGATTAAAAGGTTTTTCAGAAACAGGATTACAGTATCCCCGGTTTTGAGTTTGACCTTGTATTGTGAACGGTGAAAACAACCTAGAAAACCTGAAGACAGGCGAAGAGGAATGGCAGGTGCGGCTTATTGAAGAGGAATTCCATAAGAGGATGTGGGAGACAGAATAATTTAAAATGGGAGTCGTACTTCAAAATATCAATTGAGTTGTGTATGTAAAGATACTGCTAATACTTTACAAAGTATGTGATTAATTTTTTTTGAATTTTAAGGAACAAAAATCATGAAAGAAAGAAATATTCAGTCTGAAATCATTCTTTTTAAAACAGACGATGGCCGTATTAAGGTAGATACTGTTTTTCAGAATGAAACAATATGGCTGACACAGGCGCAGATGAGCGAGTTGTTTGATGTAAATGTTCCAGCAATTTCAAAACATTTAAAAAACATATTTGAATCCGCTGAACTGGATGAAGATTCAGTTGTTTCCATTTTGGAAACAACTGCTGTTGACGGCAAGAACTATAAAACCAGATATTTCAACCTGGACGCAATCATTGCTGTGGGTTACAGGGTTAATTCAAAAAGAGCTACCCAGTTCAGAATCTGGGCGACAAATATTCTCAAAGAATACATCATCAAAGGCTTTGCCATGGATGATGAGAGGCTTAAAAATCTGGGTGGCGGGGGCTATTGGAAAGAGTTACTGCAACGAATACGCGATATTCGTTCATCCGAGAAGGTGTTTTACCGCCAGGTTCTGGATATTTATGCAACCAGCATTGATTATGATCCCATGTCAGATGTTTCAATCGAGTTTTTCAAAAAGGTGCAAAATAAAATTCATTACGCAGTCCATGGACAAACAGCGGCTGAGGTAATATTTGATCGTGTTGATGCTGAAAAAGAATTTATGGGGTTGATGTCGTTTCCTGGTAGTCGTCCTTACCTGAAAGATGTTGTTATTGCAAAAAATTATCTAAATGAAAAAGAACTCCGCTCGCTTGGGCAAATTGTATCGGGATATCTTGATTTTGCCGAACGACAGGCCGAACGAAAACAGGCAATGACCATGAAAGACTGGGCTCTCCATCTGGATAAAATATTGACCATGAGTGGTGAAAAACTATTACAGGGATCAGGTTCTGTAAGCCATGAAACAGCAATTGAAAAGGCTACTAGCGAATATAAGAAATATCAGCAAAAAACCTTGAGCGAGGTAGAAAAAAAATATCTCGAAAGCTTGAAAGTAATAGAAAATATAGGCATAAAGCAAAATACACCAAAAGAAAAGGATGAATAAATTGGGACGTATCTCAAAATATCAAAACTCATTTGAATTGATAAATTGAGGTGTGTCACCTACTGCACGTGATTGATAAAAAAATATATTATAATGGCGCGGGTTCATTAAAAAGCCGTTCATAATCCTCTTTATAGCTTTTAGGGGTATCATTTAAATATACCCAGTATGAGGCTATCTCTCTGACTTTCCTTTTATTAATATGGCCCGCTTTATACATAAGTTGAAGCAGTTCAAGAGATTTTAAAACAACTATTTCATACTCTTTTGCCAGCGTGATCATATCAGAATCATCTGTAACAATAGGTATACCCAAGACATAAGCATATGAAAGAGCAGTTAAATCAACTTTTGAAACTCCCAATCCTTCTTCCCTTGCTGTGTCTCTCATAAAGTAAAAAGCATTATTAATGTCGCTTCTTTGTTCCCTTGTCAGTGAGAAACATTTTTCCCTGTTTTCCGCATATTCCGGATCATCAACCCAATAAAATTTATTTTGAAGTGTTGAGCTTTTCTTATATTCTTTTTGAAGTTCCTGAATAACGCCCAGTTTATGATTTTCTTCACCGAACTCAACATTTAGTAAGGGATGGATGCTATGGGCAAGACGGAAATATGAACATGAATCTACGAGGATATTGCAGGCCATTGGAATATATCTTCATATAATATCTGGGCATCAACAGGCGACAGGTTTAAAATTGTCTGCACAAATCCAACAGATTTTTTTTCAGTAACCAGAAAGTCTTTTAATGCTCTAAAAAATGGGCTTTGAAAAACTTCTGTTGCTACGGAAAAATATTCCTTTGATGTTGCAGGCAGAGTTGCAAACAATCCGTTCGCAATAGTAGAATAAGTATTATGAAAATTAGTATTGGCCTTATAAATTAGTTTATTTGTTTCGAGATTAATTTTTCGCTTTCCTTCATGATTGGCATACCTGTTAATCTCGTAATAGACAGTTAATGGTGAAACAACTAAATGCTCCGCTATTTCCATTATTCTACTCAGTTGTGAAGATTCATTTGATAACCTTCTTAATTGAATATATTCTTCCTTTGCAAGCTCTGAATTAAATAGTAAGGCTCCCGCAAATGAATCTGCAAAATCTTCAGCTTCATCACCTTTTAAATCCGGAGATTTAACATGACCAAGCTCATGGGCCATCCAGAATTTAAAATCATGTGTTTTACTGTCAAGATTCAAGTAAATCCATGTTGTCATTGAACTTGGCAAAAATACATGTAAAGCATTTTCATGATTTTTCTTGTTCCCCCAGAACACAGGAATTAAAACAGCATGGTGCTTATTAAAAAAATTGATCAAATCGGTAAATTCGATTTTTGAATCACCTGATTTACATATTTCTTTTCTTACCGCCCTGGCTGCATCCTGCACATATTCATAGTCCAATTTGGGTTCTTTTAAAGATGGTGGTAATGATAAATTATCAAATGGCAGGTATGAAACAAGGTTATTCAGGAGATAGCCTTTATCCTTTGCTTCCTCGATGTAATCTTCTGATATGTGATGTCTGCCTTTTTTTCTGAATGCAACAACAGGCTCGTTAGATGTGTCTTCTTTTATGACCATTTCATTAAAAGAAAGTTTTAAAAGCTGTGAGAGCTTTAATAGTTTAACAGGGCGGGGAAACTTATTATTTTTAAACCATTGTGATATTGTCTCTCGCGAAACATCCAATGCTTTAGCTATCTCGGCTTGAGATAAGCCAAGTACTTCAACTTTTTGCTCAATGTTTTTTATGTTGAGCATTTTTTGCCCCTCCAAGCGTTTCTATGTTTAAAAGATAATGGGGTTGTCAACTTTTGTCAACTTTTATTTTGACAATTGTAACACAAAATGAAACAAAGAGGTGGCGTCCCGGTTAAACGAAATAACTCAGGTTTAACAGGGTTCACCCTGTTAAATGCTGCTACGCAGCCCACTATGTTGATTTAACAGGGTAAATCTGGACATTGGACAGATTTTAAATTCATAGAGTTTTTTTGAAAAGTTGACAGGTTGGGTTAAAAACCCAAAATCCTCGTACAAATGGAGATGAGGGTAAAATAAATAAGTTACCTTCATTGACATTTGCGAATAAAATCAAAATTTGCCG
>CAYTUX010000134.1:0-11028 GCA_964441455.1 uncultured Victivallales bacterium | reverse complement strand
ATATATCCCTTTCATTTAAAGTTACTCTTAATATATATCACTTTTATGAAATTTTGCAAGTAAAATCTTTAGAGATGCCTGTCTTATATCTGTTTTTTTTGATTAAATATCCTTTTTTTGGGGAGCCGCCAACATTAAAAACAGGATTTTTTGTAAAAGGTAGTATAATGTTCTTGATTTTTGAATCAGAATATAATAATGTCCCAATAATACAAATTAAACAAAAAGGAAATTATGATGAACAAGTTACTTGGCGGAATTGCTATTCTTGTTGTTGCAACAACAGCAACATATGGTCAATATTGTGGAACACCTTTGGCGGATAATCTTATTCCAAAAGAAGGTGGGACATTTGGACTTGATTTTATTTCTATGAATCAGAAAAATTCAACAGGCTCAACAGCTGCTAGAGTCAAGTTTTCTATTTTCAGCGGTCTTAAGGTTTTTGGAGATGTTGGTTTGATTGGTTTCGATGATTTGGCTCTTCAAGGAGGAGTTCTTTATACTTTTCCAACGGATACTCCTATAATGTTTGGAGTTCGAGGTACAATAGGACAGAGTTTTGGTGATGCAGATGCAGGGTCATATTCTATTTCTCTAGCAACTGGTTATACCATTCCTTCACTTGCGTGGCTGTCAATTTATGCTCAAGCCGGCTATGCACATTTTGATCCTAAAAACTTCGATGCTGAGGGAGGTTTTTTAGGATCTTTTGGAGCAATGTTTAATTATGATGCAGATATGGCATTTTTTGCAGAGGTTGGCACAAATGATTCGCTTCCAAGTGATAACAGACCCTATATTTCTATGGGCTTAGGATTTGATTTTTAAATGATTTTCTTAAAAAAAATGGCACATTATTCTTTGAATTGAATAATGTGTCTTTTTTTTGTGAAAAGGCAAAGCAGGCAATATAATGAATTTGACGGAACGCGATGCTTACATTGCACTAAATATGATGTCTAAGATTGGACCTATAAGGGTTAAAGAACTTATCAGGCATCTTGGTTCTGCCGGTTCAATTTTTGAAGCAACATCGGGTCAAATGGCGTCAGCCAATGGTATAGGTAAAAGTCTTGCTCAATATATTGAAGATCAGACAAAGCATATTCCTTGGCAGTTAGAGTTAGAGAATGCAGAAAAACTTGGCATAAGGATAATTTCATTTATTGATTCTGAATATCCTGAAATGTTAAAAAGTATATATGATCCACCTTTAGCGTTGTATTGCAAGGGGAAGTTGAAAAGTGAAGACAAGTACAGTATTGCAGTTGTCGGTACCCGTTCTCCGACCAATTATGGAATTATGGCAACCAAGATGTTTTGTTCCGATCTTGTACGTACGGGGCGACCTATTATCAGCGGATTGGCTATGGGAATTGATACTCATGCTCATAAAGCAGCCATTCAGAAGAAGGGGCGTACAATAGGAGTAATTGGTAGTGGTTTTAATAATTTTTATCCACCTCAGAATATACCGCTCTCCAATCAAATTGTTGAGGCTGGCGGAGCAATAATTTCTGAATTTCCATTGGACAAGCAACCGGATAGAACAACCTTTCCCATGCGTAATAGGATTGTTAGTGGAATTTCCGCCGGTACACTTGTGGTTGAAGCAGCACCAAAAAGTGGGGCATTAATAACAGCTACTCTAGCAATGGAGCAGGGAAGATCCGTTTTTGCTGTTCCGGGAAGAATAGATTCACCTAAATCATTTGGTCCGAACAACTTAATTGCCAGTGGTGCCAAACTAGTTCGTAATGTAAATGATATTCTCGATGAGTTTGAAACTCTTATTCCCATGTTGCAGTATGAAAATATTTCAAGAAAAAGTAATTTTTCGCTTGATATTAAAGAAAAAAAAGTGTTTGATATGTTAAAGCAAGGTGAAAGCGACTTAGACTCCCTGATACGGGAAACCGGTTTAAGTGCAAGTGCCTTGAATTCAGTAGTTATCAAACTAGAATTAAAGAAAATAGTTAAGACTATGCCTGGAGGTATGGTTGAATTGATCAGAATGGATATTTAAAATAACTACATATATTGGATATGATTATCCTTTAAAATTTATGAAATGCCATAGCATTGGTATGGTTTAAAGAAAAAATATAGGAATAAGGAAACAAGGGAATGGCTAAAAATTTAGTTGTGGTGGAATCACCGACAAAAGCGTCTACAATCAACAAAATGCTTGGCAAGGACTATATTGTTCTTGCATCTATGGGGCATATAAGAGACTTACCTGTTAAGGCTCTTGGTGTAGATATTCAAAACTCATTTACCCCGAAATACGTTAGTGTTAAAGGGCACAAAAGAGTGCTTGACGATATTAAAAAGGCTGCAAAAGAGTGTGAAAACGTATATCTTGCACCCGACCCAGACCGCGAGGGGGAGGCAATTGCATGGCATTTAAGAGAGGTTTTGAACACGGGTAAGAACAGACCCAACATTTATAGAATTAAATATAATGAAATTACACCAACAGCAGTAAAACATGCTATTGAAAATCCATGTGAGCTTGATGAGAATGTCTTTTATTCACAACAAGCCCGAAGAATTTTAGATAGAATTGTTGGTTATCAAGTTAGTCCAATGCTATGGAGAAGGCTCAAGAGAGGTTTAAGTGCCGGTAGAGTTCAGTCTGTTGCTTTGCGTCTGATATCCGAGCGCGAACGTGAAATTCTTAAGTTTATTCCTGAGCCTTTTTGGGTTTATGGTGCGCAAGTCAAGAAGCTTGTCGACCCGGAATTTCGTTTTGAATTGGATCTTGCCAAGATTGATGGAAAAGATGCCGAGGTTAAGAACAAGGAACTTGCCACAAAGGTTAAGGGAGATTTAGAGAGCAGTAGTCTTTGTGTTGAAAAAATTATAAACAAAAAAGTTAAACGTAAAGCTCCGGCACCATTTATTACCAGTACAATGCAGCAGACAGCCTCTAATTTTTATAGTTTTTCTCCGAAAAGAACAATGTCTTTGGCTCAGTCGTTATATGAGGGTGTTGATTTTGGGCAGTCACATATTGGTCTTATTACATACATGAGAACAGACTCTTTTAATATTTCCAAAGATGCTCAGGCAGCTTGTAAAGATTTTGTAATCAGTAATTTTGGTAATGAATTTTATCCAAAAAAACCAAATTTTTATAAAAGCAGGAATAGTGCACAGGAAGCTCATGAAGCGATTAGACCCACAGATGTTAATATAACACCTGAAAAACTTAAAGGTAAAGTTCCTTCATCAGAGCTCAAACTCTATACTTTGATATGGAAGAGATTTGTTTCAAGTCAGATGACACCTGCAGAAGTCGATCAGAAGACAATTGATATTGATGCAAAACCATCTAACGGAAGTGAATCAAAATATACACTCAGGGTTTCAACTTCTGAAGTAACCTTTCCCGGATTTATGAAAGTTGCAGGTTTGCCTAAGCCACCAAAGACCAAAGACAATAAAATTAAAGAAATTCCTCCTTTAAGAGAGGGCGAAGAGCTTCATTGCATTCAGTGGTTAGAAGAAGAAAAAGAGACTAAGCCCCCACCAAGATTCAACAATGCCTCTTTAATAAGCACTTTGGAAAAGAATGGTATTGGCAGACCTAGCACATATTCGCAGATTATCGGTACTCTTCAAAGCCGTGCATATGCAGAAATTAAAAAGCAGGTGATTTATCCGACAGAGCTTGGACTTCAGGTTAATGACATGCTTATGGAAACATTAAGTGAGCTTTTTGATGTTGCATTTACTGCAAATATGGAAGCAGCTCTTGATGATGTTGAAGCAGGTGAAACCGGTTGGGTCAATATGCTTTCTGACTTCTATAGAAAATTTGAAAAATGGATGGAAAAGACTAAAGCACCATCTGCAAACAAAGAACATCTGGCAATTATTTTAGAGATGTTGGGACAGATTGAAGATTGGAGAGAACCTCTTAAACGCGGAAAAAGACTTTACAGTGATAAAAGCTTCTATGAGTCTATTGATAAGCAGTTTAAAGAGGCGAAAAAAGATGTGTCTGTAAAGCAACTTGAATCTTTAGTAATGATGGTGATCAGGTATAAAGAACAAATTCCTGATGCGATAGAAAAGCTTACAGATCTTGGATATTCAGCTATTATAGAAAAGGTTAAAAATGCTAAGCCTGATAAAAACACGGCTAATAAGATGAAACTTCTTGATGGTATGGAGCTAGATGAATCGGCAATGAAATTTGTGGATTCCCTTAAGATGCATTTACATGCAGGTAAAGTTTTGTCAGAAGCACAGACGAAAGCTTTAGATAGAATTATTATTTCTCATGCAAAACAGATTGAAAATCTTGAAGAGGTTCAGGAGTCTTTGAACCTTCCTTCAGAAGACTTTAAAGATGATGTAGAAAGCAAAATAATGCTTGATGCTCTCGGGGATGTTGAAGATTGGAAACCGCCTGCAATCCGTGGCAAGAGAAAATTTGATGATAAAGGATTTTATATTTCTTTGAAAGAACATTTTGATCGCAAAGGGTTTCTTTCTGAACGACAGGCAAGTGCTCTTAAAAGAATGCTTCTAAGATACAAAGCTCAAATTCCAAGTTTTGAGAGTGTAGCAGAAGAAATTGGTTTAGATTTGCCTGAAGGCAGAATCTAAAAGTTTATTAGATTTCTGTTTGATTGAATAAACATGATTTTAGATAAATATAATTAGGGTTTGAATTATTTGGAAATTAGTTTTGGCGGATGCCGGGGACGGCATCCCTCCCGTTTTACAAGACAATATTGATTTGTAAGTCGGGAGGGTCATCGGGGACGATGACCGAAATTTCATTTAACCAGAAAAACAGTTAAAAGTTTATTAGGGGCTTAACTGTTTTGTGTCAATAAAGATAAATCAATAAGATATATCATATCATTAGAGCATTGCAAGAATGAAATGCTGTAAGTATTCAGCCTGTTATGCGATAAGTAAATTATTAATATTTCCGCTCATAGAGCGGACACTACATTATTTTCACATAATGCTGATTGTAGGAACCTCGCCCTCACTTTGAATTTCTAAGAATCAAAGTAAGGGCGAGGCGAGACCTTACAAAACACCTGCAAATTAATGGTTTAGCGTTGTTTACAGCATCAGCAACTGTAGGGACGGGGTGCTTCCTTCCGCCGAAACTTTATTCAAAGAAAAACAGGGTATAATGAACAAATCAATTGAAAGTTTTATATCTTATTTGCGTTTAGAAAAAAATTGTTCAGAGCATACAATTGGTAATTATGTTCGTGATATACATCAGTTTTTAGAGTACACTTTTAGAGATATAAATAAAATTAATTTTGGTACAATTAACTCCATTCAAGCTCGGAGTTTTCTGGCAAACATTCAAAAGAGTGGAGCCTCTTCAAAAACAACTGCACGAAAACTTTCTGCTTTAAGATCTTTTTTTCGTTTTTTAGACAAAGAGGGTATTATAGAGTCAAATCCATTTGTAGGTTTAAGACCTCCAAAGTTGACAAAGACACTACCAAAGGTACTTACAGAATCAGAGGTGGTAGTTCTTTTGGAAATGCCGGAAATTTGCAAAAAGGATATTAAGCAGATAGCCGGTATAACAACAGATATGCAGCATTTTATTATAACTAGAGACTCTGCTATGCTTGAAACATTATATAGTACAGGGATGCGTGTCAGTGAACTTGCAAATATGCATGAGATTGACTTAAATATGCAGACAGGAATTGTTCGAGTTCTTGGTAAAGGTCGTAAACAGAGGTTATGTGTTGTGGGTTCATTTGCTATTAACAAGATCAAGCAACTTCTTGATTTAAATAGGTTATATTGGCCAAAGTTTATGCCGGGCAAAACAACGCGACCAATATTTAGAAATAATAAAGGTGATGCAGTTTCCTCAAGACTTATTGAACGAACTATGAAAAAATATCTTTCTAAAGCAAACCTGAACATTGAATACTATCCCCATGTTTTGCGTCACTCATTTGCTACGCATATGCTAGACAATGGAGCAGACCTCAGGCTTGTTCAGGAGCTTCTTGGGCACACCAGTCTATCAACAACACAAATATATACACATGTATCTATTGAAAGGTTAAAGAATGTTTATGAACATAATCACCCTCATGCTTAACAATATTTTCTGGTTTATATATAATATACTGTTTACTTTGGGAATGCTGTTGTTAAGTCCATATTATCTTTTGCATATGAAGAAACGCGGTGGCTACCGTAAAAACTTTTCTCAGCGATGGGCAAATTATTCTCCTGAAATCATTTCAGCGTGTCAAGAAACCCGGCGGATTTGGGTTCATGCTGTCAGTGTAGGGGAGTGTAACTTAGCGTTGAAATTTATCAATGAGTTTCGTAAAAAGCAGCCTGAATCGAAATTTGTATTATCTGTTAATACATCAACTGCACACTCATTGGCAGAAAAAAGTATTAATGAAGAAGATATACTTATATATTTTCCACTTGATATAAGTCCTATAATCAGAAAAGTTTTTAATGTTTTAAATCCCAAATTCATTGTTTTGACAGAAAAAGAAGTTTGGCCAAATATTGTTCGAAGAGCAAAAAAGAGTAAAGTTCCAATATATTTGATAAACGGCACAATATCAACAAAGTCATATAACTCATATAAAAAGTTAAGTTTCATATTTCAGCCAATTTTTTCATGCATTTCAAAGGCATACATGCAGAGCGATGAAGATGCAAAAAGAGTTAAAGATTTAGGAATTTCAGACGAAAGAGTTCAGTGTTCAGGTTCACTGAAATATGTTGTTACAGATGTTGATATTCAAATGGTTGACAATATGAAGAGTTTTTTTTCAGAATGCGGTTTTAGTGATGAAGACAGAATTATTACCGCCGCTTCAACATGGCCGGGAGAAGAAATTGCATTTGCAAATGTCTTTAAAAGATTAAAAGAGAAATTTGACAATATAAAGCTTGTTATAATACCAAGACATGTTGAGAGACGAGAGCAGATTATCGCGGAATTACAAAAAACTCATCAGGATTTTGTCATAAGAAGTAAATATCTTAGAAATGAGACCGTTGATAAGCAAGCTGACATTATCTTTTTGGACTCTACAGGAGAAGTAAAGCCCGTTTATGCCCTTTCTTCAATTGCATTTGTCGGTAAATCAATGTTCGAAAACCACGGGGGACACAACATCATTGAACCGGCCACATTTTCCATACCGCTGCTGACCGGACCGCATACCGAAAACTTTCCGATCATTTCAAAAGACTTCATAAATGAAGATGGCATCACTATTGTTAGGGATGAAGAGGACCTGTTTAAAGCCCTTGATAACTTTATTGCTAATCCGGGAAAAGCACGTCTTGCCGGACAAAAGACAAGAGATGTCTTGGACAAGAGGTTGGGCAATCTTGACAGGATAATAGATCAATTAATAATTGAGAGTTAGAGATGGTTTGCCACTTCGCTGTGCTTCTTGCGTTAGACGAGCTAAATTCTACCCAAACACTTCATCGATTACTTGACGCGTTAACGTGACCCACTTTTTAATTCTTTCGGGATCCTTCTCGACGGTTTCTACGTCCTTTAGCGTAATATCAACATGGCACTCTCGACATGGTTCCAGGTCTTGTTTGAGTATTGAACGAATTCGCCCTTGATCGAATCTGTAACTGACCATATCTGCCGGGCTGGGACGGTAGCTCAAGATATAGTCCTGACCGATCTGCTCGGCACAGCGTGCCGTGTCTGCGAAAGGCGATACCGCAATTCGCCGTAAGTTTGGGATTTGCCGGAGCATATCAATTTTGTTGGTAAGGTCCTCGCAGCAACCATAAGCAACAAGTCCGAATTTTTTGAGAATGGGGAGTTGGTACTGTAACATAAATTCGTTATGCATGGTAGGAGATACGGCAGTCAGCTCTTGTGCCGCCATGTAGCCCCACAATTGTTCACGTTTGACACCGTTGACGTTGGCTGCCGGATCTTCCAGTTCTTCCGCATACGGCATGGCCTGATTCTGGTGGGCACAGAGTCCCCAGTCTCCTGCGGTCTCGGCTTCTTCATGGGTTTTTAATATGCCTTCGCTCATAAACTTGACCAGACGATGCAACCATTTCGGATTATCGAGCATGTCCATCATGAAATGTTCAATTCCTCTTAGGTAGCCTAGGTCGGTGGAGATATCGCCAGTCCACATTCGATAGGCAGGACCGCGATCAACATTAATGGTTATGATATCCCCGATTGCGTCTGACAAACGTTCAAAGTCTTCAGCTGTTCCGGCTTCGTCAATTTCGTGCCATGGAGTTTGCAGCTTCTCTATGTCGTCTAATTTTTTGATTGGATAATCCACTTTGAACGATCCGCCTGGTTCGTCGCTGAAGATTCTCTGCCCAGCAATGCCCCAACCTTTACAGACGTGTCTGGCTTGTATGGTGATCCAAGGCTCAAAGACGGAATCATCGTCAAACATATTCCAAAAACAATGACGGCGAAAAAAGTCTTCGTATTTCCGTGCAAATGGATTTTCGCAGAGACATTTTGATTGTGGCATCTCCTTCCAAGCGAATGCTCGCACATAGATTAGGGGTTGTGTTTTTTTCAGGCTATTATGCTGCCGCCAAAGTTTTCGGTGCTCATTCTGTGCCGGTTGTGTGCAAATCTCGCTATATTGCTTAGCCAGTTCACGTAGGATTATGATATCATTTG
Organism: uncultured Victivallales bacterium; assembly: GCA_964441455.1. GTDB lineage: Bacteria > Verrucomicrobiota > Kiritimatiellia > JAQICX01 > JAQICX01 > JAQICX01. Next base: position 2,351 of record CAYTUX010000134.1, on the reverse strand, counting down.
TATTCATTTTTTCTTTCTTGTCGCAAATTTTGGGCAGCTCTAATCATGGCCAGGTAGTTGGCTGGTGGCACGTACTCGGGAATGGAATTTCCGGAACCCAAGGCATATCCTCTAGCCGTCTTTCTAAATCGGCCACCCAATTCTATCACCTTATCATATACTACGTCTGCCTTGTTTGAGCAAAGAAAGTTCATATCAAAGCCGCCCAGCAGACCGATCCTATCACCATACTCGTCAATCCATCGATCAAATGGTGCGATGGAATCCTCGTTCGAGTGTTTTGCGTCGATGCCCAAGTCGATCACATCATTCATGATTTCGAAAATGCATCCGCATGAATGCCAGAGGAACAGGCCACCCCCGGCATGTACTATGTCAATTACCCGTCGATACTGCGGGAGAATTTGATTACGAACTGTCGCCGGATTGGTCAGAAGCGACGACTTGAATCCCAGATCGTCGCCGAAGCGGCAGGCGACAAAATGTTCTTCATAGCGGGGCATGAATTCCTTCCAGATTGTGCACATCAAGTCTCCGATTGCACGAAACAAGTCATCATACAAATCCGGGTCGTCCACTTCCATAAATGGAAGATATTCAAGTCCGACCAGAGATTCTGCTAGTTCAAACACGCCATTGCCTACGCCTCCCACAGCCTTCATGCCGGGTGGTAGTGCTTCTACTAGCGCATCCAGGCGTGGACGTGCCTCACGCCAATAGAGCAATGGCAATTCGCTCCAGGGATAGGCATCGAAATCAGCACGAGATTGAATAGGGCCTTGACCACCGCTAATCGCCATGTGACCCGGCAGGATTTGGCCGATGCAGACTTCATACGATACTGTATCGTAGGTCATCTCATTAAAGAAACGACAATGCTGACGAAAATATTCAGCTCTATCCTTCTTGTCTCCACCTTCCAATTCAGCAAAGCTCTGACCTAGAATTTTTTCCATTGAGCCCGCATTGATAATATGCTCGTACAGTGGTAGGCGAACGGGGCGTTTGTTTTGCATCACGTCTGCAAAATGCCGATAGTCTGGTTGAAATTGCATGTTTTTCCCTCGTTGAACAATTATCATAATTGATCGTAAATAATTTTAATATTTGTTAATAATTTCAAAGGTAGAGACGACCTTGATACAATCCTTATTATAGATTTGCAACGATGGCATCTCCCATTTCAGAAGTTGAAACAGGACTTATTCCTGCACCGGCAATGTCACCTGTTCTTACGCCGCTTGATATCGCTTTTTCAACAGCAGCTTCTATTGCATCCGCAGCTTCATCTTCATTGAACGAGAAGCGCAGCATCATTGCGGCAGATAGAATTTGGGCACATGGATTTGCAATTCCTTTTCCGGCAATATCAGGAGCAGAACCACCCGCAGGCTCAAACAGACCGAAACCGCTGTCATTCAGACTTGCAGAAGGCAGCATTCCCATAGAACCTGTTATCATTGCACATTCATCAGTTACGATGTCACCAAACATATTGCCGGCAACCAAAACATCAAATTGTTGAGGATTCTTGACCAACTGCATTGTTGCGTTATCAATATAAATATGTTCCAGTTCCACATCAGGATATTGCTTTGCTACTTCTGTAACGACCTTACGCCATAAAACCATAGTTGTCAGAACATTTGCCTTGTCAACAGATGTTACTTTGTTTCTACGCTTTCTTGCAGCTTCAAAAGCCATTACTGCAATCTTTTCAACTTCTGCACGAGTATATGCCATTACATCATATGCCCTCTCTTCCGGACCTTCTCCGGAACAGCCTTTTTCTCCAAAATATATTCCACCTGTAAGCTCCCTGATTGCTAATATATCAAATCCATCTTTTCGAACCTCTTTTGAAAGCGGGCAGGCGTCAAGTAAGTATTGTGATAGTTTTGCAGGGCGCATGTTGCAAAAGAGTTTGAAATGTTTTCTTAAGGGCAGGAGGGATGCACGTTCAGGTTGTTCGGCAGGTGGAAGATGTTCCCATTTTGGTCCTCCAACAGAACCAAAAAGTACAGCGTCTGACTCTTCACAGATTTTCAATGTCTTTTTCGGCAGAGCTTCTCCGCATTCATCAATCGCCGCTCCGCCAACCGGAGCTGTTGTATATTCCATCTCAATAGAATATTTTTCTTTTACTGCATCTAAAACTTTTACAGCTTCAGCCATTACTTCTGTTCCTATACCATCTCCGGGTAAAATTGCTATCTTGTACATTTCGTGTTTCCTTTGTTTGTTTTTTCAATTGTTAACCTGAATTATTCATAAAACTTCTGCTGCGATAACGTATAGCACTTAATCTCAAAAATTTAGCTTAAATAATAATTTTGATTTATGTTTATAAA
>CAYTUX010000133.1:0-17013 GCA_964441455.1 uncultured Victivallales bacterium | reverse complement strand
CTAACCAACCTGGCTCATTAACATCCCAAGGACCTGTTCTTATCGGAACTTTAGATTGTATTATATTCCTTGTGTTAACTCGTCTTCTTCTCCACTTGGAAGTTTCAATACGGTCGTCTGACAACAGTCTATCTATTGTTGCTGGGCTTATTGATAACACTTTGTTTCTTATTTCATCATCTAATTGTTTAATATTTTTCTCATAGCTTTCAAGATATGAATCTATAACAGGTTTCATAAGTTTTGAACATAATTGATCACTCATCATCCATATTTTATATACAACATCTCGAACGTCGTTGGTATAAACAATTTTACGTCCTGATTTTTTTCTATTTTGATTGTTTTGTTTATTCAGAAGTTTGATAGCATATTTTCTCTCATAACTTGTTGTTAAACAAAAGTCATCTAAAACGCGACTTTTTGCAGTTTTTGACAGCATAGCCGAATATCGTTCTCTCATTTTGAGAGTATACTCATTTGTTGATTCTTTGCTCATTTTCATTCCTATATTTTAGGTGTCATACATTATGAGGCAACCATAAAGTTATGTTCTTAATATAAATACTGTTTCGGTGTCTTTTTTTATGAGGAAGATCAGTAATGCATAAAAATATAACAAAATACTTGTTAAAATTTCTGTGACAATATATAATGCTTAAATTATAAATTATTATTTAAATTTAAATGTAACAGAACAGGTTTTATAGTATGTCAAATGATTGTATTTTTTGTAAAATAATAGCAGGCGAGCTACCTTCAACAAAAATTTATGAAGATGAAACAGTCCTGTCCTTGATGGATATTAATCCAGTGGAAGAAGGACACGCATTAGTCATTCCAAAAGAACATCTGGATCCTATTACTAATGTACCGGATAATATCTTGAAAGAACTTATTGTTGTTGCAAAAAAAATTGCAGCAGCACAATTTAAAGCATTAAATGCTTCTGGAGTTAACATTGCACAAGCAAACGGAACCGGAGCAGGACAGGAAGTGCCGCATATACACTTTCATATAATACCAAGATACAGCACAAAGTCTTGCAACGCAAACTGGAAAACAAAAAAATATAAAGATGTTGAACAGATGAACCATATAGCTGAATTAATTAAAAAGGCATTATAAAATGGATTTAACAAAAATAGATAGTACAATAGAAAATATATGTGCAAACGATATAAGATACCATGAAAATGCATATCACAACATTTTCAATGCTCTTGCATATTGCGAAGCTGTAATGAAAACAGAAAAAAATCTTACTGCAAAAGAGTTGGTAATAGGATATAAAGATATAACATTATCCAAATATGGGGCTTTGGCTTTAGAAGTTCTGAACCACTGGGGAATTTACAGCACTCGAGATATTGGTAACATTGTATTTAACTTAGTAAATGCAAACCTTCTTGGACGCTCTCCAGGTGATGAAATTGAAGATTTTAATAATATCTTTGATTTGAATCAAGAGATGAAATCCCCATACATCGGCAGAAAAGGGTAACGCGACGATCTTCGTTGCAAGTATTAAAAACTGAAACTGATTTATAACATACAGAAAAAACATGTTTTTTAAAAATAAAAGAAATGAAGAATTAATAGAACTGGAAAAGAAGATTGGATATAGATTTAAAGATGTTGAACTCCTTAATCTTGCTCTTGTACACAAATCTTTAAAGGCAAAGGACGGAATTGAACAGGATAATCAAAGACTCGAATTCTTGGGTGATGCCGCTTTAAGCTTAGTTGCTGCACATTATTTTTTCAAACACTATCCAAAACAGGAAGAAGGAATACTTACCGCACTAAGAAGCCAGATTACAAGTAAGAATCCGCTTGCAAAAATAGCAAGAGACTTGAAACTTGGTCAATACCTGAACATGTCAACAGGCGAGGCAAAGTCAGGGGGACGAAACAGGGTGTCCACATTAGAGGATACTTTAGAGGCTATTATAGGTGCTGCTTTTGTTGATGGTGGATTAAAAGGAGTTGAACAGCTGTTCAATAAAGTATTTGTACCGGTATGTAAGGACATGGTTATAAATAAATGGTCGTCAAACCCTAAAGGACGTCTACAGGAGTATTCGCTGAACAGGTGGCAGGAAAACCCGGATTACACACTTCTCTCAAGCGAAGGCCCGGATCATGAAAAACAGTTTAGTATCTCTGTATCTCTAAATAAACAGAAGTACGCAACAGGTGTAGCAAAAAGCAAACAAAAAGCTGAAAGTATGGCTGCACAAAAAGCACTTGAAAAACTGGAAGATGAAGGATCAATTGAATAATTGAAAATGGATAGTTGACAATTGATAATTAAGGAACAATGGTGGAATGGTATCTCAAGATTGACCTTAAATCAAAAACAAGGATAAAATGAATGATGAACTAAAAAAATTTCTGACGAACCAGCAACTGGAAATAGACACAGCATTGGATTTCTTGTTACCTAAAGATAGACGCCCCGAAAAACTGAACTCTGCAATAAAGTATGCAGTTTTTACCGGTGGAAAAAGAGTGAGACCAATTTTATGTCAGTTAGCTTGTAATGCCGTATGTCAGCAGCCTGAACTTGCTCTATATCCTGCAATAGCTGTTGAATTGTTGCACACATATACTCTTGTTCACGATGACCTTCCTTGCATGGATGATGACGACTTCAGAAGAGGAAAACCAACCGTTCATAAATTATATAATGAAGCTTTAGCTGTTCTAACAGGTGATGCTCTACAAACACTAGCATTTGAAATCCTTGCAAAAACTGAACCAACAAAAAAATACAGCACAGGAGATCTGGTGAAATATCTGGCTGTTTCCGCCGGTAACAAAGGTGTTATAGCAGGACAAGTTGAAGATATTGAAGCAGCAGGACAAAAACAGACACAGGATGTCATTGATTATGTACACCAGCACAAAACCGCAGATCTGTTTATGGCGGCAATATGTCTTGGAGCAATGGCAGGAAATGCATCGGATCAGGAATTTGGCGACCTTGAACAGTATGCTCAACACATTGGTATTGCTTTTCAGATTGCTGATGATATTCTGGATAGCGAGGAAGGTGACGATGAATTAACATGTCTGTCAATACTTTCTGTTGATGAAGCAAAAATAGTTGCAAAAAAACATATTGATAAAGCAAAGGAAGCATTAGATATGTTTGATGATAAATCAGTTAAATTCATGATTCTATTGGCAGATTATATAATTGAACGAACACATTAAGGGAAATATGAATTTTAGTAAAAACATAATTGCATTGATAGTGTTTATTCTATCATATATGGGGGCATCTTTAATATATGCTCTTTACTCCAACAACTTTGAATTTCTACTTTACATATGTATAACATTTGTAATCTTGGTATTCGTAACTCAAGCACATAAAAGAATCGGTTTTACAGATCTCACATTATGGTTTTTGGCTATATGGGGATTTCTTCACATGATTGGCGGACTTGTTCCGGTTCCTGAATCATGGACAATTGAAGGGGACATAAGGGTCTTATATAGCTGGTGGATGATCCCGGAAAAGCTTAAATATGATAATTTTGTACATATGTTTGGTTTTGGAACAACTACTTGGTGCTGCTGGCAAGGTTTTATGGCAACTGTTAAAACAAAAAAAATGAGACCAACCTTTGGCAGATTAACCCTCGTTGTAATGGCTGCTATGGGATTTGGCGCAATGAATGAAGTTTTTGAATTTATTGCAGTCTTAACAGTACCCAATACAAATGTCGGCGGTTACATTAATAACAGCTGGGATCTTATATATAATCTTATAGGATGTTTAATCGCGGCAATGGCAATAAGAATTACACATAAAGGACGTCACCACTAAAAAAAGGTAATGCAACGATCTTCGTTGCAAGTGCGAATGCTAACAAGCTAGAAGTCTGAAATTTATTTCACTCATGTGTTTATTTAATTCGACGACCAACGGTCGACGCTACAGTATACTATGCTTAATTTTACGGTTGAAAGGATAAATATTCGTTTTAGTCAATAAAATTAGGATTTGAGTTTTTGCTTTTTGACATTTTGGGTGATAAAAACAAAAAGTTTATGCAGCATGCTTATAAACAGCAGCTTATGTTGATTATTGGATAAACTGTTAAAATACGCTTTGCGAATTGCACCTTGGGAAGCCATTTAGGTTTTTATGAAATAAAAATCAAAACTGACCTTCAAGATTAGTCCATATTTCGCTTTAAAAGCAGTTAGATAGTATAAGTATACATCTAATTCTGCTTGCGAAGCGGAAGATGGGCTGATATTGAAGGGTGTTGTTTTTTGAAAAAATGGCTTTCCAAAACTGAACGCAAAAAAAGTGCCAACCGTAAAATCAAGGATACTATAAGAGACTCGAATACTTAACTGTAGCGGCGATGACTCATCGCCGAAATTAGAAACAATGAAGACGGAGCAAAGAAAGTACTTCCCATGTGTTGCTACTCAATTCAGTCTTTTTAACTTAGAACTTAGAACAATATAAAATGAAAACAATAGCAGCAATAGCAACTCCTCCCGGTCAAGGTGGAATATCCATTATTAGAATTGCAGGAAATGATGCTCTGAAAATTGCAGACAGAATCTTCCAACCTGCAAAGAATAATATAAAGCCATCTCAAAAAAAGCATGGATCATTTATATATGGACACATCATAAATCCAAAACTGCAATCTCAAATCGTAGATGAAGCAATATTACTTGTATATCGAGCACCAAACAGCTACACCCGCGAAGATACTGTAGAAATTCAGGGGCACGGAGGAATTGTCTGTGCAGAAGGAATTCTGCAGACAGCAATAGAAAATGGTGCAGTATCAGCAGCACCCGGAGAATTTACAAAACGAGCATTTCTAAATGGAAGAATTGACCTCGTTCAAGCTGAAGCTGTAATGGATTTGATTAATGCTGATTCCAGAAAAGCGGCAAATGCCGCAATGGAACAGCTGGATGGACATCTCAGTGATGAATTCAACAAAGTCTATGACGAACTTATGAATATTGCAGCAAACATTGAAGCAACTTTTGACTTTGTTGAGCATGAACTGCCGAATAGTGTTATGCAGGGAATTATTCAAAGTGTTGAAAAAGTCAGAAAAGAGACAAAAGAACTGATTGAAACATGGAATGAAGGGCACCTTCTTAGAGATGGTGTGCTGCTGGTTATTTCAGGAAAACCAAACGCAGGCAAGTCCACTCTTTTTAACAAAATGTTAGGCTTTGAACGTGCAATAGTTACAAATGTCGCAGGAACAACCCGCGATACAATAGAAGAAAAAATTATTATTTCCGGAATCTCATTTCGACTTGTTGATACAGCAGGAATAAGAGAATCTGACTGCCATATAGAAAAAGAGGGTGTTTCCAGAGCTCTAAATATCATTGATCGTGCCGACATAAACATATACATTGCCGACATTTCAAGGGAAGTAACCGTTGAAACAGAAGAACATATTGAACGTCTTCCAAAAGATAAATCTATTATAATTCTTAATAAAATAGATAATGAACAAAAGTTTGACACCTCAATACTTGATGGATTCACTGTCATAAAAACTTCTCTTAAAAACAAAACAACAAGTCTTGCAGATTTAAATAACTCTATAATAAAAATGGTTGGCATTAACCCAAATAGTCAACCACATGCTGTCATATCTTTAAGACATAAAAACATTCTCCAAAATATATCAAGGCTGATTGACGATGTTGAGGAATTGGTTAAACAGGAAGATGAAAGTCAACTGATATTTGCTGCAGGTCTGCTTCGTGAAGCAATAGAACTTGCAGGAGAAATCACAGGAAAAATATATCATAAATCTTTGCTCGATAATATATTCGGTCGATTCTGCATCGGAAAATAAGAAAAAAGTTTTAAGATATTATAAAATGCTCTAAGTTAAAAACTAAAAGTTAAAAAAAAGAAAAGAGGAAAATTATGATTGAAAAGCACATAGTAAGCCGTGATGACAACATATACGAAGCTTGGCCAGACATTGCCATTACTCCGTCAGGAAAATTAGTATGCGTGTTTTCAGAGTGTACGCACCATGGCGACCGATCCTATACGCGCATAGTGCTTACTGACTCAAACGACCGCGGTTGCACGTGGACACCCAAACGCGAACTCACTGAACCCACGCACGGACTCCCGATATTCTGGAACTGTGCACGAATAGTGTGTCTCCGTGATGGGCGGTTGGTTGTCCTTGTTGACAAATTGTTTGCCGAAGAGAAAAGTGCAGTGCCGGAACAATGCCGTAATTATCTCTTTTTCAGTGAGGATGAAGGTCTTACGTGGTCAGCTCCTATCGAGACTCCAGCCCTTGGCATTGTGCCGGATAAACTGCTTGAACTCGATGACGGTCGGTGGATCCTATCCTGCCATTATAAAGAGAGCAACTTCGGTTATCTGGTGCAACGTCTGTGGTATTCCGACAATCAAGGTAAATCATGGAGTGATCCTGTGATCGTTGGTCGAAAGAAAGGACTTAACCTTTGTGAGGTCTCTATCCTACCAGTCGGGAACACACTTATTGCGTTTCATCGTGAAAACTCCGGGATGGGATGGGACTGCTATAAAACAATCTCTACAGACCGCGGAGAAAGCTGGGGAGAACCTGTCCCATTCCCTCTGCCGGGGTGTCACCGTCCTGTCTCCGGTCACCTACAGAATGGTAAGATACTTATTACACATCGCTTCATGCAGGGAGGAAAAGGATGGACAGGTTGGTGGACTCAGAATTTTTTTGCAGCACTTACTGATGAAGAGTCGGCACTGGCAAGCACACGTGGCGATGCTCATACCCGCATTCTGCCAATTGACTTTGACCGATCGCCGTCAAGCGACACCGGTTACTCTGGCTGGATTCAGTTTGAGGACGGGGAGATTTACATCGTCAACTACATTGTTGACGACGCCCCAAACGGTCAGATTCGAGGATATTCTCTGCACATGTCAGATTTCATGCTTGAGGACAATTGAAAAGCCCTGTAAGAACAATTTATACCAGCCCTAGGCAACACCTAGGGTAAATAGAATTAAATTTATGCGCTCTGTAAGGGCAGCTTAATAAAAATAGGGTTAAGTTGCCCAGCTACTGACTTTGCAATGGAGCTTTGAACTATGCAAAAAATTGATTAAGTTAGCAGCTGGGTCATTGCTTCAGCCTATTAAAGATTATTATGAGTGGCTAAAGCCTCTCTCGCAGGCTCGAGTCAGCCTGTTAAACAAAAAGGGATAAGACAAAACTATCTGTATCTCCTTTATTTATAACGAATTGGTTGCAGGAGCAGCCTGCAAATTTTGACAGAATCTAACATTAAGAAAGGAATAACATATGAAACAAACAAAGATAATCCTACACACCCAGTTTCAGATTGCACCTGTTGATCCGCGTATCTTTGGGGGGTTTCTCGAGCACATGGGACGAGCTGTCTACGAGGGAGTGTATGATCCTAACAGTTCCCACGCAGATGCAGAGGGATGTCGATCGGATGTTCTAAACGCCCTGCGAAGGCTGGACATGACAACGATGCGTTATCCAGGAGGAAATTTTGCCTCAGGCTACCATTGGCAAGACGGTGTTGGACCTCTGGATAAACGCCCAACGGTACTGGAACTGGCGTGGCAAAGCATCGAAACGAACCAGTTTGGAACAGACGAATACATCCATCTGTGCCGGAAGATGGGCTGGACACCCATGCTGAGTGTCAACCTCGGTACGGGTACCCCTGAAGAAGCCCGTAACTGGGTGGAATACTGTAATTGCCCTGCCGGCACAAGGTACGCAGACACACGCGTCATTAACGGTAATGAAGAGCCACACGCAGTAAAACTCTGGTGCTTGGGTAATGAGATGGACGGTCCTTGGCAGCTTGGCCACGTACCCGCTGAACAGTATGCAATTCGCGCCCAGCAGGCCGGCAAGATGATGAGAGATACCGACCCAACCCTTGAACTGGTCGCCTGTGGATCATCTGGAATTGGCACAAAAACCTACATGGATTGGGACAGACAAGTACTGGAACACCTTGGTGACCTCGCTGACTACATCAGTATGCATCGATATGTCGGCAATCCGAACAACGATACTCCTGACTATCTCGCCGTCACATCCTCCATCGACCGCCAGATCGAGGAAATGGATTCGGCGTGCCGATTTGTTCAGGCTCAACGCCGAAGCAAAAAACGTACATATCTTTGTTTTGATGAATGGAACATGTGGTACAAAGATTGTGAAGGAGACGGCAAAGGTAAAGTTGCTCCGCATCTTCTAGAAGAGGTTTACAACCTTGAGGATGCGTTGGTCGTGGCTGGATTCCTGCACAGCTTCGTTAGACATGCGGATGCGGTCAAGATAGCAAATCTCGCTCAGATCGTTAATGTCATAGCTCCAATTCTTACCCATGAAGACAACATGCTGATACAAAGCATTTTCTATCCGTTCGAGATGTTCTCGAAGCGACGTAAGGGTGTTGCCCTTCAACTGTCGGTGGATGGACCAAGTTACGAAGGAGCTACAAATGGCAGGGTTCACTACGTCGATGCTAGTGCTATACTGGATGAGAGTAATCTCCATGTGTTTGTCACCAATCGCAGCGTTGATGAAGTGGCCGACGTATGCGTCAGCCTAGCCGACGTGTCGATTGTCTCCTGTCAAAGCGCAGAGGTGCTTTCCGGACCAGACGCCAAGGCGGTGAATACCCTGGAAGATCGCACAGTTGTCAAAGTAGATGGCTTTGACTCTCTCGATATTCGCAACGGTGAAGCTCTGTGCCATCTGCCGGCGTTGTCCTTCGCCGCGATGACGTTTAAACTGAAGTAAGACAATTCAAAAATAGTTATAACATATTGCAAATCTCGTTAACCTTTTTTGGTCAATTGACATCATCAACTTTTTTGGAAAATTTTGAATATAAAACTTGGTTCTTTTGTGAAAATATCGTATCCTTATAAAAAAATTAAAAGTAATTTCTACAGAAAAAAAAAAAAGGATCAGATGTTTAAAAAATATGATGTAATCGTAAGAATAGTTAGTTTGTGGTTTGTTGTTGTTTTATCTATCGGTTGCTCAAAATCAAGAGATGAAGTCACTTTTTCATCTCTTCTTGCCAATATGACCAACAGGTTGCATTTTGCCGAGGTGCCGCTTGGAACCGCCGGGATGATCTCCTCCTATGACCGAACAGGAGGAAACCGTGACTGGGCTGACTTTTCCGCTGCACGTGATGGCGGCCGCATTGTGCTGGCTGATCTAAAATGACCGGGGTCAATCACACGTATCTGGAATACGAACATTCCTAAACGTAGCTGGTTATTTTATTTTGATGGAGAAGATGAACCACGTATGGTGCTGCCTCGTAATGAATTGGTCAAGGGCAAACCTCCATTTATAAAGCCGCTTGCTGTTGGTGAAAGCGGGGGCAATTGTATATATGTTCCGATTCCATACCAAAAGTCACTTCGAATTGAATTGGAACTGGAAAAAGTGCCTCAGAACAGCCGTCCCTATTTCCATATAAACTATGAGAGTTATCCTGCTGGGACACCGGTTAAATCCTTTGACCCGAACCTCTCAAAACAGGAATTAGCTCTGGTTGAAAAGGTTTGCAATTTCTGGATGGATCTCCCTCCCCTCGTTCCTGCTGAAAGGGTTCCGGATGCGGAGTCCTCTCTGCGGGTTGAACCCGGAAAGCTTATAGACTTTATGGATCAAAGTGGGGCGGGTATCATTGATACCCTCGCTTTTCGTATTAAAACCCCTGATAGCATTGGGGCTGTTGCAGGCAATCGGCTGTTACGTGAATTATGGTTGAAAATTTATTGGGATGGCTCCAACACAGCTAGTGTGGAGGTTCCGCTGGGGAACTTCTTCTGTAACGGCCCAGCAAGGCGTAGACTCAACTCTCTACCGATTCGCGTAACAGATAACTGGTTCGAATGCGGATTTCCTATGCCCTTCCGGAAACGTGCTCGTATTGAGATCGTGAATTTCAGCAGAACTAGTGTAGAAGTTGAAATGAAGGCTTTTATCTTGCATGATTCGGAACTTTCCGGTCTTCCTTACTTTCATTCCAAATGGAATCACAGTATGAAATCAGGAGCCCCCTATCGTGTTCTGGAGACGGCAGGTCGAGGTCACTTTGCAGGATGTTATTTAACTTCTCAAGGCATGGATGGCAGCTGGAATAATCTTGAAGGGGATGATGTTTTTATTGTTGACGGCAAAACAATGTTGCACGGTACAGGTTTAGAGGATTATTTCAATGGAGGATGGTATTATATGGGGCTTTTTGAACGACCATTGCATGGTTTGGTTGAAAAAGCAGCCATGCTTACATCACAATATCGCTTTCATTTAACAACGCCTGTTCCTTTTGAAGAGTCACTTGACTTGACCTTCGAGTTTGGAACGGCTAACCAAAGTCGAGCATACATGTCATCTGTCGCATACTGGTATCAAGACAAGCCTGTTGCTGCCGGACGACCAAATATTACTTCGCGAAAAGAGCTACATCCTCCAATTGACAAAGTATATGTAGTTTCAATGATGGCTCAGCTGTTTGAGCTCGAACGTATTGGGTATCTTGAAGAGTGTGAGAATCGCTCAAATATTTTTGCAGAGCTACTTGAGGGCAATTATTATGGTGCCTTATACAAAGTCAGAGCACTTGCTTACAAGGCGTTTCTAGATGAAGAAATGGATGTGGCTAGTGGGCTTGCTACATTAAAAGATGAATTAAAAAGCAGACCTAAGGCTATAAATGAGATTGAGCTACTTGAAAATTTCTATGCATCAAAAGATAATGGAATTCTCTCTGCCCACTCCGGTGGAAGTTTTAAGCTCTTTCTTGATGAAAAATATATCGGAGACGGAAACAGCCCTATAGAGCTATCCTCATACCCGGTGACACTATCTCCCGGAGAGCACACAATTCGTGTTGAACTTACTCCGCAAAAGGAAATGCCGTATATCGCGTGGTTCTCTCTCGGGCTTAGAACGCATTCAACCAACATTGTCACTGATAGCAAGTGGGAGTATTCAAAAAAACGTCCGGAAGGTTGGCCAAATAGTGATGGAGACGAAAACTTATGGACTCCGGTTGAGCGTAGTCATGATATGTTGCCATCTATGGCTGCCTGGCAGTTTGCTCCAAATGCCATGATATTAACTCAGTCGGGCAGACAACTTGTAATCCCTTGGGATGAATGGAATAAAGTTTCGTCAGCAACATACTTAAGACGACGTTTTGTCCAACCTGAAATGATAAATAAATCCTTAATGCCCACTATAAAAAAAATTGGTGCCGAAGTAGACTCAGTCCGCCCGGAAGATGATACATCGAACAAAAATCTTGATTAATCTCAAAACAAAATTTGAAAGGTGAGTATTGCCGGGATTTAACTTATGCTACAAATTTTGTTTTTACTCATCCGCTATAAACCTCTTAAAGTTCAATGCTCAGACCATCGAAAGACGGATCAATGTTTTCAGGCAGATTTTTTTCAAGATATTCATGGGAAAGTTCATGGCATATGTGAGTAACATAAGATTGTTTTGCATTAATTTTCAACAAGAGGTCAACACTATCTTTAATAGTAAGATGAGTCGGATGAGGTGTATGACGAAGACCGTCAAGCACCATTACATCAACATTGTTAACTCTGTTAAATGTCTCCTCCGGCATAGAGGCACAATCGGGTACATACGCAAACTGTTTACCATCTTCTGTAATAATATATCCCTGCGTGTATTTGTTTCCATGCTCTACATGTATAGGCTCAATTGTTGCGGTACCAATCGACATAGCTGCATCAATTGGTTTAAACTCAATTAAAGGTCGATAAATACCTGAAAATTTCTGTGGCATAACGTAATCAAATATTCTTTGAAGATCAACAAGAGTTTCAGGTGCCGCATATGCATCTATGGATTGATGATTCTGTATTGTGTTAAACCTGCGAATATCATCAAAACCAAAAATGTGATCAGCATGGGAGTGTGTAAAAAAGACTGCATCAATATGTCGTACTCCAAAACGAAGCACCTGCTCTCTGAAATCAGGACTGGTATCTATAACAAACGTCTTGCCCCCGGCCTCAACATACAACCCCGTACGAGTTCGACGATCTTTGGGGTTCTTCGATTTGCATACTTCACAATCACAACCTATCATTGGAACTCCTACAGATGTTCCGGTGCCCATAAATAAAATCTTCACTTAAAATTCTCTCTCTTTTCTTCGAAAGGGCATACAAATAGGTAAGCCCCCCTACACAACAATGACCAAATGACTTAGTTTGGACTAAATTTTCTTGACGCATGACGCATTTACCAGTGTATATTTTCATGCTGTGGAAAGTTTAAACTCATTGCAATTTCCGGACATGTAAGCGGAGACTCAAACCGCGTGCAGTTAATACAACCGGAATATATTTTGTGAATTAGCTTGGATTTGTCAACTTCTACAAATCCTAACTTTTCAAAAAAACCTTTTGAAAAAGTCAAAGCAATAATCTGAGTTGGTTTGAAATCCATTATATTATCAATGGCACTTCTAACAAGAGCTGAACCAATCCCTTGACTCTGATACTCATCATGAACTGCCAATGATTTTATCTCCAGTGTTGGTGATTTCGGTTTGCCAATCTCAGGTAATATCTGCCAGGCAACACAACCTAAAACTTTCCCATCTTTCTCATAAACAAAAAAACGGTCAACATTCTGCGATATAGAACTAATTGACATTGAAATCAATTCATCTGCATGTTCCTGTATCAGTTTAAAAATGAATGAAACATCCGAAAACTTAGCTTTTCTGACATATTGCTCCATAAGAACTTTCTAAATAAATGCGTCCGCCAAAAGTTTTTCACTCTTTTCAGACTTATCTTGTTTTAAATCAATAGTATATAGACATTTTTGCCTTATCCGTTTTGTTTAACGGGCTGACTCGAGCCTGCGAGAGAGGCTTTAGCCTCTCATAATAACCTTTAATAGGCTGAAGCAATGACCCAGCTATTGACTTAGTAAAAAATATTTTCAGTCAGTAGCTGAGAAATGACCTACACCAGCTTATATAAGCCCCAGGCAACGCCTGGAGTTATAATAACAAACAAATTCCAGCACCCTGTTGGGGCAGCTTAATCATTCCATAAAAATTTTTAATTTTCTTGTTTTTTATATTCTTTAATACAATTTTTAACACCAATAAATAAAATGGCGGAAGAAGAGGGATTCGAACCCCCGGTGGCTATGAAACCACACATGATTTCGAGTCATGCACATTAAACCGGACTCTGACATTCTTCCTAATAAAATATAAATGCATTATATGAATTATATAACAAAATGTCTATCTTAAATAATATTTTATATACCACTTCCCTGTTTTTCTGGTTAAATGCCCTTTTCGGTCGGCGGGGGCACGGATCCCGACCCTACAGTTGCGGATGCTGCAATCAAAGCTAAATGGTTGATTGCAAATGTTTTCTGTAGGATCGCCCCGCCCTCACTTTGAATTTTTAAGAATCAAAGTAAGGGAGGGGCTAATCTACATTTCCGCAATAAGCATTATGTGCACGCTAACTTTTTGATCCCCCGCCTTGCGGGATCACCCAAAACTGAAAAAAAACAAGCTCTCATTTGCTTATTTTATTGGTTAAAACAGATTTTTTCTTGTCCAACCAAAAATCTATGGCAATAAGCTTAGAATCATCATGATAATCAAAACTCCGAGAGGCATCAACCACAAAAGCACTATCGGATGCTTGAATAAAAGTAATAATCCGGTAACCGAAGAGGTTAACCAAAATAAAACTCCAACCGCAATAAACAATCCTCCCAAAGAAGCCTTCACAGGTTCACCGGAAAACATGAACGCATCATTTTGTATTGACAAGGCAATAAAAATAAAACCTGACGGAAGTAAAACGATGCCTGATAAAAATGAGATCAAAGACACTTTGACGGTGATAATTTTTTTGCCGGCACTTTTTTGCATCTATTACCTCCCATTGATTTGTTTACGAATCTATTGCAGGACATCTACTCACAATAAGCCTAAGTCGACTGTCTGAATCATTTAAACAACCCGCCGAAACATCACTTTCCGTAAACTTGCTTACCAGGATTTCCCGATCTTCGGTACGTGCATGATCGTATATAATATAAATAATTCCGTCTTTCCACTGTTGCCCGTCGGGATATGCAACCTGCTGTCTTTCGTCGAGCAAAAAACCACTTGACCACGACTTACCATCATCCTCAGACAAATAGGCTGTAAGGTGTGAACGCCCGGTATTCTCTTGAATAGGACCGTGTTTGACAAGTAACAAATTGCCGGAAGCAAGACGGTAGATAAAGAATCTGGAGGATGGATGTTTAATAGATGATGCTGTTAGTGCACTCCACGTCTTACCACCATCAGTGGAAAGACTCTCCCCTATTCCCTCATTGGTTCGAACCAACATCCACAATGTTCCATCTGATTTTTCGACAACCATGTGTTCATCAAATGATCGCAGATTTTTTGGTACATCACAAGCTCCTCGTAGACCCCAGGTTTGTCCTTGATCTGTAGAAACAAATACTTTGGCACTATTGTCAGTATCCCGCCATGTAGATACCGGTAACATCCATTCCCCGGAAGATAAAACAATAGGTTTGCACATCATAATTCCATCGGTAAGACGCCTGGGAGCCGACCAAACAGCATCTTCACAATCCGGTTCATCTTTCGTCATTGTCCAAACACCGGCAACCGTCCCTTGATGTTCAACTGACTGTGCCCAGAAAGACCATAGCCTGCCTGATGGGTCAATCCAAAGCTCAGGATCAAAAGCACGCACCGGTCCTTCACCGTCCGGATCAATTATCCGACGTTCCGCCCAAGTGATGCCGTGGTCTCCGCTGGTGGAAATTACAACATAGTTGTTATGATCCTCGCCAGGCGTTTTCCCCGCATACCAAGTAGCCCAAAGCCGACCGTTCGGAGCTACTGCCAAACTTGGGATGCCTTGAAATCTGCGCGTTGACGGATCATGCGTTTCCGGTATGGAATCATATACAATAGGTGGTAATAGGTATGCTTCTGTATTCATTTTAATCTTCCTTGTTTTTTTTGTTATTAATTGTGCTGTCAAACATATCAGCAGCATTATATGAACTGCGAACAAACGGTGCAGATGCAACAATCTTGAACCCTATGTCTAAGGCAATATGTTTATACTCTTCAAATATATCCGGATGAATGTACTCATGTACAGAATAATGATCTTTGGATGGAGAGAGATATTGTCCAATAGTCAACAACTCACAATTATACTCATATAAATCTTTCAGCATCTGAATGACTTCATCTTTCGTCTCTCCAAGACCAACCATCAAACCTGACTTGGTTAATATATCTGAATCAAGTTTTTTTACGTTTCTTAGAACTTCTAATGATCTCCTGTAGTCTGCCATAGCACGCACATTAGGATATAGTCTGGGAACTGTTTCAATATTATGATTTATAATTTCAGGCTTTGCTTTAACAACCTCGTTTAAAGCATCTAAGTCTCCTTGAAAATCGGGAATTAGCACTTCAATTGTGGTATCAGGTGTCTCTTTGTGAATCATTTGAATTGTCTTAACAAAATGCCCCGCTCCACCATCTGCAAGATCATCTCGCGTTACAGAGGTAATTACAACATGCTTTAAACCTAGTTCTTTGGTTGCCTGCGCAACATGCATCGGCTCATCCGCATCAACATTTTCAGCATCTCCTTTGAATACATTACAAAATTTGCAGTTCCTTGTACAGACTGCTCCCAGTATCATAAATGTTGAGGTCTTCTTGGCAAAACATTCTAACCTGTTCGGACAGTTCGCTTCCTGACATACTGTGTTAAGATGCAATCGAGACAACATCTCCTCTACATAATCAAATTCTGTATTATTTCTTACTCTAATCTTAAGCCATGGTGGAAGCTTTGCTTTTTTGTTAACTGTCATATCCAAATATCTCTTTAATCTTTTCTAAAATCATTGGTTTAATTAATTCTAAATCAAATTTTCTCTCTTTGATCTCCTGAAGTGAAGTCATCTTGGAAATTTCCATTCCACATGGCACAATCCATTTGAAATGCTCTAAGTCTGTATTTATATTAAAAGCAAAACCATGCATTGTTACCCATTGCTTTATTGCAATACCTATTGCTGTTATCTTTTTATCTCCTACCCATACTCCATTATTTAATGGGTTACGACCACTTTCAAGTTGAAAATGCGCTCTTAAAACTTGTATAATAACCTCTTCTATATTGCTGACAAATACCCTGATATCTTTGTTGAAATTTTTAAGATCAATAATCAGATATCCAACAATCTGCCCAGGTCCATGATATGTAACCTCTCCTCCTCTATTAATTCGACAAATTTTCACTCCTGTCTCTTTTAAAAATTTTTCGCCGGCAAGTATATGGGAGTCAACAGCTCTTCTTCCTAATGTTATAGTCGGTGGATGTTCAACGAAGATAAGTGTGTCATCAATTAAATTGTTCTGCCGTTTTTCAAGAAGTTCAAACTGCATATCTAATGCTTTCTGATACTCCATAAACCCCGCATCTATTATTTCTAGCTTCATTCTGGCAACCTTTGTTTAAGTAAGCGTCTTGTAAAAAGTTTTATTCTCTTTCCAAAGTAATTAGTGCTACGCTATAAACACTAAGTGTAAAGAATGCCTAAAACCCAGCTTGACACATGTTTTAAAAACTTTAAAGTCATTAGTAATAGTGAATAATATCCTATTTTTTGATTTTCATCAATTTTTAATTCTAAATTTTTATTGGTACCCCTGTTTTTCTGGTTGGACATCCTTTTCGGCGGGGACGCCAACCCTCCCGATGTGTTATAATATTGCCTTGTAAGAACGGGAGAAAACACCCCTCCCTTCCGACCAACGACCAACGACCTATCCTCCCTCACCAGACCCAAAGTGCTCCTCCCCTGTTTAGGGGAG
>CAYTUX010000132.1:0-9358 GCA_964441455.1 uncultured Victivallales bacterium | reverse complement strand
GCAGATTGCCCCACACCCTGTAGCCGAGTGTGAGGGAAATGGGCTCGGACAGTGTAACGAATGTCCTCATTATCATGAAAAGTTGACAAGTTAAAAATGTTCGCGTAAATTATTGATAATTATACAGTTATAAATGTCCAAAATAAAAAACGATCAAAAAAAACAAGGAAATGAGGGGTTGTAGTACGAAAGAACCTTATAAGAGAAGTTACACGCAATGAAATCAGTCGTTTTGATGAGTTAATGGAAGACTTGCATTACATTGGGAAGAGCCGTAGTGTTGGTGATTCAATGAGGATGGTCGCCGAGATTGATGGAGAGTGGGTAGGTCTTTTAATGTGAGGTTCTATATCAAAAGATAAATTCAACTTAAAGACATGGCTGCAAACCATTAGAAATCATTGGGGGGAATAGAAATAAGAAACCACTGGCGAAAGGATGCATGTTTACTGGAAGATAAAACCCGAAGCAAAAACCCAAATATAGTTACTGCATTAGCAATGTTAAGAAACTGCTACCTGAAAATGCTCGCCGAACAAGACAAATACAAGTCTTTACCAGCATTTACCGAAGCAATAGCAGCTGAAGTAAATCTATCTTATGCAATGATAACAGCAAAATCTTAACTCAAAAGAAAAAACCGTGTAAAATGTAAAAACGTTTACGTTTTTTTGTTGTTATTTTTTGAAAAATTTTGCATAATATAATTTTAATAAATAATTGTTTGAATTTTATAGAGGTTTTAAATGAAAGTAAAGAATGTTTCCTCAAAGACGATGAGAATAGATGTTGATCCTACTATTATATCTAATCTTGTTGATACTAGTCGAGCAAATTCCGACACGAAAAAAAGAATTTCGGATAATAGCTTGGAAAATTCCTCAAAACCTGATTATGATAGTCTTCTTAAAGCCATTTATGATGCAGTTCTTGTTACTGATTATCAAACAGGCAGAATTCAAGAATTTAATGAGAGAGCATTAGATTTTCTACAGTATGATAAATCAGAAATATCAGATAAAATAGTTTTAGAAATTATTGCAGGAGCAAGTGATGATCTGCTTGAAAATATAAAGGATAATCTTGATAGTGAAAAATATACACTTATAGAATGTTTTTGTGTTAGAAAAGATCTTTCTACTTTTCCGGCTGAAATTGCAGTTAATGCTATATCGCTGCAGAGTGACAGATTTTTATGTTTTTTTATCAGAGATGTTACCATAAGAAAACAAATGGAAAAAGATTTACGTGAGGAACGTGCACATATGAATCACATTCTTGGGGCAACCAAAACAAATATGAACACCTTAGACTCCGATTATAATTTGTTGATGGTTGATGACGTTTGGCAGGAAATCTATGGAGATCCCCAAGGACGAAAGTGTTATGAGTATTTTATGAATCTTGATAAGCCATGTGAGGGGTGTGGAGTTCCAGAGGCAATAAAAACAAAAGAAATAATAGTTACAGAGGAATTTTTGCCTAAAGAAAACCGATATGTTGAGGTGCACACAATCCCTTTTCAAAATGAAGATGATGAATGGTTGGTGAGCGAGTTTAATATCGACATTACGGAAAGGAAGCGGGAAGAAGCAGAAAATG
Organism: uncultured Victivallales bacterium; assembly: GCA_964441455.1. Taxonomy (GTDB): domain Bacteria; phylum Verrucomicrobiota; class Kiritimatiellia; order JAQICX01; family JAQICX01; genus JAQICX01. The sequence goes on along the minus strand of CAYTUX010000132.1, from coordinate 7,756 downwards.
AAAAACTTCAGCTTCAGTTAATTCAGGCTCAGAAGATGGAGTCGATTGGTCGGCTTGCCGGTGGTGTGGCACACGATTTTAACAACATGATGTGCGTAATTCTCGGGTATACAGAACTTGCTTTGGGCAAAACAAAGCCTAGTGATCCGATTTTTGAAAATTTAAAGGAAGTGCTCAAAGCTGCTGAGCGATCATCTGATCTAACTCGGCAACTGTTGACTTTTGCTCGTAAGCAAACGATACTTCCAAAGGTTCTTGACCTTAATGAGACTGTGGGAGGAATGTTACAGATGTTACGTGGGTTAATTGGCGAAGATATTGATCTCGTGTGGGTGCCGGGTAAAGACCTCAAGCCGATTAAGATGGATCCATCTCAAGTTGACCAGATTTTGGTTAATTTGTGTGTTAATGCTCGTGATGCAATTACAGTACAGGCTTCATCATCCGAGATCTCAGAGCAGACGGCCGAATACGTTGGCAAAATAACTATTGAGACAGATGTTGTCTCTTTTGATCAGGCATATTGTAAAGATCACCCGGATTTTTTACCGGGCGATTACGTTCTATTGGAAGTTAGCGACAATGGTTGTGGAATGGATTCGGAGACCATCAACTACATTTTCGAACCTTTTTCTAAGACAAAGGACTTGAGAAAGGGTATAGGTCTTGAACTTCCATCGGTTTATGGTGCTGTGAAACAGAACAAAGGTTTTATTAACGTATATAGTGAACTTATGCAGGGAACGACCTTTAAGATTTATCTAAAACAACACTATAACGATAAAATATCGCATGCAGATGAAAAATCGGCAAAGCCTAATGAATCCGAAAACGAGGTTATTTTGCTAGTGGAGGACGAGGCTGGCATTTTGAGCATGGTTAAGATAATGCTTGAAAGAATGGGGTATGTGGTGATTCCTGCTCCAACACCGGACGAGGCAATACGTCTTGCTTCTGAGTATAAGGACGATATAGACCTGCTGATGACTGATGTTGTCATGCCCGAGATGAATGGCCGAGACTTGGCGAAAAAACTGCTTGCAATCAATCCAGATATTAAAAGCCTTTTCATGTCCGGTTATACCGCCAATGTGATAGCTCAGCAAGGCGTGCTCGATACAGGTATGAGTTTTATCCAAAAACCTTTTTCTTCTAGAGAGCTAGGAGGTAAGCTACGCCGGATTTTTGAAAACAAAGATGTTGATTAAACATTATTTAATTACTTATTAAAAATATTCCTGTTTTTCTGGTTGGATGTTTTGTTGCTGTTTTATTTTGAAAAACCATTCCTACCAAAACAACAACTTGCGATATCAGCCCATCTTCCGCTTCGTAAGCAGAATTAGATGTATACTTATACTATCTAACTGCTTTTAAAGCGAAATATGGAGTGCCGAGAGGCACAATTCTTATGCAACTGTGTTGCTCTTGCAAGCCATCTCGCCCCTTGCTTTGAATCTTCGGATGTCACAAAGTGAGGGCGGGGCTGAATGGCTGACGGAGGTTACACGTCCGCAGGGTAAGAAGCTTTAGCTCGCCTAAAGCAACGAAGCGTAGCGAAGTGTCAATTCGCAAAGCGGCATTTTGCGTTTTTAGTCAAATATAATGTAATCGCCTTATGATCATAGTTTTACAATAAATATTCAATATTATCACCCAAATGCACAGAATTGATGGAATTATTTCTTGCTTTTATTGATTAAAACACACATTTGTGTCCTCAACCAGAAATATAAGGAAAAATATACTTTTTTTACTAAGTCTCATTTCTTTAAATAATATATTCAGGATGTTATGATATTGGATGTTTTTCCTTTTAAATATTCCATCTTAACTCTTTTATAAAAGGTCGCTTCTGGTATTGCACTCAAAGCATTGATGAATCTTGTTTTCCTCTATTGCCTTCTTTATTGAATCAACAGTAAAGTTCGGCATATCGAATTCAGTATATGCCAGCCCAATATCGTCAAGGTTATGAGCATCCGAGTTGGTTACGTATTTGAAGCGGTGAGCAAGTTCTCTTGCTTCAACATGAAAGCAGAATTTAGAAACTTCTACAGCTGTATATAAGTCCGTTGGAGGGAGAAATCCCAGTTGAGATATTACACTGTAGTATGGACGATCAATATGTGAAGGAATGAATAGACCATTACGATTTAAGACCTTTTCTTGTAATTCATTAATTGATATTGCTGTCGGAGCACTTAGTAATTTATCCGGCATGTCAATTACGTTTTCATCTTTATCAAGAACAACCTGATAGCCATAGGTATCTTTATCAAACTTAATTGGCAATATTGACTCGTATAAAATATTGCTCAGTTCTAAAGCATCAGAGAGTTTGTCGAAGATGCAAAGTATATGTGCCTCTTCGAGAGTATTTGCTTCCAATCCATAGAGATAGGATATACCTACTTTTTCACACTCATAGGCAACAACTTCGCTGTTTCGAGCCGAATTATGATCTGCCACAACAATAGCATTGATTTTAGCTTTAACTGCCTGTTTAACAATATTTTTTGGAGACATCTCCAAACTTGCACATGGAGAAAGGCATGAGTGTATATGCATGTCGGCTCTGAAAATCACAGTGCTTTTGTCTCTCCTGGTTTGACAGAAACCTTGTCTTTGGCAGTGAACCAAAGAGTTGTTGCTGTCGGATTGTGCACGATTGAGCAGTCTGCAGAAAACTCCAGACGTTTGAGATCTCTTAGATAGTTGCAAACTTCAATGTTGGTTGCATACCAGATGTTGTCGTCATCACTCAGATACTCACAGAATTCTTCAATAACATTCCAGTTATTATTGTTGTTAAATTCATAACTGTGACCCCATAGATAAAATAGCCAAGGTCTTCCGGATATGGTTGTTTCTTTGAAGGTTTTTGCTTTTTTCATCAGGTCTTGATCTCGGTGATGACATGAGGGATGCCACTTTAAAAAATCTTCAGGAATATCAAAGTTGTGTGTTGTTTTTGTTGTTCTTGAGTATACAATTCCAAATTCTTCAAGTTTTCTTGCTGTATTTTCATTATATGAACCCATTGGGTAGGACATTCCTTTCACCGGATATCCAACAAGTGATTCCAGAACTTTTCTATCCTCAATAGTTTCCTGCAGAAGGCATTCGTTTGGGATGAACTCTGTAAATGGATGCGTAACTGTGTGTATAGCCACTTCATGATTTTTAAACAAATATTTTATTTCCTCTTTTGTAAGCATATTGTAATTACCGAGGGAATCTGAATTCAGATGAAACGTGCCTCTTATACGGTATTTGTTCATTATTTCTACAAGTTGTCTGTCAGCAAAGTTTCCATCATCATAACTAAGAGTCAATGCTTTTCTTTTTCCATCAGCCCATAAATCAAAACTAATTCTCATAATTGATATTTCCATTGTTTATTTACATATTCAACTAAATCGGGACCTAGCAACTCAATAGTCTGGTTTCCATTTCTTATATATAGATGCTTATTGTGATATACTGGTTTGTCAGCCGAAAGAATATTAATAGAACATATATCTTTACCGGCAATTGAGTGTTTTTTTATCTGATAATATTGAGTTGCATTTGCACCATCAAGAGATTGTCTTATCATATTATGTATGTGAAGTTCAAAACCATCCCAATTTTTCTTGCTTTGGTCGGCTTTTATATACTCATCTTCAAGCCCCTTTATCTTTCCATCATCAGTTACTCCAATCAAGATAGTGCCTCCGCCATTGTTCATAAAGGCTGCAACATTACGAACAATATTTAGCCCCATGTTCTCTAAATATTTGCCTTGTTTGTATGTTCCTGAAATTCCCTCTTTAAATTCTATATTCTCTGACTCTCCGGACGCAACAAGAATCATCAGCTCAGGATCATCTGCAAAATTTGAAAATTGTATTAATTCATCAATCTTCTGTGGTTTATCCGACATGTTCATACTTTTGAAAATTGGATATGGATTCTCGTCCTTCTCTAGTTTGATTCTGACAATCTTTATTTTTTCCAGAAGGTATGATGTAAACGATGCAACATCAATTTTTTCACATTTAATTCTTTGATAGAAATATACAGATGCAGGAAACCAGTTGTTTATGTTTGTCTCTGTTCCACCCTCAAGAGAGTTAAAAAATGTAGTTCTGTTTTTTTTATTTGGTAGCAGTTTATAATGATATGATCCTGACTTTTCTTTGTTAAGCAGACACATGTGAGAAATTTTGTCAGATAATTCAGGATGATTTGTTTCAACAGCTTTTCTCAAAGCAGCAAGCAGTGCCAGAATTGTTATTAATCGCTTTTGCCCATCCACGAGTAAATACTTCTTCAGTGATTCGTTGTATTCTGAAGTAGGCATAACCACAATTGCTCCAAGAAAAATATCCTGCTCAGGATGCTTTTCAAAACTTTCAAATAGTCCCGATATAAGAGTTTCCCATCTTTCAGATTTCCAATAGTAGGGTCTTTGAAATGATGGAACTATATATTGTGAGTTTGTCTCAAAAAAAGAAAATAGTGAAATTTCTGTTGCTTTCATAAAAGTATTAGTCTCTCTGTTTTATGAGTATAATAATATACAAAGAATATTCTTTCAATAAATTTCTATGACTATAAGACATAAAAACTTGTTTTTCTGGTTTAATGCAGTTTAGATAAGGGTCAATTGACGAAAAAGGAAAAAGTTTATCAAGAATTTAATAAACACATTGACAATTTAAATATTAGTGGTAAAATTTTATAAATTTTTGGATTTATTTTTATCACATAATAACAACTTTATGCGAAAATATCCAATTTGAATAAATTGCATAACATAGGGTTGCTCATTAATTATTGTGGGTAACAAGTCCACTAGCTACTAAAAAACAAAATATTTTACTTTGAAAGAGGCTCAATATTCTTTAGATTAATAGATCGGCTATTATCAACGGAAAACACGAAAAAGCCATAATGGTTAGGTGAAAGAAATGAAAAAAAAAGAAATAGTTGTAAATGATAAGATGCAGAAAGGTTATCGTTATCTTTTGACCGAGCCTATAGGTCGTTGCTTTCATGCGGATTTCGAGCCTGAACTCACGCCTAAACAAATGCTGCAAATGGGAGTTTTCGGCGGAAAGTACATGACCGATTGTCGTGAGGAATTTCCGTCATCCTGGTTTGAGAAGGCAAAGCTTTCACCGGCATGTTCTAACCCCGATTTGAACTATTTTAAGAAGAGTGCTTCAAAGCCACTCTCTTATTGGATTGAAAAAGGATGGATTCGCTCTCAAGATCCCAGGGGATGGTTTCAGTGGTACTGTCGATACTATATGGGTAGAAGGTCAGAGGATGACGAACGCCAGATTAAGAGATGGAAGGCTATGCGACGTCATATTGCCCAGATTAAAAAAAATTGCCGTAAGGGAGATCGAGAGTGCCGACCTACTCAAAGACAAGCTCTCTTACATTGGGCATACGACAGCATAAATATGTGAGATTGAGATGGACGGAAAAAATGGAAAAATGCGAAAATTGACAGTAAGAATTAAGAGTTATAATTTGAGATGATTGATATGAAAAAAGATAATGGTGAAGAACTCATTAAGTTGGCAAACTATCGTATGCCTTTTGGAAAATATGCAGATAAGCGATTAGTAGAAATTCCGGATGAATACTATATATGGTTTTCTAAAAAGGGATTTCCCAAAGGTGAATTGGGCAGGTTAATGGCAATTATGTTGGAAATCAAGATAAATGGACTTGAATATCTGCTTGAACCTCTAAAAATAGATAAGGTAGAGAATTGAAGAAAATTTTTTGCAGAATGATTTCAGGAAGATGTTAGCCACGGATGAACACCGATAAGCACGGAAAGAAGAGAAGATTTTTTCGTGCATCCTCTTTCGCCGTACCGGACTACAGCGTGACAGGAAAGCACGGAGAACGCGGAGAAAAAGATTAAGAAAAGAAGAGTTTTAACCACGAATCACACTAATCTACACGAATCAAGAAAGATTAAGAAATAGTCATTAGCCTTCGCGGTGCCTACGGCTCGTCACGGCCTAATTAATACTAATTGGCACTAATTTTTTGTTGTGTTTCCCGCCCTTACTTTGAACTTCAACAAATTCAAAGTGAGGGCGGGATTCCAAAACAAGTTTGTCATTTCTTTAATCTCAAATCGGTAGAATATATTATAAAAAAAGTTTTCTAGCGAAGGACGCAGAGAAAACAAAGGAATATAGTAAAAAGGAGGATGGTATGACAGAAACAAAAATATTGAAAGGTAATATTATGAATAACAAGCAAAAGATACGAAAAACACTAAGCATTGTGGCTCTTGCTGCCGCATCAGCAACTTTGTCGGCAGCGGAGAAACCGGACAAAGCATCGGTGGGTGATGTTGAGAAAGGAAACACAGCCTTTGCTCTGAGGATGTACAAAGAAATCAGCTCAAAAGAGGGAAATCTTTTCTTTTCACCCTACAGTATATCATCTGCACTGGGAATGACATATGCCGGAGCACGAAATAACACGGAAAAGGAGATCAAAGATGCTCTAAGTTTTCCTTACGCACCTGATGTATTATGCAGGTCTTTCGGAGAATTGCAGGAGGGGCTGAACTCGGTACAGAAGAGTGGAGAAATCAAGCTGAGCATAGCCAATGCAATCTGGTATGCGAAGAGTTATAAATTTCTTCAGAACTTTATAAATCTTGTTCAGAATGATTATAGATCCGAAATTGTTAAAGCCGATTTTGCAGGTAATGCCGAGGCGGAGAGAAAGAAGATTAACACGTGGGTGGAGAAACAGACCAATGATAAAATTAAGAATCTCATTCCAAAAGGTGTTTTGGATCCTTTAACCCGCATGGTATTGGTAAACGCCATATACTTTAAAGGTGACTGGGAAAGTCAGTTCAAGGAAATTAATACTAGAGAGCTGGATTTCAATGTTACTGCTCAAAAAAAGGTAAAATCAAAGATGATGTATCAGGAGAAGGATTTCCGGGTGGCGGAGGATGAGAACACGCAGGTGCTGGAGATGCCGTACAAAGGAAAACGTCTTTCAATGGTGGTGCTTCTGCCTAAACAGAAGAATGGAATTGGTGAGTTGGAGAAGACATTAACCGCAGATAAGCTGAATTCTTTAATTTCTAAACTCAGGAGTATGAAGGTTCAAGTCACTTTTCCGAAATTCAAGGTTGAGACCGGATATGATTTGGTTTCGCCCTTAGTGAAGCTTGGCATGAAAGATGCATTTGGAACAAGAGCGGATTTTTCAGGTATGGATGGGACAAGGGATCTGTATATTTCAGCAATTATGCACAAGGCATTTGTGGAAGTTGATGAGAAGGGCACCGAAGCAGCTGCAGCTACGGCGGTTATGATGGCGGTGACAAGTGCAGCTCCTTCGCCTTCTTATCAGTTCAATGCAGATCATCCATTTCTGTTTTTTATTCGCGATAATATTACAGGCTCTATTCTGTTCATGGGCAGGGTGGTAAATCCAAACTAAGAGAGACCTGATAAATCTCGTCTGTACGGGGGGGCAATCCTGTGATGGTTTTGCACTTTTTAAAAGGAAAAGGGCAACTTTGAACAGTTGCCCTTTTTTGTATTGAAATACGGAGCTTCCGATTATCCTATTTTCGGCATATGAAATTCAGAAAAACGGATAAGTGTTTGTAAATAAGGGAGTTGATTCGATTATTAGCTTCACCAAATGGGTGAAGAATTTTCTGAATTTCAAACCGCAAGGGGTTGCCAGTTTTACCGCATCTGCG
>CAYTUX010000131.1:0-3621 GCA_964441455.1 uncultured Victivallales bacterium | reverse complement strand
TAATCATACATATCATAATTTTGCAACAAAAAAAAAGAAATATTTCCATTTTTTTTAACTTACGGCATATTTTTTTGAAAAGTTTTTGAGAAGTTACTTAATTATTAAAATTTATTCTACATCCTTGGATATCCACTCTTTAATATCATCGGATATCTCTTTGACTTCAATGATTGCAGCAGATTCTTCTCCTTCAAGTGTTGGTATCTTAACCTTATCTCCAACTTTCTTGCCTTTAAGAATCTTTGCAAGCTCTGTATTAGATGAAATAATATGCATTTTTTCATCTGAATCCCACTCCCCTAAAACATTGTATGTTTTTGTTTCAGTTGCAGTCTTGAGAATAACTGTTGAACCCATTCCTACTGTACCATTAAAGAAACCGTTAAAGTCAGTTCCTTGAACGATGTTAAGTGCCTCTTCCAACTCATCTTTCTGCTGCATAAGCATGCCCTGCTGACGACGAGCCTCTTCGTATTCAAAGTTTTCTCTCAGGTCTCCATGACTGCGGGCAATGGCAATATCCTTTGTGTTTTCAGGTATTTTAACTTCATTAAGCTCCTGAAGCTGAAGCGTTCTCTGCTTGTAAGATCTCCAGGAAGTAAGACGTCCTGTCGGCAGATCCTCTTCAACAATAATATCAGCTTTGCGAACAGCTAAATCTGACAAGTCCGGATATAATTTTACAATACGTTCCAAAGTAAGCCTTTTTGTTGATTTTTCTGCAAAAGTCGCATCTCTTACGCGTAAAACAGCTCGTTGCCTTTCTCCTTCAAGATGTAAGTCAAGAATATTCTTCAGCCAGACAGGATCAAAAAAGTTTTTACACATGTTATTGAATGCTTTTAAATCTTCACCACTGAATGTATGTCTGAAGGTCATAATAATATGATCGAAAAAATCTGCCGGTCTGATATCAAAATCAGAAATTAAGTCAACATTGTTTGCCATCCAGGCAATGGAAATAATATTTCTGTCATCCTCCGTCAATTTTTTAACTCTTGCACATACCGCCGGTTTATAATCTTCAAAAGTAAACAGACAGTTTACACACTCTGTATATGATGGAAGGGTTAATTTCGTAATGTTTTCCAAAATAACATTGGCAACTTTTTCAGGATCATGTTCCATTAAGATCATCAGCACATCTTTCAGCTGTCGAGTAGTTAATGCATTCATTGCTTCAATAAGAATTGATGGTTTCTCTAATACATCAAAGGCATGCTGAACATCAAAATTTGAAAAACTGATACTATTATCTGTAATAAAGTTTATTAGTCTCGCAGCAAAAACAGGTTCATTATGGCTTGCAACTTTTAAAATGTATTCGAAGCGCGATGCCATAATCTCTTTCTGATCTTCTGTTAATTCGGCAAGATTCTTCTCTTTTACCAATATATCAAGTGCGGCAAAAATATCTGCCGGGGATTTGATTTTCTTAAAAGCTTTAAACCATCGATCTCCATAATCCTCTTCTGTATGTAAAAGCTCAATAGGTTCATTTCTCTTTGTAGGCATGTTTACGTAAGGATCTTCTTTCAATTGCTTACGTGCATTAGTCCAAAATCTTTTCCAATCATCTTCATCAACAATATCAGGTGATAAAAAATACTGCATATCGGTTGCACTTTGCTGTCCGTAACTCTCAATCGCTAACTTAACAACTTCGGCGGGTTTCTTGGATACCATTAAGTTTAAAGCTTCTGGATCATTAAATTTCATATACAAAATATGATCCTCTGAAATTAGCTTAAGAGAGTCAGCAGCAAAATTAAAGGCGATAGAATGGTTGGGTCGCTTTTCAAAATCAATAATAAATCTTTTGGTAAAAGAATCAATCTCTTTGACTTCACCAATTCCAAATGACCTGTTCCAACATAAAACACCCTCTTTCATATCAAGAAGTAAAGATAATCTGCGAACAACCTCTTTTGTCTGAACCTTGGTTTCATCAAATGAAGAATCAGCAATACATGAAAGTGCAAATTGATTTTGCCTGAAAATCTTATTAATCATCTGATATAAAGCTTTTCTGTAGCTCAATTCAGGATGCCATGTTGAAATCATTTTCCATAATTCGTAAGCATCTTCCTCTAAACCTTGCTCAACTAAATTATCTAAAAGTTTGTCTGCATATAAATCGGCAGTCTGTGGTTCCACTCTTTCTTTGATTAATCCAACCGTTGCAACAAGAGTTTTTCCATCAATTTCGTCTTTTTTCATCTCACCTAAAAAGAAACTTTTTAGCTCTTCTTTACTTTTTGTCTTTATTTCATCAGGTAAATTCATTAACATAGCTCCATATTTTCCAAGCCCTAAAGAGGCTTATATTGTGGTTTGCTTAAAAAATCATAACTTTTAATTGATATACGGAAAAACACTAACATAAGAAAGTGAACATATAACATATTATCAAAAAACAAGTTGCGACTAAAAACAAGCACCGTTTATTATTAAATGCAATAGCATTTTTACTAAAAAAAAATTTGTAAAAATTCAAGATAAGAAAGATAACATAAAAACAGATAAATGAAAAGCAAAGATAACAAAAATAACAATGAAAATCGTTTTGTGGTTGCAAAACAGGATGTCGGCTCAACTTTAATTGATTTTTTAGCACGTAAACTGCGAATCTCTAAAAAGGCGACAAAAGCAATTATTAATACTCGAAGTGTATTCGTAAACGAGAAGAGAGTCTGGATGGCTAAACACAATTTAAGGTTTAAGGATGTTGTAGAAATTGCTCACTCAGCCTCAAATGCTCCGGCACCAAAACGTATTAAACATCTTTATGAAGATAATCATATTATAATTGCAGACAAAAAGCCTTCAATGGTATCAAATGGCCCGGATAGTTTGGAGTCGTTTCTGAGAGTTCAATCATATAACCCAAATTTGGAAGCTGTTCATCGACTCGACAAGGATACTTCAGGTTGCCTTATCTTTGCAAAATCTCATGAAGATTTTGAACAGATGGTCGAAGTCTTCCGAAATAATGGAATTACTAAAATATACCATGCAATTGTGTGGGGAAAAATTACAAAAAAAGAGTTTACCATCGATCAGCATCTGGATGACAAAAAAGCTGTTACTAATGTGAGAGTTCTGGACTCTAACGATAGTGCCACTCATATTCAGATTAGAATTGATACCGGAAGAACTCATCAGATAAGAAAACACCTTAATTTAATGGGACACGATCTTGTTGGTGACAGATACTACGGAAATAAATCAAGATTCGATCCAAGACTCCTGAAGGTGGGTCGACAAATGCTTCATGCATCAGGAATTGATTTTGTTAATCCATTTTTGGGCAAAAAAACAAGAGTTAAGTCTCCTCTACCTTCTGATTTCAGAAGCACTTTGAGACTTTTTGATTTGACGTAAAAGATGTTTGGACAGTTAGATGGCTGGATATTCAGAAATAATTGAAAGTTGAAAATTAAAACTGTATACTTGTGGTTCTGTAAAAAGTTTTATGAAAAATCTGAAAACAAAAAGTTTTCTAATGCGGACGCCGGGGACGTATTAGCTCCTGCCCTGTTTAGGGGAGGTGTCCGAGGAACGAGGACGGAGGGGTTTCTCCTCCCAAGTAAACCTTGCATATAAATTTTAAATTGC
>CAYTUX010000130.1:0-11064 GCA_964441455.1 uncultured Victivallales bacterium | reverse complement strand
GGAGGAGCTAATACGTCCTCGGCGTCCGCTGAAACTAATTTTTTAATTTATCACCCAAAAGGTGATAAAATAAAAATATATTCCTTAATTCTATTGGATAAAATGCACTTTTAGTCAAGCAACCAGAAATCTAAGGGGTAGTACAAAGAATAAAGATTGTTTGCAGAATGATTTACAGCATAATAATTTTATGAAGAGAAGAGGTTAACCGCAAATAACGCAAAAGGGGCGCAAGAAGAAAGATTACCCCTCCGTCAGGCTGCGCCTGACATCTCCCTAAACAGGGCAGGAGCACTTGCGATTAGCGAGTGCGTCAGGGTTTACTCGAGTTTACAAGAGAGGCTTCAATCAATAAACCCAAAATCTGCAGTTAAACATCCAATATTCAACATTTAACTCCCAATATCCATCGGATTTTCTTGGAAATTGAAAATTTCTTATTGGTTATTGGGTGTTGATATTACCACCAGTTGGGTGCATCTGCCTCAACCTTGAATGTCACTATAATCGATTGAAAATCAATGTTTTATAATATATTTCATCAACTGCGGAGCAGTTGAACTGCCGAATATAGATAAATGTAAAGAATAGGGAGAATGGCCTGTTTTGAGCTACTTTAAAATCTGCAAATCAGTATTGTATTGCCGGATTGAGAACAGACATCGCAGTTTCTGTCTAGAGTTTGTTTTCATTGCTCTACTATATTGTGTTCTGTCATATATGATTTAATTCTTCTGTAGTGATTCAGATCCTCACCATTAAGCTGCTGAAAAATTTGACAGATTTCAGAGTCAGAATTTTTCATCATAAATTTCTGGAAGTGTATTTCGCCGGCAGAGCTTTCCAGGATTAAAGCCAGGTTAAAGGCCTCTTCTCTTGTAGGGGGATCCGCTTTATATTTATCAAAGTAAGATTGGCACATATTGTTTACTTTTTGTAGTTCTTCAAATGTAGATGATATCAGGTCTTGCGGAAATTGATGATTTGGAGCAAAATAGACCTTGGCACTCTTAATAAGAGCAGCATGATGCTCTTCTTCAAGTACCAATTGCCACCAGAAATCGGCATCTTCATCAAAGGTTTCTTTAAATATGAGATATATTCCGGCAACATTCTTCTCCAACATAATTGCCTGATTGACTATTTTTTCAAATTCAGTATTCATTAATTTTCAACTTTCAATTATTTGTCATTGGCGCTCTAAGTGTTGAGTCATTGACTCAATGACTCAGTAAATGTGCTAGTTCGTTCTGCAATGTAACGCAACGAAGAGGGCACGTTGTGCTGCCTTCCGATATTGCTCCTAAACCTTTTCTCTATTGTTCAAGTATCTTCTTCCATTCTTTTTTTGCCAGAGTCAGAGCTTTCCCCCTGTGTGATATTGTATTTTTTGCATCTGCCGACATTTGAGCAAAAGTTTCATCGAAACCATCCGGTTGAAATATCGGGTCGTATCCAAAGCTTCTGTTCCCCTGTAGTTCTTTGAGAATTCTTCCATTGCACTCACCTCTGGCATATCTATAGTTTCCTTTCGGATCGGATAGAGCAATTACACAAGCAAACTTTGCGTTTCTGTTGTTACAATTTTCTAATTTTTCAAGTAGTTTGATGTTATTATCCGCATATGTGGCATTTTCTCCTGCATATCTTGCCGAGTATACTCCAGGTTCACCATTTAGAGCATCAACTTCCAGTCCTGTATCATCAGCCAAACACCATAATCCTGTCAGCTTTGCAGTTTCAACAGCTTTTTTTATTGCATTTCCTTCAAGTGTATCCTGGTTTTCGTCAACTTCCGGCAAGTGAGGAAAATCGGGTTTGAACAGCAGTTCAAGTTCATTAATGTCTTCAAATATTTTTTTTATCTCTTCGACTTTATGTTTATTGCCTGTAGCAATCATTAACTTCATAAATGTATTTTCCTTTTTTATGACTTCGTGACTAAATGACTAAGGACTAAAGACCAAATGATCAAAAAATGTTAACAGTTGCGTCCTATGTTTGGAACTTTGCTGTCATTGACCGCTGGGTTCAGTGTTCTTTTCTTTTGTTTTCAAACAGCCTGTTGTTGTTAAAAAGTGGTTTAAGATTCCAGGAGCAACTGTTATGACTTTTTAGTCCTTCGTCATTTGGTACTTGGTCCTCTTTTCTTTGGTTTGTCCGTTACGATACCTGTTTTAACATACTTAAAATTATTGGACCCATTAGTATTAGAATAACAGCCGGGAAGATACAGCACAGCAGGGGGAAAAGCATTTTAACAGGAGCTTCTTGTGCAAGTTTCTCAGCTCTTTCGAAGCGTTTTTGTCGCATTTGTTCCGACTGAATTTTGAGTATAGAGCCAATACTTACCCCCAGTTCATCGGCTTGCACCAAGGCATTTACAACACTTTTGAGTTCCGGCAGGTTAACTCTTTCAGACATTGACTTCAGAGCTTCCCTTCTTGTTTTTCCCAACTGATTTTCATGAAGAACTCGAATTAATTCCTCATCGAGAGGTTTTAGATTTTCATGTTCAACATTTCTTTGAATAGCGGACATAAAATCCATACCTGCTTCAACCGATAATGTAAGAAGATCTAGTGTAAACGGAAGATCTTTTTGTATTTGCAGGTGACGTTTTTTTACTGCTTTGTTCAGCCATTGAGCAGGCATAACTGCAAACATCAGCGGTCCTATCAGCATAATAGCAGGTTTCAGTTTTATCAGTATTCCCTGTTGGGAATATTGCAACACTAAATATGTGAATATAAGCCATATAGTTCCCGGTATTACCGGAGTCAGTATTTTGAGAGCAAGAAATTCTCTTACAGAGATCAGATCATCATATCCCGATGCAGTAAGCTGCCTATATATTTTATTTTTTAATTTATCCAGATTGGGGCTGTTAAAAAATCCGAACAGATTTGGTGCAAGCGGCAGAAGGAGTTTGAAGATTATTGGAATAACTCTTGCTTGTCTACGACCATCTGCTAAGGTGATATAAGTTATCTCTTTTGCAGATGTCATTATATACCATGTGATTCCGCATCCGGCTAATGCCCATAAAAAACTAACTAAAATTTTTAAAAGTTCAATTGTATTCATTTTATATATCTATATTTACTATTTTTTTAATCATTAACCCGCCCAGAATAATTAATACAAGAGAAACCCCCATTATTATCAAACCCATTGCAGAATGAAGAAATGACTGCATTAGTTCGGGCTGTAAGGTTATTAACATAAAAAAGATAGCAACGGGCATGAGCCCGACAATAATTCCTTGTAATCGTCCCTGTGATGTCAAAGTTTTTATTCTTCCCTGAATTCTGATTCTTTCCCTGATAGTATGGGCAATGTTTTCCATAACTTCAGTCAGATTACCACCTGTTTTTCTTGCTGTTTCTATTGCTAAGACAAGTAGAGTCATATCTTGAGATTGCACTCGTTCTTCCATATTATTCAGTGCCTCCGAGAAGTTTATACCAAGTCGTGTCTGTTGTACAAAAAGATCAAACTCCTGTGATATTGGCGGATCACCATTTTTTGCAACATTTTCAAAGACCTGAGAAATACTGAAGCCGGCTTTTAATCCATTACTCATTGACATTAATGTGTCCACCAACTGCTCATTGATTTTGTTACGCCTTCGTACTCTTAATATATCCAATAATTTTTTAGGAAAGAGAAGAGTCAAACATGATATTAGAGCACATACAACGGCAGAGATCATAATAGAGTTAATTGATTTCCAGTTTGTAAATGACAGGAATAGTATAAGGAATACAGCACCACTGCAGGCAATTGCAATCTCTGTAATTCTGCGTGCA
Organism: uncultured Victivallales bacterium; assembly: GCA_964441455.1. GTDB lineage: Bacteria > Verrucomicrobiota > Kiritimatiellia > JAQICX01 > JAQICX01 > JAQICX01. The sequence continues at coordinate 7,252 of CAYTUX010000130.1, read as the reverse complement.
GGTATAAACAGAAAGATATCCTCAAACTGTCGAGAAGTGTCATCTGAATAAGTTTGAGCATACGCATCGGCTCCGGATTCAAATGCCTGCATTACTATATAGACAATGCCGCTAAGAGATAGTGCATAAAGAGCTGCTATAATGTATCCAATAAATTGCATATTAATAATTCTTCGTGTGTTTGTTAGGATTGAACATTTCGGATCTTAAAGATAAACCTCTTGTTTTTAACTCTTCCATAAATGTTGGAACAGAGCCGGTTGGAAGAAACTCACCCAGTACATTTCCTTCAGCATCCAGACCGGATTGTTTGAAAACAAATAAATCCTGCATGGTAATCTGTTCTCCTTCCTGGCCGACAACTTCACTTATGTTGACAATTTTTCTTGTACCATCACTGAAACGGCTCTGTTGAATAATTATGTCAACAGCAGATGCAACCTGTTCTCTGATTGCCTTAAGGGGCAAATCCATCCCTGACATAAGAACCATAGTTTCAAGTCTTGAAAGAGCATCTCTAGGTGAGTTTGCATGGACAGTTGTCAATGAGCCGTCGTGTCCTGTGTTCATTGCCTGTAGCATATCAAGAGCTTCACCTCCGCGACATTCACCAACAATTATTCGATCAGGGCGCATACGCAGAGCATTTCTGACAAGGTCACGAATTGTAATTGCACCTTTGCCTTCAATATTTGCGGATCGGGCTTCAAGCCTTACGAGATGTTCCTGATGCAGTTTAAGTTCTGCAGCATCTTCAATTGTCAGTATTCTTTCATCTCCGGGTATGTAGTTGCTAAGCACATTTAAGAGTGTTGTCTTACCTGAACCTGTTCCGCCGGCAACAATAATATTTTTTCTCAAGAGAATGCATACTTGCATTAAATCAACCATATCCTGATTCCAGGTATTAAAGTTAACCAAGTCATCAGATGTAAAAGGAATATCAGAGAATTTTCGAATTGTGATGCATGGTCCGATAAGAGATAGTGGAGCTATAACAGCATTAACACGAGAACCATCTGCCAGTCTTGCATCCACATATGGCTGACTCTCGTCAACACGCCTACCGATAGGTGCCACTATTCTCTCTATAATTGACAAAACAGAATCATTATTCATAAAAGTTTTGCCCGATAGGGTTAGTCGCCCTTTTTTTTCAACAAATATCTTTGATGGACCGTTTACCATAATTTCGGTAATGTCAGGATCTGCCAGAAACTCTTCCAATGGTCCAAGTCTTAAAGCCTCATTGATAATGTCCTGACACAATACTTTTGGATCAATCTCCTTTGGAAGTTTATGTTTCACATCATTAATAATTATTTCTATTGTCTCTTTTGCCTTTTTGAATAGGTCATCTTTATTTATTTTGGATGTTGAAAGTCGTTTGATGTCCAACCTGTCCACAAGTTCATCATGAATCTGTTTTTTAATTGCTTTTTCCTGATCAAGCACCTCTTTTGGAATTGATATTGGTGGTGGTGCAACTTTTTGTACAAGTTTTTCAAACTGTTCAGAAGATTCTTGTTTTGTCTGTTCAACAGGTGGTGCAGAAGATTGGGTTTGTTGAGTATTACCCTTTTCCGGTTGAGTCTCCGGTTCCTTGACATCCTGATGAACTTTTAAAGCTAAAGTGAATGGACCAATTTTAATTTTATCATTTGGTTCAATATGTGTACCGCCTGATATTTTTGAATCATTTACAAACGTGCCTGTTCTTGTGGCAAAGTCTTCTATCCAATAATTATCCGGTTGGAGAGAGAGCATTGCATGTCTGGCATCAATTTCCGGATTATTTAATCTGATCATACACGTGGCATCGCTGCCGATTGTATATGTTCCATACTCCAGTTCAAATTTATTCTGTTTTGCACCGGGTGTCTGAATTATGAGCTTTATTTGGGACATAAAATCTCCAAAGAGTTATAAGTTCTTTTTGTTTCTAATGTTTTTCTGTCTATATTCATTTAGCTCCGGTAAACTTGTTTCAAGTTGCTGAAAGTTGACTTCAGGTAAATCTTTCTCAAATGACACATCGTCTGAATTACGAAGAGCAAGAGTCAACCGACCCTGAACCGTTTGTGCAAAAGTAAGCAGTTCGGCCTCCCTTGGAGTTACTTCCAGCGTTACGGTACTATAACTTTTCTGCGGCTGATATCCGTTGATGGATGTTGTGCTCTGAACTCTTTTATGAGCCATTTCGTTTCCTGTAGCAAGAATTGTTACATCCTGAAGTACAGTAAGTGTAACAGCTTCGAGCTCACCCTCAATGGTTTTAGAAGGAAAAGAAAATGTGCCAAGCACATCAACGCGGTTGTTGGGTCTGACCATTCCACTTACAGCGTGAGCACCGGAAACGTTTATGGATATGGCTCGAAGCCCCGGCTTAATCATTGATTCAAGCTGAGGAGCCAATACAGCTGAACCGCCTTCAATATCAGACCAGAGAATCATTGACTCATTCTTCAGATCATATATAAGCTTCCTTCCCAGAATCTTTTTGTAATCTTCGGGATAAACAGGTGTTTCTCTTAACGTTGATTTCTGAACAGATACTGTCCCTAAATCTTCAATAGTAAGAGGTGTGTTTGCCGGAATATTTTTTGCCGCCGCAATAACTTTAACCATTGCTGAACTTGCTTCAAGCCGTGCTCTCTGTGCATTCAATTTTTCCTGTTCGGCATTGAAGTATCGAATAGATAACATAAATGCAAGAACACCTGCAAGAATTGATACTATTGGTATAATCTTTTGTTTCATATCTTTTTATCCTTAATTTTCGTTCTAAATTCTATGGTAACACAACGATCCTTGTTGCAAGTCAATGCCTACAACCTAGAAGGTTGTGCTACCCAAGGTAACGCAAGCTTCCAGCTTGCAAGTATTTTTTTTCCGACTAGCTCTGCTAGTCGGCATGTTCTTTCCGTGCCGAGGCGACACGGCTACAGTGAGCCATTCTGCCATCTAACAATCGAACTAACTAACTGTCTAACTTCCTTGCCATTATTAATTATCAACTATCTATTATAAATTATCCCTGTTTCCTTACCGGCACACCCCTTTGAGAGAGTTCTTCTTTTATCTGGCGGATTGTATAATCTCCGGTATGAATCATGCCGGCTATAATGACAGCATCAGCATGGGAGTAGTTGAAAACATCAACCATATGCTGTGAACAACCAACCCCGCCGGAAGCAACTACCGGTACATTAACATTAACAGATATCATTTTTGTTAATTCCAGCTCGCATCCTTCTCGTGTTCCATCTGCATCCACCGAATTAACTACAATTTCTCCAACACCTAAGTCCTCCGCTTTTTTAGCCCATTCAAGAGCATCAATGCCTGTGAATTCGCGACCGCCACGACGGGTGATCTCATATCCGGAGGGACATTTGTCTGAATTTTCCGTTTTTATCGGATCCATTCCCAGCACAATACATTGTGCGCCGAAAGCCTTTGAACCTTCTCCTATAATTGCAGGATTGGTAATTGCCAAAGAGTTTACAGAAACTTTTTCCGCTCCTGCAAGAAGAGCCATTTCCATATCTTTAAGAGAAGATATACCTCCTCCAACAGCAAAAGGAATGTAGATGTTTTCAGCAACTGCTCTAACCATGTCTATATCAATCGGGCGACCTTCGGACGATGCTGTAATATCATAAAAGACAAGTTCATCACAGCCGGCTTCATAATATTTAACAGCCATTTCAACCGGGTCGCCAAGTACGATGTTGTTTTTGAATTTTACCCCTTTGGTAACCTTTTTGTCTCTTATATCAAGACATGGTATTATTCTTTTTGTCAGCATTTCCCATCCCATCTGCAAAAGTTTTCTAAAATTTTAAGTCCCACTTTTCCTGACTTTTCAAGGTGAAATTGAGTGGCAACCAGATTGTCTTTGTAAATCACAGATGAAAATGTCACATCAGCATACGATGTTTCACCCAAAGTATAAGTTTTGTCTGATGGATATGGGTAGTAACTGTGTACAAAATAGAAGTAACTGTTGTTTTTAACACCTTGTAACAGCGGGTGAGGTTTAACAAAATCAACACTATTCCAACCCATTTGGGGAACTTTGGTTTCAGGAGGTGCCGATATAAATAGCTTTACCTTTCCGGGTACAATGCCTAGACAGTTTGTTCCGCCATCTTCCTCTGACCTGTCAAAAAGCACCTGCAGTCCGACACAAATTCCCAGAAAAGGCTTGCCTGAGGAAATCTGTTCTTTTACTAAGGTATCTAAGTTCAGCTCTTTTAAATTATGCATTGCTGCACCGGCTGCACCAACCCCCGGGAAAATAATGCGATCAGCAGAACGTATTATATCCAAATCGCTTGTGATTAGAGCATCACCCCCGACCTCTTTAACTGCCAGCTTAACGCTTGTTAAGTTTCCTGCTTTGTAATCAATTATTGCAATCATATCTTTTTATACGCCAATATCTATTTGAAATTTATACAAATATTTTCTTTATTTAGTAATGATACAAAAAAAGAATTTTTTTTGAAAGAAAATAAATGCAAAAATATTAACTCTTCCTATTTTTCTGGTTAAATACCCTTTTCGGTCGGCGGGGACGCCAACCCTCCCGGTTAAAATTGCAATCCAACATTAGTCTGTAAGGTTCACATGGGAGGGATGCCGTCCTCGGCGTCCGCTGAAACTAATTTTTTAATTTATCACCCAAAAGGTGATAAAATAAAAATATATTCCTTAATTATATTGGATAAAATGCACTTTTAGTCAACCAACCAGAAATCTAAGACCTTAGATCCTGTTTTTCTGGTTGAGAGTATAAATATGAGTTTGATTAAACGCCTTGGCGAGGCTGGAACCTGTGATCCCGCATGGCGGGAAACCATAGCGAAGAAGCCTATAAAATCAATGTATGAGGTTTTGTTTTTTCGTTTTTGGGCAACAAAATAGTTTAAAGTTTACCATTTACAGTTTTTCTGTCTTGAGTTAAAAAACTAAATGATGACAATTATTTCCCAAAGCTCTTTAGTGAAAGAAAAAATACGAGGATGATAAATAAATGGGCGTCTGTCTTGACGCCCATTCATAAATTCTTGATTCTTAATTAAGAAAGCCTGTCTTGCCAGCTAAAATGTATATTGTTGCTTTTTGCTGCAACATGTAATTCATTTTTTAAAGATCTGACAACAGTCCAAATTTTTAGCACATTATCATTAAGCTGAAAATCATCAGAATCATTCTCTGAAATAGCCATTAGATACTGCTTCCGATCATTAATCGCATAAATCCTGAACTTAATTTCACCATCCCGCATATGCACGACAACTAATCTTCCATGTTCAGGAAATATATAACTGCAGTGCAGGAATGTTCCTTCAGGATAACATCCGCAGACACTGTTGTCACATATTTTAACAACAAAATCCCCTTCTTTTACATCAGGAAGATAAATAATCTGATTTGATTCCTGTTCAACATAATCATCAAGCGGCATGTTAATTTTCAATCCTTTTGAAAAATCCATCAATTTGATAGCTTCAAACTCACTTGTTGCAACATAATTTGTTAAATCTGCGTTTACCAAACGAGCACCACTATTTTTGATGTTCTTTTCAAGCTCTTCATCAAGCTCCATAACCGATATATCAAGAGCATTAGCAAGCTTAATAGTTACCGCAATTTTGGGTAAATATGCATTTTTTTCTATTTCACAAATTGTTGATTGTGAAACGCCGGATAATTCAGAAAGAGTTATCTGTGTAAGGCCTCTAGCCTTTCTTAATGTCTTTAAATTTTCACCATATTTCATTATTTTTTGACCCCTTGTTTTTATATCTGATGTATTACATAAAACATCAGTAGTTTTATGAAAAGTGTAAACGATTAGTTAGTCTTGTTTATTTTTTTTATGCTTTTCATTGTTATTTAAAAATTATATATGAATTATATTAAGATTACAAAACCATATATAATAAACACATTAAAATGTATGTGTTTACTTAATATAAATTTATTAGTTTACAATATTATATAAACTTACAATATAAGTCAACAGATAAATTTATCTATCGAAAACTAAATAAAAATATTTATATTATTTTTCATGCTTGACATTTTCAATTTATAGAATTTTTACTACAACTTTCATATTGCCTTTCCCCCGCCACTACTTTAACGATGTTGGTATGAATTGAACAAAGGTTTTGAGCAAAGGTAATGGCTTGTTCATGTTTTGCGAAGCATTGATAAGATATCATTTTCTGTTAGCCCAATGGCACTTGTGATTGCAATAAGTTCAGGTAATCTTTTTTGGTAATATGGATTGGCTTAGTATTATCAGTAAGACTACAGCGCTTGTGTGGTCTAACCATGACAGCGATTCGTGCCCGGCGTGAACCATTTCGTTTATAATGGTTTGATCCATAAACTGATTGAGTATATATCCACTTATTAAGGCAGTTATAGACAAAGTCAATAAGTATACAAAAACAGTTTTTGCACCGACTATTTTTGTCAGTATTGAAAGAGATGCCAGGTTGGTAGCAGGACCTGTTATAAGGAATACTAAGCCTGCACCGGGAGATATTCCGCTTGCAATCAAGGAAAGCACAATCGGCACCGATCCGCTTGAGCATACGTAGATTACTGTACCTATCGCAAGCATGACAAGCATTGAGACCAATTCGTTTCCGAGAATTTTATCAGCAAAAAAGTTTTCAGGCAGGAATACAGTTATTATTGATGACAAAGCAATGCCGATGAGCATCGATTTGCCGATGTTTTTTGGAAGGGTTTGAAAACCATATTTAAAGATATGAAATATCGGGTTTTCTCTTTCTGTTTCTTTAGAACAATTTTCGCATGACTCCGCTTGCTCTTTTTGTTTTTCATTATCTTTCTTCTCTTCACCTGCAAATATACTTACAGCCGTTCCGGTTATAATACCGGTAAGAAACGCCGTTATGACTCTTACAATCGTAAATACACCACCCAAAAGTGAATATGTTATAAAAATACTATCTACTCCTGTTTGCGGGGTTGAGGTAAGAAATGATATTGTACTTCCTTTTCCGGCTCCATTATCTCTGAGCGATGCTGAAACCGGTAACACACTGCACGAACACAGTGGTAGGGGAACTCCAAAAAAAGATGCTTTGCAGATCTGCCAGAAATTACGATTAGGGCATTTGTCCTGTAGCAAAAAAAACTTTAAAAAAAGGCGTTTAACCAGTATACTTGTATATTGTTAAAAAGCCAAATATAAAGGAAA
>CAYTUX010000129.1:0-10647 GCA_964441455.1 uncultured Victivallales bacterium | reverse complement strand
ATGATGTAAGCATGAGTTTTAATTAATAAAATCAATGAGTTACTTTTTGATTTTCACCTTTTTGGGTGATAAACAGTGAAAATACTTTTCCATGACGATGAGGATATCGTCGCTTTCATTCCTACAAGACAATATTAGTCTGCACATCGGGAGGATTGGCGTCTCCGCCGACCGAAAACAAAAATCAACCAGAAAAATAGGAATCTGGAAGCGTGCTTTACTTTTTGAGTTGATGTATGGGGTAAATTTTGGTATTATAATTGTTTAATTTTACAAACAAAGAGATTATGGAGATGAAACAATGAGTATAATAGTTGCACTTGATGTGCCGAAATCTTCCGACATACCCCAAATAGTGGAATCGCTCCCTGAAGAAATAGATTTTTATAAAGTCGGGCTTGAGATTTTTACAGCTGAAGGTCCGAAATGTTTAGAGTACCTGAACGAGAACAAAAAGCGAATCTTTCTGGATTTAAAGCTGCACGATATTCCAAGGACAGTTGCAAATGCAGTAACATCTGCAGCCCAGCATAATGTTGGACTTCTTACTGTTCATGCCTGTGGAGGGCGAGCAATGCTTAAAGCTGCCGCAGAAGCTGCTGCAAAGTTTGGAGATAAAGCACCAAAACTTTTGGCGATAACAACATTGACCAGTTTAGACCAGAGCGATCTGGAGGATCTGGGTATACATAGAAGTGTTGCAGAGCATACGGCAGCCATGGGTAAGCTTGCAATAGATTGCGGAATTGACGGACTCGTTTGTTCTGCACTTGAAGTCGGAGAGTTCAGAAGAACTCTTGGATCAAAGCCGATACTTGTGACGCCGGGGATTCGTCCTTCAGGTGCCAGCGTTGGAGACCAGAAGAGAGTTGCCACACCATCGTCTGCAATAAAAGATGGAGCAAGTTATCTTGTTATAGGACGCCCCATTGTGCAAGCCGAAAATCCTTTTGAAGCTGCAACAGCAATATTAAAAGAGGTAAATGCAGCAAAATTCGAAAATTCCAAAACTGAGTGAGTTCCGTTGTAGAGGCAGCGAACACTACATTTTGAGCGTATTGTAACTGATGCTTTTTGAACGGGATTAATGTTGGGTCTGGAAAGCCTGTGATTCCGCATGGCGGGATGAAAAAAATATTTTAAAGGCGGTGTGAAGCACCCCGGCCCTACAGAAACCATTTGCAATCAACCATTTAAATTTGATTGCAGCATCAGCAGCTGCAGAGTCGGGGTCCGTGACCCCGCCGAAAAGGGTATTCAACCGGAAAAATAGGTTTTGAGTTACTTTGCCTGTAATTTTTCTTGATGAAATATGACAGATTTGTTATATTTGTCACGTTTAAATACAAATAAAAATAAATAAAAATGGAGCACATTCATGGAATTAAATATTACAGAGATAATGGAGAATATACCACACCGTTACCCTTTTCTTCTGGTTGACAAGATTATAGAGATGGATTTAGAGAAGATGATAGTAGTCGGTATAAAGAATATTACAATGAACGAACAGTTTTTTCAAGGTCACTTTCCGGGACATCCGATAATGCCCGGAGTTTTGCAGGTTGAAGCTATGGCTCAAACAGGTGGAATTTTATTAAGAAAAGTTATGCATAGTGACAAGCCGATTTTACCATTCTTTATGTCTCTTGATAACGTTCGATTTCGCTCTCAGGTAAAGCCTGGAGATCAATTGGTAATGACAGTTGAGATAACAAAATTAAAGTCTAAGTTAGCAAAATTCAAAGGAGTTGCAAGAGTTGACGGCAAGGTTGCAACAGAAGCTGAATTTATGTGTATGATTACTGAAGTTGAGGAGTAGTCCATGGCAACAGATATACACAAAACAGCTGTTTTTGAAAATACTACAAAAATTGGAGAAGGAACCTTTATTGGACCTTATGCAGTAATCGGACCTGAAGTTGAATTGGGCAGGAATTGTAAGATTCATGGTCAATGCAGTATTGTTGGTAAGACAAAACTGGGTGATGGATGCGAAGTTTTTCCATTTGCCAGTGTCGGACAAAAGACACAGGACTTAAAATATAAAGAGGGAAACCTCACATATCTGGAGGTTGGCAACAACACGGTTATCAGGGAGTGTGCAACAATTCATTCCGGCACAACAGATGGAGAGGTTACTCGTGTCGGGTCAAACTGTCTTCTTATGGCATACACTCACGTAGCACACGGATGTATTGTTGGAGACAATGTAATAATGTCAAACAATGCCGCACTTGCAGGAGAAGCAACAGTTGGAGATGGTGCCATCCTTGGAGGTTTTTCAGCGGTAAAACAGTTTGGAAGAGTGGGCAAAGGAGCATTTCTGACAGGAACTGCAGCAGTTAACAAAGATATTGTTCCTTACATGATTGGGTCAGGTAATTTTGCAAAAAATATAGGTATAAATTCTGTGGGATTGCAGAGAGCCGGTTTCGATTTAGATACAAGATTGTTACTAAAAAGAGTGTATAAGATTCTTTTTAGAGAAGAACTTTCAACAACACAGGCTTTAGAGAAAATCAAAGCTGAAGTAGAAATGACAGATGAGGTGCAGACAATAATCGACTTCGTTGAATCATCTCAGTTTGGAATTGCAAAATAAAAAGTCATCTTTGTGACGGCAAGAGCTTATGGGCGGTAACGGAAAAGGGAAAAGGGATATCTAACAGGCAACAGCCAATAGCCAATGATGAAGAAATACCCCTCCGTCACGCCGTCATTTGCTTTTTGTTGAAAAGCAAATAACAGCGTGACACCTCCCCTAGACAGGGGAGGAGCACTTGCGATTGAAAGGAGGAAGTGAAGAGGAATGGGAATGATGGGAGTTATGTGCTTGGCGGAGCCAAGCGAAGGAAAAAAGGGATATCCAACAGCCAATGAGGAAGGAATACCCCTCCCACCTCGCACGCGAGGTGACCTCCCCTAGACAGGGGAGGAGCACTTGCGATTGAAAGGAGGAAGTGAAGAGGAATGGGAAATATGGGAATGATGGGAGTTATGTGCTTGGCGGAGCTTAGAGAAGATGACAATGAGGACATTGTCGCTCCCGGGGGGAGAAAGGGGAGAATGTCCAGAACATCAGTCTTCGCTCCTGTCACTGCGAGACAAGTGATCCGGGCTGTGTTATAAAGGGTTTTCAGCCCTTGCCGGCGAATATTTTATTGTTATTTAATCTTAAGCAATGTTTCAGGTTTTTATATTTGATGAAAAACTTATTTATATGTCTTATATTGTTATATTTATATTGTCCGCCAGTCTTAGGCAATTTTTTTCATGGATTGAAAGAGACTATTGATAAAAATGCACAAGCCCAGAAGGAAATAGAGATAAAAAGACAGCAAAGCGGAAAAGAAAAAATTGTTAATGATAATTATGCGACTAATTGGCTTGATTCTTTTCATGACACTCTTTTTATTACAGTTCAAGGGCAGATAACGAGGGCAGATACATTATTTGTCAAAAAAAAACAGTCTGTTCTGGAGACACCCCATTCAAACTTTGAGTTAGCAATTTATTCAGAGATAGAACATGGCAACAGTAACGGTTTTGATTTTGTAATTGATCCTAAATTTGATATAGATCTTGCAATTCCAAATTTAGAGAAATCCCTGAAGCTATATGTAAACACCACCCCTATTGGCTCTTTGCCTGGTGTTGATCCTGTTGAAGAAGACAACCAGCTCCACATTGGTATTAAATCTATTGTAGGACATCCGGAATCTTGGTTACCTAAACTTACTACAAGTATTGGTGTTGACTGGAACTGGCCTCCCGACCCGTATGTTGAGGTTAATCTAAAGAAAAACATGAACTTCGGCAGTCTTAGACTCTATCCAAGTCAGACATTCTGGATAAACACATCAGACAGGCTAAGTGAAAAATCCACATTAAGAACCGACTACTGGTTATCACATAAAATGCTTACAACAGTTTGGAATTCAATTAAATATACTCAAGACGATGGTTTTTTCAGTTGGGAACAATCTGAGGCCATTATATATTGTTTAAATGGTTATGGCTTAGATATGAACACCGACAAGATGCACTATTGTAGTTTAAAATTCTCAATGTTTGGAGATAACACAGTAATGAAAGAGTATCGTCTTACTACAGAGTATAAGTTTCCAATTTATAAAGACTGGATATTTATTGAAATTATTCCGGAACTTAAATTCCAAAAAGAGGAGGACTGGGAGCCTGTACGAGTTCTAAGAGTTGGCATCAGTGCACTATTCTGGGGCGTTTATAATCTGCAAAGATAGCTTAGGGCGACATAGTCGCCTGTCTGCGTGCGAGCATCACACAGGCAGGCAACCAAAAGAATTTCTCACGCAGAGAACGCAGAGAAGAGGTGAAATTTCCGCGCCGGAGCGACGCGGCTACAGCGTTAGTCTTGCAAATTAACGGCAGATTGCCCCACATCCTGTAGCCGAGTATGAGGGAAATGGGCTCGGACAATGTAACGAATGTCCTCATTATCATGGAATGAAGAAAATATACAGTTGGCTTACCAGTCCCGCAAAGCGGTGATTGACATGCCAAAATGGTATTATAAGTTGTTTATAATGAAAATTTTATAAAAGTACTTAAAAACAATCGATCAAAAACAGCAAAAGGAAAAACAATGGGCGACAATTTATTATTAATTCAGATAGCTTATATGGCGGGATTTCTGTTTGTATCAGTACTTGCATATATTTATTTAAAAAAAGCAAAGATTCCATATACAATTGGTCTTGTAATAATTGGCATTATTTTAGGTTATTTAGCCAAACACACAAGTTTTGTGAATGACATAAAGAATTTTCATCTGACACCTGATATAATACTTTATCTAATAGTTCCGGCTTTAATTTTTTCAGCAGCACTTGGAATGAAGCTCAACAGGTTTTTATCGCGTATCACCCCTATTTTAATTCTTGCGATACCGGGTTTAATTATCGGGACACTGATAACAGGTTATTTAGTTGGAGCGCTTACACCTCTGGCGATGGGATCGGCGATGATTTTTGGAGCATTAATTTCGGCGACAGATCCCGTTGCGGTTGTAGCCATCTTCAAAGAGCAAAAAGCGCCGGAGGATTTAGAGATATTAGTTGATGGAGAGAGTTTACTAAACGACGGGACATCTATGGTTATGTTCAGTGTTGTTTGTACAGTTGTACTTTCACACAAAGCAATAGGATTTTTAACATTGTCCGAAGCAACCTTTCAATTCTTTTATATTTTCTTCGGCGGAATTGCAACAGGAGTTTTAACAACACTAGTTTTATATTATTCAGCTTTTCAGGGGAGAAAAAGTCCTACAGTACAAATTGTTATATCTTTGTTAATTGCATATGTATCATTTATTGTTGCGGAAAAGATTGGTGTATCGGGAGTGATGTCAACAGTTGCAGCAGCTGTTGCATACAGAGAGTTATATACGGGTAAAAAAGACATGGACATGCATATACACATTGATTATTTTTGGGATTTTACAACATTTATAGCCAACTCAAGTATATTCTTATTATTGGGACTTTCGGAAGAATTTCTTTATGAATCATTTGAACAATACAAACACTTACTGCCATCATTAGCAATAGTAATTGCTGCAATACTTATTGCAAGATTTTTTGTTGTATTTGGCAGCAGTCTTATTAACAATAAATGCTGCAAGCATAAGATTAGTATTGTAAATCAGATTGTCATGCACTGGGGAGGTTTAAGAGGAGCGTTACCACTTGCGATGGCATTAAGTTTAACCAATGCAGATGTCGGACAAGACAATCGTCAGACAATAGTTTTATTTACCCTTGTTATAATTCTTTTCACCCTTATTGTTGAAGGCATAACCATTAAGCCGCTGATGAAAAAGCTTAAAATTATATAGAGGGAAAGAGATGTGATAAATCTCGTCTGTACGACCCTAAGGGCTACACTACATTGGTTGTAAATTATTTTGGTATTTCGTCCGGTTCGAAGTGGACAGTTGCGTATATTCCCAATTCATTGTAAATTCGCTTTTCTATTTTGTCAACGAATGCGTGTGCTTCCCGAACAGTAAATTCCGGTGGCAGAAAAATGTGAAATGTTATTTCAATGTGTCCCCCATATTCATGAATATGGAAATGATGAGGTGTGATTTCCCTGCCGGTTTCACTTTTGGCAATTTCGGTGATTTGAGCAATTATTTTTTTTGATGGTGCCATACCAAGTAGAGAATTGATTACATCTTTAAATATCTCATATGCTGTGTATAGGATACAGAGAGCAACAAAGAATCCAAGTATAGAATCAACATGAGGAATTTTGTGATTTAAAAATATACCAATCAAGATTATCAATGATGAAAGAGCATCGCTTCTGTGATGCCATGCTTCTGCTTTTAAAGCTTTTGATTTTACTTTGCGTGCTGCAATAAAAGAAAATTGCGCGAGACCTTCTTTGGCAACAATTGAGATTACAGTTACAATGATTGCAATAGGACCATAAATTACTTCTTTATTCTCAAAGAATAGTTTAAATGCTCTCATCAGGAAATCTACGCCTACTATTGCAAGCATTGCTCCTATTCCAAATGTTGCAAGGAGCTGAAATCGTCCGTGACCGTACGGGTGCTCTTTGTCCGGCGGCTTTTCTGATAGTTTGACACCTATAAGGAGTACTAAAGAGCTTAGAGAATCAGATAGTGTATGCCAGGCATCGGCTACTATGGCGATTGATCCTATTGCCATTCCGACTATCAGTTTCAGTGCAAAAAGAAGAAGGTTTATCAAGATTGACAGCCAGCCTTCTATTTTTGCTAAATTGTTTGTTTTTTTATTCATTTTTTTACTGCCGCGAAAGTTTAACCGCCTTCAAAACTCCTGACTTCCTGCTTCGCCCGTTGAGCTGTGGTTTAACAAGTAATGTTATTTAAAATGCATATTAGCAATTTCCGCCTTGGTTGCAAAGCAAAATCTGCCTTATAGAGTCATACCTTGATTTTACGGTTAAACGCCCTTTTCGGTCGGCGGGGACGCCAATCCTCCCGATGTGTTATAATATTGTCTTGTAAGAACGGGAGAAAATACCCCTCCGTTCTCGTCTCTCGAACACCTCCTCCCGCAGTGCGGGACTAGCGGAGCTAGCCGGGGAGGAGCTAATACGTCCTCGGCGTCCGCTAAACTAATTTTCTGATTTATCACCCAAAGGGTGATAAAAGTATAATGTAAACCCTTATTTTATTGGTCAAAATTCATGTTTTTCACCTCATCCGAAAAATTAAGGAAACTTTCCCGGTTTTTCTGGTAAAATGCTGTTTGCGGTCAGCAGGGATGCTGACCCTCCCCTAGAACGACCAAGGATCAAATGATTAAGAATCAAAATGGTTTAGTAATGAGCGTTTTATTAAATTCTTCCTTAGATCAATTCTTGATTCAATCCTTCTTTAAAATCATTCTGCAAACAATTTTTTTCTCTGCATTCTCGGCCTGCCTGTGCGATGCTCGAACGCAAACAGGCGTTAAAAAAAATTATTACTATCAAAAAGAATTTTTTTTTTATATAATGCCCAACAATATTTTTTGAATAAGAGCTAGTATTAAAGGAAAAGGGCAGCAAGTCCAATGATCAATTTTAACAACATATCAAAATCTTTCGGCACACAAATGGTGCTTGATGATGCAACATTTCGCATTAATGCCGGCGAACATGTCGGTATTGTAGGACCAAATGGTGCAGGGAAAAGTACCATTTTTGATCTTCTTACAGGAGAAATCACGCCTGATTCCGGAACAATAGAATGTCCAAAGGGTATCAAAGTTGCATATATGCGACAGCAACCTGAAGAACCTAAAGACAAAACTTCACTTATCTGTTTTACAGAAAATGCAATGCCGGAAATTCAAAAAATTGAGCAGGAGATGGAAAAGCTCGAAGCAGATCTGTCAAATGAAAAAAATCTTTGGAGACATGGCGAACTGCAGATTAAGTTTGAAGAGCTCGGCGGTTATACATTACGACACAAAGCGGAGGCTGCTCTTACCGGTCTGGGCTTTAAACCTGAAGAAATGCATAGAAGTTTTGATGAATTTAGTGGCGGTTGGCAGATGAGAGCCGAACTGGCTAGAACAATCATCTCAAACCCGGAAATTCTATTGCTTGACGAACCATCAAATTATCTTGATATTCCCGCCGTTGAATGGCTGCAGAAATTTTTGAATAATTTTCAGGGAACATTACTTTTAATTTCACATGATAGATATCTGTTGAACACCCTGACCAGCAAAACTCTTGAAGTTGCCAATACTCAAACTGAAAAATATCCGGGCAATTATGACTTCTATGCAAAAGCCAGAGTAGAAAAACAGCAGCAGACAGAAGCTCAGCTGGATAAACAGGCAAAAGTTATCGATAAAACAGAAAGGTTTATCGAACGGTTCAGATCCAAAAATACCAAAGCGACACAGGTGCAAAGCAAAATTAAGATGCTTGAAAAAATGGATCAGGTTACCGGACCGGCAAAAATCAGATCAAAAGGAAATATAAGACTCCAGAATCCTCCGGATTGCGGACATGAAATTGTTCGACTTGATGATGCAAGTTTTGCATACGATGGCGATAACTACATATTGGAGAATATAAACCTAAGAATCACAAAAGGTGAAAAAATTGCACTAATCGGACTGAATGGACGAGGAAAAACAACTCTATTGAAAATGCTTGCCGGAAATGTTCCCCTTTCAAAAGGCAAAAGAGTATGCGGACCAAGGGTCGTCTCCGGCTATCAGTCTCAAGAGATTGCAGATACAATTGCTCCAAGCGAGACAGTATTCTCTGCTGTAAAATCCATGGCTTATGAAGTACCTGATCAGGTGATAAGAAAAACTCTGGGAAGTTTTGGCTTCTCAGGTGATGCAATTGAAAAAAATGTTACTGTTCTTAGTGGTGGAGAAAAGATCAGACTTGCTTTTGCAAGATTACTTATCAAACCACCAAATTTTCTGCTGCTTGACGAACCCACAACGCATCTTGATATACAAACCAGAGAAAATCTGGAAAAGGCTCTTAAAGAATTTTCGGGAACTGTATGTATTGTTAGTCATGATGTTGAATTTATTAAGCATGTTGCTAAAACTGTTATTGAAATGATTCCTCCTTCCATCAAACCATATGCAGGAAACTATGAATACTTCTGCAGAAAAAAACAGATGCAGGAACAAGATATCGACAAAAATTCAGATGAAGATGAGGAAGAAAAACAGACTGTTGATAAAAAAAAGTTGCGCCGCTTGAGAGCACAACAGAGAGAAGACACTAAACACCTTACTCAGATTATAAAAAATGCCGAAAAGAAAATTGAACTGCATGAAGCTGAAAAAGAGAAGATACATGATTTGATGGCTAAAGGTGGTGATATCAACTATCAGGAACTGAATATCAAACTGCATGAATTACAGACAAAAATTGATAATTATACCCAACTATGGGAAAATGCTTTCATAGAAATTGAAATTGCAGAAAACAGCTGAAAAAATATTAGCAACGAAAGTCGCAAAAAAGGGAAGTGGTTTGATGTCTTTCGCAGAGACGCAAAGAAGAAAATAAGAGTTTGGTCAACAGCCCCGGGTGTAAACCCGTGGGAACTTTAATGCCTACAGCAATGATCCAGCTATTGAGTTAGAAAAATATTTTCAGTCAGTAGCTGGGGAAATGGCAATATGAAGGATTGTAGTACGGGAGGGAAGAAAATGAATTGCCGTCACGCAGGTGACCCGGCGGCTGGATTGATTCGCTACGCTCACCCTTTCCTTCATCATGACATTCGTCATGTCTCTTACCCTGCGGTCGTCAAACCATCCAGCTATCCAAAAAGATTACAGTTATAGTATAATTTTAAAAGCAAGGTAGGGAATAATGGCTCCGGCGGCTGGATTCGAACCAGCGACCAAGTGATTAACAGTCACCTACTCTACCGCTGAGCTACGCCGGAAAATAGTTTGTTCATTAAAACGGTGCGTAAGATATCAAAAAACGGCAGAAATAGTCAACTCAAAAACTTATAAATCTTTAGATTGCCTGTTTTTCTGGTTGGAAGCCTTTTCGGTCAGCAGTCCAGCTACTAAATTAGTAGCTGGATGACCCTCCCGATGTGCAGTTTAACATTAGTTTGCAAGTCGGGAGGGACAGCGTCCCCGCTGTCCACCATTGCTAACTCTTTATTCTCACGTTGTTCGAATTGGTCGGCGGGGACACCGACCCTCCCGAGCTGCATTCTAACGTTAGGTTGGAATCCGGGAAAAATACCCCTACGTTCTCGGTAGGACATTACACTACGTTTTCCCGCCATGCGGGATCGCAGGCTCCAGCCTCACTTCCTTTGTCGTGTCTCGAACACCTCTGGAAAAAGTGTTAAGTGGCAAGTGCTAAGTGTTAAGTTTCACTCCGTGGGGTTGAACGGGCAAGCCCGTATATAATGGGATAACAAGGGGAGGAGCTAATACATCCTCGGCGTCCGCCAAAACTAATTTTCATCCCGCCTTGCGCATACGCGTCAACCTAAGAAAAAGATTCATTATAGGGTGTAAGCGTGATGCATGTTTTTTTGTTCGACCCCGTCAGGGTCGTATTGTTTTATTATAACTAACCCCGCATTGCATGCGGGGCTACTAAAGTTCA
>CAYTUX010000128.1:0-9146 GCA_964441455.1 uncultured Victivallales bacterium | reverse complement strand
AGATTATCAGTTCAGCAATTACGGAGAAGCATACAGAGGAAATGAAGTTGCTATGGCAAATGTAATCCGTACTGTCTCCATGTATACAGAAAAGGAGATCTTTATTGATCCATTAAATCTAAAGAAAGGGCAATTATACAAAGCCTGGAGTAAATATTCAGCCTGGTACCGAATGCATATATTTGAAAGGGGAGAAGAAGTTACTGATTATGAAGGAAATGTGATTAAGCGTGGTTTCAGTAAAGAGCATATTGAAGACGTTCTTGAAAAACGAGGACGATTAAATCTTTCGGATTCAATGCATTGCAGAGTTCGATACATGACAGACGGGCTTGTTTTCGGAGACAAAGACTTTTGCGAGTCAATGTTTGATAAATTCAGAGATCGTTTTTCTGAAAAGCGAGAAACAGGCAGTCGAAAAATGAAAAAAGTTGATTTTGGAGGATTATGCACAGTTCGTGGACTCCAAATTGACGTAGTTCAGCCACCTAAATAGCAACAAATTGCTTAGCAAAACATTATAAATTTAACAAAAACGTAATACTAGGGCGGAGCTTGATCAAATTTAGTAAAAAAACAGATTTTTAAGGTCTTTTAAGAGACTAAAATATAAAATGAGTTAAGGCTGCTGTCTTTATAGATATGTTTTTGTTTTTTTCAATGAAATTTCACCTGATTTACTCCTGAAATGCTATGATTTTTTGAGAAATTGGCTGTTTAAATAATTTAGGTGTGTCCTAAATAATAAAAATTTTTAAGGTGGAAATAATTGTTGTATTTGTGTTATACTTAAGAATAAAAGAAAGAGTACGATAAAAGAGATGATAAAGTTTTTAAAGAAAAAGTTGAGGAACCCTATTTTCAGGGCTAATGTTCGAATCACATTAGGGGTTGTATTTTTTTTACTTGGAATTATAGGTTTATTTCTTCCTATTCTTCAAGGTGTTTTAAATTTAACCATTGGTGTTTGGCTTTTGGCGCCGTATATTCCATTTTTGAATAGTTTGCTTCAAAAGTTGTATAAAAAATATCCAAAGCTATATGAATATCATCTGAAAGTAGAGGCTAGATTTATCAAATGGATTAATTCCTGATTAATCTTATATTTTATTTGCTAATAGTTTAGTTCTATTATATAATAATTGTTTAAATGCAATTATATATATTGCTGTAGTTTTTTTTATTATTAAGGTGGTTTTAATGAATATTTTGATGGTAGGTGATATTGTAGGTTCACCGGGAAGAAAAGTTTTTGCGAATACGGTAACCCGTTGGAAAGCAATGGGAGAAGTTGATTTTGTTGTGGCAAATGGAGAGAATTCTGCAGGAGGAAGAGGAATTACGCCCAAGCTTGCAGATGAACTTTTTTCAGCCGGAGCGGATGTGATAACTCTTGGAGATCATACATGGGATCAAAAAGATTTAATACCACATCTTGATATTGATAAAAGATTAATTAGGCCTGCTAATTTTCCTCCAGGTTGTCCCGGGCGCGGATATACAATCGTCGATTTTAATGGTGTTAAAATTTGTGTAATATCATTAATCGGCAGAGTTTTTATGGCGGCCAATGATTGTCCGTTCAGATGTGCAGATGCATTGTTAAGAAACCGTAGTTCTCTTGGTGATATTATACTTGTGGATGTTCATGCAGAAGCCACTTCAGAAAAGATAACACTTGGGAGATATCTTGATGGGCGAGTCTCTTTTGTTGGAGGCACGCATACTCATGTACAGACAAGTGATGAAACTATTCTGCCAAAAGGAACAGGATATATTACTGATTTAGGAATGACAGGTCCTAAGGATTCTTCAATAGGCAGAGATCTTGAGTCAGTTACAAAACGTTTTTTGAACAATATGCCTTTTCAATTTAAGGTTGCGAAAAATGATGTGGTTTTGGAAGGTGTTTTAATTTCTGTAGATGAGCGTAGTGGTAAGACAAGGAGTATTGAGAGAATTCGAGAGCGAATGTTGTAGGTTTATTTTCATGAAAAAAGCTTTTACATTAATAGAATTGATGGTTGTCGTTATGGTTTTAGGCATTGTGGCTGCTGTAATTGTACCCAATTTTTCTGTTTTTATGAAAGGGAACAGGATGCGATTATCTGTGAAGTCTGTTATTCTTGCGGGCAAATATGCTAAGAGTATTGCGGTATTAAGGCAGCGGGATACAGCAGTTATTTTTGATTTTGAAAAAAACATTATATCTGTTGATTTTGCCGGTTCTGAAACTATTTCTAAAGATGCATTTGTAGAGGATGGATTTGTTGATTTTGAGGAAAATGATATGGGTGGTTTTGAAACAATTATTCCTAAAGAGGCTGAAAGCAGTACAAAAGGTGAACAACTTGAGGGAATTGATGCAGTTGAGAGGAAACTGGAGGATGGAATAGTTTTTGATAGAGTTGATATTGGTGTTTCTGTTTTGGCTGATGATGCTTTTGGTGTTTACAGGGAGGGTGTTTGTCGGGTTGTATATTACACAAACGGACGTTGTGAACCTTATACAGTTGTATTGAAACATGATAGTGATATTGGGCAGTCAGCCACCATGGCAGTTGATGCACTAGGTTTTGTGGAGACAACTTATGAAGAGTAGTAACAAAGGGTTGACCTTAATAGAAGTTTTGATGGCTGTTATTATTTTATCCATATCAATGACGGCATTATTGATTGCCAGTTCAAGGTGTATTGCTGTTATGACTGCAGCCAGAGATTATCAGACAGCCAGATGGATTCTACAAACAAAGCAATTAGAGCATCCAATTTTGTACGAGACCATTGAAGAGATAGAAGATATTGAAGTAGGTTTAGAATCAGATGACAACGGATTTTCATTTGAAAGAATTGTTGAGGACGATGATGATGAAGACAATCTTTATCTTGTTCGATCTATCGTTTCGTGGAAGAACAAAGGTTATTTAGCAAAAGAGGAATATATTGAATATATATGGTTTGTTTCAGAAGATGAAGAAGATGCATATGAATAATAGAGCTTTTACATTATTAGAAATATTATTAGCAGTTTCTCTTATGGCACTTATATTGACATCAACCTTTATGTCATTTAGTGTTGTTGTTCGATCATGGCAGACCGGCAGCAAGATGAGTGAGAGTTTGAATAGGGGTGATTATGTTATGGATCAGCTTGTTAAAGGTTTGAGGTCTGCATATACACCAAACAAGTCAGGAAGTCCTGATTATGGATTTACACTTGTTGACAATGGAGAAGGATTGGATTATGCGGATTCAATAAGCTGGGTAAAGATCGGTCCGGCATTGGTTGGCAAAAACAGCAGTTTTGCACAAACACCTCATAGAATTGTTTTTACACTTTCTGAAAATTCAGATTATGAAGATTCGTTACCGGCCACAGTAAAGGCCTGGCAGATTGTTGGATTACCAGATGATTTTGATGAGGAAGAAGATGTGGAACCGATTATTATATCAAAAGATACTCTTGGGTTTAATTTAAGAGTTAAAGATCCAGATCAGAATTTAGAAGATGAGATTGGTTCAGGTAATAATTTTGAGATAGAATGGTTGGATGAGTGGGAAAACAGCAATGCCATTCCGGAATTAGTTGAAATTACGTTATTTTTAAAGTCGGCCAAAGAAGATGAGCCACCGTTGGAATTAAAAAGGCTTGTTTCAATACCTATAGTTGCTAAAGTTCCAGATGATCCAGAGGTTGAATAGTTTATGAAGTTTACAAGAAAAATATTTTTACTATTGCTTATTTTTATATGTATGTCATGTTGTATATTTGCAAATACAAATCGAGTTTTACGAGTTGGTATTTTTGAAGAGTACAGTCAGGGTGGTTCCGGATATAGTGATGATAAGATGAGTGAGCTGGCAAATGAAGATCCATCTTTATATTTATGTCTCAGAAAACCATGCAAAAAAATAGAGTTATATAATGCAATAAAAAGCTTGTTGGATCATAAAAATGTTTAGTGACAATATTTTAAAATCTTGTTTTGTATTTATATTCACAGTTGTAAGTTTGTTTTCGGATAACACATTTTATACAGAGAGTTTAAGAATAACAGGTTTTGATCCTGTTGATGCTTTAGATGTTCCCACAAGTAAAGCTGTTGCGAGGATATATGAAGGATTATTACAATTTTCTTATCTCCACCGCCCATACAAATTAATTCCTAATCTTGCCGAGGATATGCCTGAAATCTCTGAAGATGGTTTAGTGTATACATTTAAGATTAGAGACAATATATATTTTCAGGATGACAAATGTTTTCCTGACGGCAAAGGGCGAAAAGTTACTGCTCAAGATTTTGTATATTCCATAAAGAGGTTGGCAGATTCTAAAAATGGATCATCCGGCTGGATGTTCATTAAGGGAAAAATAGAGGGACTTGATGTTTTTTATGATAAATCGACATCAGAGCAAGCTACTGATTATCAGATTGATGTATCTGGTTTAAAAGCCACAGATTGCACTTTACAGATTTCTCTTACAGAACCATATCCACAGTTTCTCTGGTTTCTTGCAATGACTTATACTTCAGTTGTTCCATGGGAAGCCGTAAATTTATATAAAGATAAATTCAAAGAGTATCCGGTTGGAACCGGTCCTTATATTTTGAGAAAATGGAGACGAAATTTTATGTCCGAATTCATTCGCAATCCAAAATGGGAAGAGACAGGGAGAGTAGAAAAATTTAGAGATATACCTGATGAAATGAAGAGCAAGATACTAGTAGCGAATGAGAATTTGCCATACATTGACAGAATTGTATCATATGTTATAGATGATATTTCCACCAAATGGCTGATGTTTTTGAGCGGGGATATTTCCGTATTGGGAGATGTTCCTCGAGATTACTGGGATGCTGTTATGACATCAGATGGAAGTTTGAAACCGATAATAAAAGAGCGTGATATTGAGTTAGCTGCTATGCCAAGTCTTGATGTGTTTTATATAGGATTTAATATGGATGATCCAATTTTGAAAAATATCAATTTGCGTAGAGCTATTTGTTGTGCATTTAATTTTGATGCATGGAACAAATTTCATAACAATAAGCTTGCAATGGCTAAGAGTCCTATTCCGCCGGGCATAGCCGGTTCTCTTCAAGCAATACCACCATATTCATTTAACCTTGAGAAAGCAAAGCAACTTATGATCGATGCGGGATATCCGGAAGGAATTGATCCAAAGACAAAGCAGCGTCTTAGGTTATCATTAGACTTAGGTCGCACAGACCAGAATCATCGCGAATCCACGGATCTTTTTGTGAGTTTTATGGAAGAGATAGGTATAGTTGTTGAAACAAAATACAATAATTGGCCGAGTTTTTTAACCAAAGTATCCAATCGGGAATCGCAGATGTTTCGAATAGGATGGATTGCCGATTATCCGGATGCACAGAATTTTTTACAACTGTTTATATCTCAAAATGTTTCTCCCGGACCCAATCGGTCCAACTTTTCTGATGAGAAATTTGATACAATGTACGAAGAGGTTGTAACCATGCAGGATACACCGGAGAGGACCAGACGTTATAAAGAGATGGCAGAGTATATTATGGAGCAGGTTCCATGGATAAATTTATATCATCGCAAGAATTTTACACTTTATCACAGCAGATTAAAAAATTATGTACCAAGTGATTTTCCATATGGCATGGAAAAGTACTATTACATAAAACAAGATTAGCATAGTAAAATAAAGTTTCTTGTAATATTTTTATTGTTTGGAACGTTTGTGATGTGGAAAGATTAAAAAATAAGGAATGTATTAAATAATGAAGAAAATTATAAATGTTTTAATAATATTTGCTTTGGTATTTACTTTACGTGCAGCCGATACAGCAAAGGCAAAATACATATTTCTGATGATTGGAGATGGGATGGGGGTAGCTCATCGAAGTGCAGCAGAGATATACAAGAATGATACTGCAGGCAGCTATGATTTGAAAAACAGCAAAATGGATAATCCACTCGTTATGAATACATTTCCGGTACAAAGTTTATGTACAACACACAGTCTGTCATCATTTGTAACAGGTTCGGCGTCTGCCGGAACAGCATTGGCAACCGGTCACAAGGTTAAATCAGGCGTTGTCTCTTTAAATATGAGTGATAAAAAACCATACAAAACGATTGCAGAAATTGCCAAAGAGAATAATATGAAAGTAGGCATCATAACCAGTGTTAATATTGACCATGCGACACCGGCTGTTTTTTATGCACATCAGGAAAGTAGAAACAGCTATTATGATATTTCAATGCAACTGGCAAAGAGCAATTTTGATTTTTTTGGAGGAGGTGCGGCAGCCGGAGAAGTTAAATCGAAGTCAGCCGGCAGGAAATCTCCTGTTGATTTTGCCAAAGAGCACGGCTACAGAATAACTACAGATAGGGAACAACTATTAGAACTCAAGCCTGATTCAGGAAAAGTTTGGGCTTATACAGAAGATGCAATGGTGCCTGTTCTTGACAGAACATCCACAAATAGTACAACCCTTGTGGATTTTGTAAGGAAAGCTGTTGAGTTGCTGGACAATCCGAATGGATTTTTTATAATGGTTGAAGGAGGTCAGATTGATTGGGCTTCACATAAGAATGATGCAGCTGCTACTATACATGAGGTTTTAGAGTTTGATGAAACTGTAGGTGTGGCATATGAGTTCTATAAAAAACATCCCGCAGAAACACTAATAATTGTAGTTGCAGACCATGAGACAGGTGGATTGGCTTTGGGAAGTGGAAGAATCCCATATAGACTCGATTTAAAACTGCTGAAAAATCAAAAAATGACACAGCAGAAATTTGGCGAACAGGTGAATGAGTTCAAGAAAAACAATACTAGTTTTGAAGATGCGATGCCTGTTATTCAGGAGATCTTTGGTTTTAGCAGTTTGAATAAAATAGAGAAGGAAATATTACAAAGAGCTTATGAAAACAGTATGAGTGATGATAAAATAAGTGGTGAACAAAAGATTGAATATGGAAACTACAATCCTCTTGCAATAACCTGCTGTAAAATTTTAGCAGCTCAAGCCGGTTTGTCATGGGGAACATTTGGTCACACAGGTATTCCGGTTCAGATTTCGGCATTAGGAGTTGGACAGGATGCTTTTATTGGAGGATGCGATCTCACCGATATCTTTAAAGAGCTCAATCAACTTATAAGGTTAAAATCAGATAATATTTAAAAAAAATTGATTTATTTTAAAATGTTATGTAAAATACATTAATTGTTAAAGAATCTAAAATTTCAGATTATTGATTATTAAAAAGGAACATTATATTATGCCAAAAGCATTTAATTCTAAAAAGATGGCAAACTTCTGGAACACAGAGTCCAAAGTTTATTCATCACAGCATGACAGCAAGAAGATATATCCAATGCAGGATATTCGCAACAAATATATTATTGATTTGTTTGATATGCAACCAGGAAAACATGTGGATATAGGTTGCGGTCCTGGTTATACATTGATACCTATGCTTAAAAAAGGCTGGACGGATGTTCAGGGGATTGATATTTCAGATGAAATGTTAAATCTTGCAAAGAAAAACATTAAAGAAGCTGGTTTTGATTCCGACAATATGCCATTACAGATTGGTGACATTGAAAACTTACCATTTGAAGATAATACATTCGACACAGTAACATGTGCTGCTGTTATTGAATATTTGCAAAAAGATGATAAGGCTTTTACAGAATTAAGCAGGATTCTTAAACCAGGCGGAACACTTGTGATTGTTGTTCGAAACAAACGGTGTTTATATCGTCTTGTAGATGCTTTTAGATTTTTAAGAAGTGACATTCGAACAAAACTTGGTTCCAAAAAGTTTGAAGGAATGGAGTTTAAAGATGGTAACGGGATATGGTACAAGAAACATTGTCCAGCTAAGTTAAAAAAGGAATTAAAGTCACATGGTCTTGTGCAGAATGAATTCAGATATTTTCATTACTACTTGACACCTGTTCCATTGGAGAGTTTTCTTGGTCGATTCAGTGCATCAGTTGCAGTAAAACTTGAAGTATTGAATTCAAATCCCATATCAAAATATATGGCTTCAGGTTATATGGTCAGGTGTACAAAAGAAAAATAAGGATATAAAGATGGTTGCTAAAATGAGCCGTTCAGAACGAAGACGTAAAAGATATTATTATCCATATCCATTTTATGCATGCCTTGTTCGTTTTATAAGCATGTTAAAAAAAATAGATATGGATAATAAAATACCTGTCTTACTTTATCACAGTGTTAGTCAAGATACTTCACCAAAGGCTTCGGCTAACTTTAATGTTTTGCCAAGTACATTTGAAAAACAGATGAAATGGCTGTATGATAATGGTTACAAAACTCTAACTCCGGAAGATCTTTCTGCACTTGCGGCTGGTTCTAAAAAATGTCCGGAAAAGTCATTTGTTTTAACCTTTGATGATGGTTACTATAATAATTCAGAAATTGTTCTGCCGATATTAAAAAAATATAATTTTAAAGCATTCTTTTTTATAGCGACATCATTTATCGGAGAAACGACTGTTTTTCCGTGGATTGAGTCGGACAGCCCTCTTGATCCTAAAGACTATGGTCCAATGAACGAATCGCAATTATTAGACTTGGATAGTGCTGGAATGTTTGTTTGCTCGCATGCTCATAGTCACAAAAGATTGAGTCAACTATCTGAAGAAGATTCCGAAAAAGATATTATTCAATCTCTTAATGTACTAAATAAGATTCTCGACAAACCTATTGAATCCTTCGCCTATCCTTATGGAGCAAAAGATGATTTTTCTGAAAAACATCGACGTTGTTGTGAGGAAAATGGCTGCAAATATGTCTTTACAACCAAAGTATCATGTATTAATCTAGATGATATGGACTTGCTGGCTTTACCTCGCATAAATGTTTTAGAACGAGATGGAGTTAAAAATTTTTCTTTAAAAGTACAAGGTTACTTTGATTGGTTTGAAAAATTCAGGTTTGCATTTCTTTTCCCATATAGGGTTCTTGATAGATTTCTAAGGTGAGATAGATTAAAAAAATCAAAAAACTAATTGACAAGGGTCAGGACATCGCACACCCAATTTAGGGTCAGGACATCGCACACCCTTTGCTTTTTTGAATGTTTATATTATAATAATTTTCTTGTTTAAA
>CAYTUX010000127.1:0-11663 GCA_964441455.1 uncultured Victivallales bacterium | reverse complement strand
ATTTTGTCTTGTCCCCTCTGTTTTTTTATCACCCCTCAGTCTCGCTACGCCCGACAGCTCCCCTTAGCAAGGGGAGCAGTGTAGTGCATTCTTATATCTATTGGTTATGCCAACAGCTCCTCCCCGGCTAGCTCCGCTAGTCCCGCAAAGCGGGAGGAGGTCACCTCGCATGCGAGGTGGGAGGGGTGGTTTTCATAAAAATTTTTAAACCCTCTTTAATTATAAATTTGGATTTGTCCATATTACTCTATAATACATCATTGGGTAAACTCCCCAACCCGGCAAATTATCTATTGTCAAAACACCATCGTCTGTTGCGTTATATGTTCCGCCATCCTGCCAGTTTATCAGCATAAGACCAGCTGTATATTCAAGTCTGTATATTCCACCGGCAAGGGCAGGGAATGATAGACTTCCATTTCCATCAATCACAACAGCAGTTATACCTAAACTATCAATAACCCATGGTGAACTTCCCAGAATAACTTCCTGTCCATCTGAGACCCCGTCACCATCAGTGTCAGGATTCATTGGGTCTGTCTTAATTCTGAACTCACCGATATTATACAAACCGTCACCATCCGGGTCATCCATAGCATCATCAACCGTGCTGTCAAGTCCATGAACATCTTCCCATCTGTCTTCCATTCCATCTCCATCTATATCCAGAACAATTTCAAGCTTTTGAACTCTTCCATTACCGGTGTCTGCAATATAGGCATATCCGGCATATCCATCTTCCATGAATATTCCCTGGTGATGATAAAGAGAACCGGGCTGTTGCCCATACATTCCTAAAGTTGTTTCAAGTATCGGATAACCAAATTCAGAATTTTTCATTCCATATACAAGAACACGATTGTTATTATAGTCTGCAATAAACAGACGCTTCTTAACAAGTGCACCTTTGTAATTGTAAGATACAACTTTCAGATCCATAGCTCCTGCACCCTTATTGGATGGTACGGGAAGATTAAGCGTCCACAGGTGTATTCCATCAGTTCTAATGCACTGTATGCGACTGTTTGCATAATCAGCAACATACAAGAAACCTGAATCATCAAGAGTAACTCCAAGAGGTTTGTTGAAGTAACCATTTACAGCACTTGCTTCAATTGTGCCAATGTTGCGAACAAATGTTCCGTTTTTCTCAAAAACAGATATTCTGTTATGTGAATCACCTGAAGCTGCGTCAAAGCTCGAATCAGCAACATAAATTCTACTTTCAGCTCCAACTGCTACACCATATGGTTTATTAAACTGATTATTATTATCACCTGCTGTTCCAAACGATCCTAGCCAGGTTATATCTGTACCATTCTGTACGCTTAAAACAACAACTCTGTTGTTATCTGTATCAGCAATAATCAACCTTGAATTTGCTTTGTCATAAGCAATTCCCTGCGGATCATCAAAAGGATTTGACGGGTTGCTATAGGTACTTATTAAAGACAAATCTTTGTCATATATTGCAATATGGTTGTATTGCGCATCTGCTACATATACATATGATCCGGCAACCACAACTCTTGTCGGCTTGCTTAAACCATCCGTTGTAGTAGCCATTGCCTCCCAGTCTGTATCAAGTGCCTGAATTGGATTTTTCGCCTCAAATCCATATTTCACAGCAAATCCATCAGGAATGGAATCAACATTCTTATCTGCAAGGTCATAAGGCTGCATTCCATATGTTCCCGGATAGTTAATAACAGAACCAACAGCCCATTTATTAAAATCATGCTGTTCATCCACATCATACTCAACAGTATAAAGCGGAGAGTCTCCATAAGCGACAGAATCTGAAATGGAAGGACCATCCCATGCTCTGATATATACAACATCACCTGAACTCAGTTGTGTTGCAGCAAACTCATCTGTAAATCTACCCATATCCGGATATGCAAACACTCCATAACCAAAGTAACCGAATGATGTGCGGTCAAATGATCTTAGAATAATAACATCATCACCGGTTGTGCCGCCATCTATTGCAGGTTCATCAGGAATGCCGTCGGCACCTGCATAAATCAGCTGATAAATTGCGGAATCCTCCGACCCATCACCTTGAAGAGCTTCTCCCAGCCAGTTTGTAACTCCACCAAGTGCTTTTGCTGTAAATCTAAATGGCTCTTCTGCAACTTCAAAGTCTAATACTTTAGAGAAATCACCAACTTCAAGTCCGTTTGCAAACAATAGAGTATAATTATTGGTTGAAAAATTGTCATACAGATTTTGTGACTTGAAAGTTAATGTAATTGAGTATGAAGCACCTGAAGAAAGATTCAATGTGCCTGAACCACCATTAATAACAGCCTCATCTGCAATACGCAACTCAGCAAGTTCAAGAAGAATATTCTTAAATACATCCTGAAGTATGCTTGGTGTAATCCACTCTGAACCATTTTCATTACCTGTCCATACAAAGTTTCCAAAACCCAGCCCGGCATCACCATCAAAGTATGCAATCTTTGTTGCACCATCAACAGTAAGCAGATTGTCAACAGCAGAATTATGATCAACAAGTGATGCTGTCGCACTGTTTACTAAAAGATTATCGTAATTTTTCTCTGACACACCAACTCTGCTGCCTGATGGTATTGAACCGAATACACTATTAACAGGTCTGCTCGTTGAGTATGATTTACCCACACTCTTCACATCTTCCTGAAGACCATTGTTAACAAGATTGTTCAACAAAGCTGCCATATAGTAATTGTCAGGAGAGTTAAACGGATTTGAACCTGTTATGATTAATGAACCTCTACGAAGCTTATAGTCTTCCAGAATTCCGTATTCCGCCAGAGTTAATACACGTCCAGCACTATCAGAGCCTGTGAGATTCAAAACAAGAACATCATATTTTGATAGAATGCCGGAATCAAGCGTATATGCATGGTTGATATTGTCATTTAGAACATCACAATCATAACCGACTTGTTCTATCAGTGTTTCCAGATCTTCTAATTGAGTTCCATCTGAAATTAAAGCAAGCTTAGGTTTCCTAAACAATGTAACAGGTGTCGTCCATTTATAGTTACTTGTGTTTTGGACTGTAACAGTAACTTGTGTCTGATCACCTTTTAAAACTTTAACATCCTGTGTGGAAGCCGTAATATTTGCCGTCGGCTTTACTAAATCAAAAGTAACCCCGGAAACATTTCCACCGGCAACAGTTGCTGTAATCTGTTTAGATACCGCATAACCATTTTTATAAACCTTTAGAGATAAATCACCATTTGCAACGCCTGTGATTTTGAAATTACCACTTGTGTCTGTCTGGACAAAACCTGTATTCTGTCCAAAATATTGTACAGTTGCACCGGCGATATTAACACCGAGCACACTATCCACAACAGAACCGGATACCTGATATATATCAACAGTATCAACTTGTAAATCATATTCTACAACCCTTGTCTGTGCAGGGCGACCATCTTCATTATATGTAACATTTACACTCATTGTAACAACACTAGGTACTGTTGAAGGAAAGCTCACACTTATTGGTGTTGCAGACCCTACAGCCTCTCCTGCCTGAATATATGAGTTCCATGTCAGACTTCCGGTATAAGTAACCCCCGGGTCGCTAAATGTAATTGAATTAACTGTTATACCATCTTGCAGTAACATACTTCCGTTATTAAACATATATGGAGTCAGACTAACTGTCTCCCCAGGCTCAATAATGCCGTCACCATCTCCGCCGGAAACATCAACATCATTAATCTGAAGGAATATTGCAGGCATTACTGTTATGGTAACAGGTAAGCTGACTTCATCACCGGATACAACCTCAGTTGCAGTAACAGTTGATTTGTATTGCTCGCCGGCAACAATATTCTTGTTTGGATTAAGAATCATATCAATAGACTGAGACCCATTTGCAGGAACAGTTGCCTGTGTTGTTAATAGTTCTATCCAGTATGTCTGCATTAAGGTAACAGAATCATAAGCATTTAAATATCCTGATGTGGCAACTTTTCCCGTAAGTTTATGACTCTTTACTGCTCCATCCAAGATTGCTTTTCTGATTAGTTCATAGGATGCATCAGGAGCAATACTCTTGAGCATTGCAGCAACACCTGTGACATGCGGAGCGGACATTGATGTTCCACTCATAATATCATAACTGCCCTCTGGCAACATTCCTGGATAAGTACTGTAGATGTCAACACCCGGTGCAGATATATCAACAGAAACTTCACCATAATTTGAGAAATTAGCAAGGAATCCGTTGTTATCATTAGCAGCAACGGATATTATGTTATCTAAGTTATAAGATGCCGGATAAGCAGTATCAGGAACATCATTGTCTAAACCGCTGTTACCTGCCGAACAGATAAACAGAACATTTGACTCGCCGGCTCTTCTCATTAATTCATATGTATAACTGCTATACCCGGAACCACCAAAACTCATATTAACAATATCAATATCGTTAACCATACAGTACTCGATTGCCTTCCAATATGCAGATGAGTAAACACGTCCTTGAGCATCCCCAACCTGTGCCCCGACAAGTGATACATCCCAGTTTACACCAACTACTCCAATATCATTGTTGCCAACGGCTCCGATTGTTCCGGAAACATGTGTCCCATGACCATTCTGGTCGGAAAAACTTCCATTTGGTATTGTAAGAAGAAAATTAGCACCGTTAATATCATCAACGGCACCATTATTATCATCATCGATACCATTTGTTGACTTGTCATTGCCAAATTCATCTAAGCCCATCTCACCTTCGTTAATCCAAAGGTTGTCTTTCAAGTCTTCATGAGTTCTGTAAATACCTGAGTCCATAACACAAACTTTTACATCTTTTGAGCCGGTTGTGATATACCAGGCTTCTCTGGCATTAATATCTTCGTATGGTGTCCCCATATCACTTCCGTCCAGATATCCCGGATATGTCTCAAGATTCTCACCATCGTTATATAATCCCCACAGATAATATGCATCAGGATCCATAGACTGTTTTCTGTATGGAGTGTTTATCTGTCGGTTTATATTCCTGATATATTCAGGTTGAACGTAAAGTACCTCATCCCATGACTCAATTTTTTGAGCGGAAGTTGACAGTGCGTCAGCTTCAGGTGTCTCAACCAACAGACCCGGAACAATATTATACTCATGCTTAATCTTATAACCATCTGTAATAAGTTTTAGTTTTAATTTAGCAATACTCTGACCGTCTTTTGGACGAATTAATAGTGTGTCTGGAACTATCTTCTTATAATCCAAAGCATTCCAGTTAACTTTAACAGGTACAAAATCTTTCTCTTCATCAATCATTTTTCCCTGCTCAAATTTTACTCTCAGATCAAAATCTTTCTGTTCATCTAAATCATTGACCAAATCAACAGACAGCGGAATTGTATCACCCTCATAAATTAAAGTGCTTACGGCATTAGGATCAAAATATATGTCTCCAACATGACCGACTGTAACAAAAATCATTGCATCGGAAATTTGTGTTCCACCAACATCATCTGTCCATGTATAGCTGAACTGTAATGTTATTACATCTCCAACCGAAGCACCTGAATCAACTGTAAACAGTGAATTTGTCAGAGGAACAATTACAGCACCCGCAACACAAGCACTTGGATAAGTAACATTGGTTGTCATCGTTGCCGGACCCGAAACCACTGACATTGTGCCGGTAACACTCTCTGCATCAACTCCGGCAGGTGAAATGTTCTTTAGTGAAGCAAAAATTTCAAATGTCTCACCAATTTCAACAATTGAATTTGTATTTTCATCTCTAATTTCATATCCGACATATTGCAGGAAACTTGCATCTAAATCTGCGAGAGTTACATCCACACTCAGTATGTCAAGGATCTGCCCTGTTTCAGTGTGCACAACGTTTACAGTAAAACTGCTGTTTGTTGTCGAACTGGAAGGCATGGTAACTGTCATCAAAACCTGGTCAGTCTCTAATGGTTCAATTATTCCTGATGTCTTGTCAAACTTCACATCAACATAACTATTACTGAAAGTAATATTCTTTAATGAATACTTAACTAAGCTATCGACAGCATAAGATGTATCTGTGTTTGAAATATCAATAACAACATTCTCTGATTGTCCCAATGCAAGATTAAGAGCTATTGGCTGTGAATTCTGAATCTGAGCATATGCACGCTCCATGATAATATCCTTTGTAACATCTGAATCAACAATGGTTGATAACATTGTTTGCTCTAGAAACTCATTATTTGCACTAAAAACATCAAACTTATATGTGTTTGGTGCAAGATCTGTGAATTCGTATACACCATTTACATCTGTTGTATCAAAGTCTGAAATTTGAAAACATACATTAGATATACCGCTCAAAGGATTACCCTGTTTATCATATACAATACCTGATATATCATATGACTCAAATGCCACATCAATAGTAATTGCAGCTGCAACTCCTGATTGTGTCAAATAACTCTTCTCAAAAGTTTCAATTGTAATTGGAATACTAGCATCATTATAGACAAATCCTTGTTTTGAAAAGACTTCCACGCTTACTTGTGTTGATTCACCTTGAGCTAAAGTTGTATCATCTGCATCAAATGTTATTACAAACTGACTGTTTTCAAAATCAGGAATATCAAATGACAAGTCACTGTCACCACTAACATTAGATACGGTAAAAGAAGATGTGGAATACCCTTTCGGCTTAACAGTTAAATTAATCGTATTTGGTAAAACCCCTAAATATGCTTTACCCAGAGTCAACTCTATGTAGTTCGTGGATTCAACTTCTCCTATTACTGTAGTTTCTAGAAAATCAGCAGCATCTGCAGATATTTCAATCTCATCACCAATAGTATACTTTTTTGAACTTGTGAATGTTCCGTCACCTAAAGATGTTAATGTTTCAA
This sequence comes from uncultured Victivallales bacterium, assembly GCA_964441455.1. Taxonomy (GTDB): domain Bacteria; phylum Verrucomicrobiota; class Kiritimatiellia; order JAQICX01; family JAQICX01; genus JAQICX01. Next base: position 4,779 of record CAYTUX010000127.1, on the reverse strand, counting down.
AAACACCGCTTTCTGACATAATTTCAACGGTGACTCCGGCAACCGCCGCACCTGACTTGTCAATAACCTTGCCTGTAATCTCGGCAACATTTCCTTCAACATAAAGTCTTTGTCTGTCAACCCAGCTGTTTGCTGTACCTACACTAAGTGCTGTCTGCAGCAGATAGGATGTTTCTGCCTGAGGATTATAATTCGTTGATGCTTCAACTTTAACATATCCACTTGCTGTAACAATCGCACCAACATCCATATCTCCATAATTAACAGTATTACCACCTAATACAGAAAGATGAGGACTTGGTAAATCAATTGTGCCCCTTACATCAGGAATCATACTCTGTGTCAAATTGATAGAAGTAATCTGCAAATTAGCAATTTCACCTGCATCTAAAATTCCATCGTTATTGTTGTTAGGACTTAAAGATGGAGAATTTGTTGTATCGTGAACAACAATGCTTTTAATAAAAATACCGTCAATAATTTCTTCAATGAAATCAAGATTAAAAACTGACAAACCTCTTGCAGCAGTATGACCTGTGCTGGATATAAGTCTAAATCTTAACTTAAAAGGTTTTGATGTGTCTAAGGCTCTAATATCAAAAATATAAGATGTCGCATCTGTTTCCGGAATAATATCCAATGTCTGCCATCCATCACCATCATAACCTTCAAGATATACAACACTACCGCCGGCCAAATCTAATTCATAAACAAGAGCAATGTAATTAATCTCTGTGCTTGTTATAAATGGTGATGATAACCATGTGTTACATGGGCGTATATATGGTTCATTCAGACCTGTCTGCCAACCATCATATGACCAGCCATATTCTGTCAGACCTAAGACTTCTCCAAATGCCCAAGTGTCATTAAGACCGCCATGCGTCCAGCCAAGAGGTCCATCCTGCATAAAATTGTACGAATTAACCAGACGCATACCGGCTGTAACAAATTTATTATAATCATCTGGATCTGTGGAAAGAACATCAATTGGAATTGATGTAACATTACCTGCCCCATCTTCGACAACAATTGCAAAATAATATAATGTTTCCTGAGAAAGGGAGGACAATCCAATATGATTTTCGATTAGGCCGGTCACAGGGTCAACTGTAGTACTTAATGAAACGTTTTCTGACAACCCCGGAGGAAGTGTTGAACCGTATAGTATTAAACCTGTAACAGACTCATCTGTATTAAAATTAATCTGTGCTTCAGCAGTTGTTACATTATCAACAATAATATCACTAATTGTCGGAGGTATATTATCAACTGTCATTACATAATATATAGTTGCCGGGGAATATGGATTTTCCGCATCATAATAAGTGTATACAATTGTATTGCCATCAACAGGTGCAGGTGTCAGTACGTCTGCTAAAATAATATTTGTCTTAAAGTAATCACTGGCAACATCAAAAGGAAGATCCAAATCAACGCTTGCCAAAAGTGTTCCTCGGTCAGATAAAGATACAAAATTATCATAACTTTCAACTGTTACCGTAAGGTTGGAAACTAGAAGATTAGGATCACTTACTCCAACTTCAATTAGATTTGTTGAGTTTACAAAATCCCGAGTCATCTTAAACTTTGAGTTCACTTCCTGAAAACGGAAAGGTACTGCCGGATCACCAAAAAGATTTAATTCATATGTAATCCAACGCATACAAGTAGAATTAATTTGTGGTGCAAGAATCTCTTTTGACAACTGATTGGCTACACCGGGTTCGAGCAACTTGCCATTATTAATTATCTTATCATAATTTCCCAGTCCATAGTCCCAGAACCATCGGGCAAATCTCTGCGAAGGACCATCAGTGGAATTTCTCATTCCCCAACCATAACGTGCATTCATTACTACACCAAAGGCACCATGCTCTAAACGTGTTATTTTTTGAGCAAAACATTCCGTGTTTAAATCATCAAACCAGCCGGCCATACATCCTTGGGAATATACAAAGAAATATTTATCATTAGTTAAACTGTCCAAATCAGCATTCTGCAATTTCATTGAATATGTAGGATTAGCATGACCTAAATGGTTGAAAATGTGAGACCCATCATTCATTAAAGACAAAAGACTTGATCCGGGCCAAGTTGCATCAAAATCATATAAATTTACATCTAAATCATATTGATCTGCAAAATTGCTGTCTGCAAAACCCAAAGTTGTATACCCGTCATATGTGCCGCCAAGCCTAATCTGCTCCATCATATCTTTTGCATAATCAGATACACCACCAAAACCAAGATGTTCCCCGAGCATATGAACTTCCCTTAGAGAGTCATCATAGTCATCTGTCTCATATGCAATAATCTTGTCAACCAAATATTTGAAATCGGCAGAACTTCCAACAGAAGCTCTACCAATATATACTTCCGCAAAAAGATCAACTTCACCACCACCAGCACCATCATCAAATTCACCATAAATTCCATTTGCATTGTCATCAAATGTTCCATCTAAACAGCCGAAATACATATCTGCAGGAATATCATCAACATATGCTCCATAATTAACCTCTGCTCTCATCTTCCTGGATGGAATAAGCGACTCATCGCCCACTAACATGACAAATCTAACCCCCCATTGATAATATGCATCGTAAACAAATTCTCTAATCTTTGTCTGTAAATCTGACCCACCGCTAGGTTTTGATCCTGCATATTGTGACTCAATCCACTCTATTGTTACATTTGTAACACTGTATCCATTATAATCTCTGTGATACTTCATCAAACGGTTTGCATCAACTTCATCAAAATGATCCGGAACAATTAAAACATAATCAATTACAACAGGAGGTAAGGAAAGGTTTTTGGATATATCATCTGTAACTGTATAAGTCTTTACAGAAGACATGTCGTCAGCAATAGCAGAAATATCATTCAATTGTTCTGCCGTAGGCTGTGCAGCAAGAACTCCTGCTAATGCATTCTTATCGTATGTCAGCTCAACAAAAACATTTAACTCTTTGTAATAAGAAATCTTGCCATCAGCAGGTATATAACTAACCGGATTTAAATTAAATGGTAATATTGAATATCCAAATTTCCTGCCAACATTTTTTGCATAACCTAATTGGGACGGATATGCACTCTTTAAATTATAAATTTTTGTGTTTTGCGGTGTTACAAGGTTTTTATCAAATGCGGAAAGTGGTTGAGGAAATTCAGCGTGTTCAACAATAAAGTTGCCTTCAACGTCAATCGCCTTACCGACAACATTAAAAGACTTAACACTTGCACCCTGTGGCAAAACAATCTGGGAAGACAAAACAGGAAGAAGAGGTTCGCCTGGATTGCCAACCATCTCAAGACCCTTAACTTCAACGGTAGATATACCGTCGACTGTATTAATCTGCGGAGCATCAAAACTATATTTAAGTTTAATTACATTCGTATCATTAATTACTTCAACAAGCTGTTCTTTTGCATAAATATTAAAAGATGTAATGCAAATACATATTAATACAAAAATCCGTAATCTGAAATTTCTCATTATTTTCTATCTCCTGATGGGTCTTTTTTTTCTAATTCAAGCTGTTTTTTTATTTCGGAAATTTTTGCATCTATATCTTTTTGATCCTTTAACACTTCGGTATAATGCATATTGGCCTTTGGTAAGGCTTCTCTTGTCTCTTTTATCTCTTCAAACTGACGATTAGCAGCTTCATTCATGCGCTTGTACTCTGCATCGCTATTCATCAAAGCTTTCATCTCTTCAAGTAATTTGTTTCGCCGTTCTTCTAGTTTTTGCATCTCAGCTTTTATTTCTGCAAGCTTTTCTGCATTTTCTTCATCTGTAAATTTAAACGTATCAATCTGCAGGTTTCTTTTATTATCAAGAAAATCTTTTCTAAGAGCCGTGTTGTTTTTATTAAGTTCAGCAATCTCATTTTTAGCATCTGCGACATTCTGATCTATCTTAATTTTTTGATTTTCAAGCCCCTTAAGTCTCTCTTGTAAAGAAACTTCCTCTGCTCCGCACATCAAAACAAAAAATCCTAAAAACAAACTAAAAATGTATATCTTATTCATAAATATTTTCCCTTTTCCTATAAATTTTGACACTATCTGCCCGTAAGTATTAGACTAATACCATAATTCCACCCTGATTTACAATAAAAATCTTGCCTATTCATCTTTTTTTTTCTGAAAACACCCTGACAACTGTTTTTTTTTCACTCACTCTCTATATGTTAATTAAAATCTCCAATGTTGTTTCTAGCAAATTCTAATGATTCTGCAGAGAAAATTGAAAGTCCTAAAAAGTCGAAAAACAAGAAAATAATAAGAAGCTTGGTCACAACTCTAAAGGAGCGATAAGATGTAGCCCCGGAGGTCAACCCGTGGGAAATGTCGATTAGCCACGCCCTCACTTTACATTTCTTTTGCAAAGTAAGGGCGGGGCAACCCTGCAGAACACCCCGCAAACAAATGGTTTAACATTGTTTGCAGCATCAGCAACTGTAGGGACGGGGTGCTTCACCCCGCCAAAAAAGGATGTCCAACCGGAAAAACAGCGGAAACACACTTAATTTTTCGGTTGGAGACTAAAACATCGATTTTAACCAATAAAATTAAGGAATCAAATTTTGATTTTTATCTTTTTGGGTGATAAATCAGAAAATTAGTTTAACGGACGCCGAGGACGTATTAGCTCCTTCCCGGCTAGCTCCGCTAGTCCCGCACTGCGGGAGGAGGTGTTCGAGACACGACAAAGGAAGTGAGGCTGGAGCCTGCGATCCCGCATGGCGGGAAAACGTAGTGTAATGT
>CAYTUX010000126.1:0-11069 GCA_964441455.1 uncultured Victivallales bacterium | reverse complement strand
GACAACCGGACAACCGGACAACCGGACAACCGGACAACCGGACAACCGGACAACCGGACAACCGGACAACCGGACACATGGTCGTAGTCCTGTCGTCGTGTAGTCATGTAGTCCAAGAAAAGAAAGGAATAATAATGACAGAGTTACTAATCAAGCACGGTGGTTATCGCAAACTAAACACATTCACTTATGCCAGTATTATACAAATTGCCACATGGCGATTTTGCAGAACCTTTTTAAACCGGAAAAACGACCCTTGCGGGCGACAGTTTGACCAGATGGCACAAGCAGCCAGATCCGGACGGGCCAATATTGTTGAAGGTTCAGAACGTTCTGCAACATCAAAAAGCACAGAGATGCGTTTGACAGACGTTGCAAAAGCGAGTCTTGGAGAACTTAAAAGCGACTTTGAGTTCTGGTTACTCTCACATAAAAATCTTCCATGGCAAAAGTCATCATCAGATGTATCTGCCATTCTTAATATTCAGCTGGATCCAAACACATCTATAACAGAAAATGATCTTCATGAGTCTGACAAATATATTTTAAGCCAATACGATAAGTTCAGCTTCTGGCTGGACTCAGAAAATTCAGAAACAGTTGCAAATGCAATGTTAATTCTTCTGAGCCGAGTTTTATACATGCTCGACAAGCAGCTTGCAGCACAAGGAGAATCGTTCAAACAAGAGGGCGGATTCAGAGAACGAATGAACACGGTACGTATAGAAGAAAAGGACAAAAACATCCCAGAAGATGCACCAATATGTCCTGAATGTGGAAAAATGATGCGAAAGTGTATTGCAAAAGCAGGACAAAATGCAGGGAATACTTTTTGGGGGTGTTCCGGTTTTCCTGATTGCAAGGGAATCAGAAACTTTTAATAATTGATAGAAATAAAACAAAAGGAACATAAAAATGGACAAACAGGCACTTTTTCATATTAGTTACGGATTATATATTGTGACATCTGTAAGGGGAAAAGAAAAAAATGGATTTATAGGTAACACAGTTTTTCAGATTACTTCAAAACCGGCCAGAATGGCAATTGGGGTAAGCGTTGACAATTACACACATGATTTTATTAAAGAGAGCAAATCTTTTGCTGTTTCCATAATGAATCAGGATATTGACACAAATGTTATTAAAACCTTTGGTTATACCTCCGGTAAAGATGTTGATAAATTTGCGGAAATTGAGTGGAAAGAGAGCAAAAACGGGCTTCCATTAATATGCAAAGACATCAATGCAACATTTGAATGCAAAGTTGTTGATGAGGTGAATTTTGAAACACACAGTATTTTTGTAGGGGAAGTAATTTCGGGTAATGTTGTTGATGCAACTATTCCTGTTTTAACATACGAATATTATAGAAACGTTCTTAAGGGTAAGGCACCTAAAAATGCACCAACTTATATGGAAGGTTCAGCACCAACATCACCTAATGATGATCCAAAATATGTATGTGGTGTATGCGGTTACGAATATGACCCTGCGTTAGGAGATCCTGATCACGGGATTGAGCCTGGAACTAAATTTGAAGATCTTCCGGACGATTGGGAATGCCCGCTATGCGGTTCGCCTAAGGCTGTATTTACCAAGGCCAGTTAAATGTCACCTTTGAGAAGATATTGAAGAGAAGGACAACAGGACTACTGGACACTAGGACTACGAAAGGCAGGCTGAGCCCGGACCCAACGCAGTTGGTGCCGTCACGCAGTGACCTAGCCGGATCGGAAGACCTGACCAAGGCTTTTGCCTAGAAGGCATGAAACGAGAATGAGGGCAGATCCCAAAAGGCACATTGCCCATACACCAAGGGCTGATGATATATTTATGCCGTTTTCCAAAGAACTCATTAACGTGTATATTGCCTTTGTCAGAGGATAAAATTTTTCAGTTTGAGCAAGTATCAGGCTATCAGAAACTTCCAGCATTGAAAAGCTGAAACATAGAATTGCTCCGGCAAGTATATTGGCACCAATCAAAGGAATGGTGATTCTCTTGATAACTTTAAAAGGAGAAGCCCCCATATTGGTCGCAGCCTCCTCATAAGATTTATTAATCTGTTCCAGGCCGGCATGACAGGCTCTTGTCATATACAGCAGTCTTCTCATTGCATAAGCCATTGTTAAGAGAAACATAGGGTTTGTTCGCGGATCCAAAAATGTCCCAGGAAATGTATTTGGAAAGCATCCCATATAACCAAATGCAATAACCAGTCCCGGAACAGCAAGAGGCAGCATAGCCAATGAGTCCAGCAAATCTGCCCCTTTGACCTTTTTACGCACACACAACCATGCAATTGCAAACCCAAGCAGTATATCAATAAAACTGGCAACTGATGCCAACGTCAGGGAGTTAATCATAGACTTTCTCGTCAGATCCATTGATATTGCTTTTCCAAAGAAGTCTAAAGTAAATCCTTGAGGAAATATTGTCAGGAACCACTTTCTATGCAAAGAAATTAATATAACGCTTATATGCGGCATAACCGCTAAAAACACTAAAACACCTACGACAAGCCAAACTAACAAAACATATGGCAGCCGAAGTTTTTTTCCTGCGGAGCTTACACTTAGTTTGCCTAGAGTTGCCACATCTTTATTTCCCTTTAAAAATTTTTTACTTAGCCAAAAGCCAAGTACAGTAACCAGAAGCAAAAAGACCACCTGTGCATAGCCAATTGGATTTGAACCAATTTCACTGACATTATCATAGATTTTTACCGGAAGCACATTTCTGAATCCGAAAACTAAAGGTGTGCCAAGTTCAGTAAACGACCATATAAAAATTAGAGTTGCCCCTGCAAAAACACCAGGCATTGCCAATGGAAAAGTAATTTTTGAAAAAACTTTAAACGGTGAGGCACCCAAATTCCTTGCAGACTCTTCAAGAGACGGGTCAACATTAGCAAAAGATGATGTTAGGTTCAGATACATTATCGGGAAGAGATGAAGAGCCTCCAGAAATACAATACCTGCAAGCGGATACATACCAAGCCAATCAACCGGTCCATCAACCAATCCAATTTTCATAAGAATCGTACTTAAAGGACCTGCCCTGGCCAAAATAGTCTTCATGCCAACCGCACCGACAAAGGGAGGCAAAATCATTGGCAAAAGAAGTAATATTCCCATTACAGATTGTCCCGGAAAAGTATATCGGGCAAAAAGAAAACCCAGAGGAACACATATCACGAGGCACAGCAGAGTAACCCAACATGCAATTAATAAAGTATATGATATAGACGATAACTGTATCTTGTTGGCAACAAGATCCCAAAGGTAACGAAAAGTCCATCCCTCATCATCCCGCACGGAATTTATAAAAACATCAGAAAGAGGCCATACAAAAAAGGCACCAATAAAAACCATTAGAAGAGCAAATATTAAAATTGTTGGTAATTTTCTCATATTTTATGGATACATACGCCCCATTGTTCTTGGGAACGGAATAGTTTCTCTAACATGTTTAAGTCCGCAAAGCCATGCAACAGTCCGTTCAATTCCAAGACCAAAGCCACCATGAGGAATTGAACCATATTTTCGAAGGTCAACATACCAATCGTAATCCATTGGGTCAAGGTTGTTGAACTTCATTGCTGCAATCAAAGCATCAAGGTCATCTTCTCGTTGACTGCCGCCAATAATTTCGCCATATCCACCCGGGGCAAGAAGATCAAAATTTTCAACCACTTTTGAGTCAACATCTTTATGTTTCATATAAAAAGCTTTTGACTCTTTTGGATAATGAGTAACAAAAACAGGTCTATCGTGCATTCTGGAGATGATTGTTTCATCACTTCCACCAAGATTTTTACCCCATTCAAAATTTTGAGCAAGCTCAAGGTGTTTCGGCTTGTTTTCTATATCCCTTTCCAGATCCACAATATTCTCTTTAAGCTCTTTAAGTTCTTTTTTAAGTTTTAGCTCTTTCCAGGCTTTCACACCCTGCTTCAACTGAGCCTCAATACTTTTGACTTCACTTTGAAACCGAGCTAATTCTTCTTTTTCACGGTTTAATTCCACCTTCATAAACTCAAGAGTTTTTTCACTTTTCAAAATATTAACCGCATCTGTATATGTTATTCTGTAAAATGGCTTTTTAATTTTTTGAAGTTTTTCAATATCCTGCCCAAGCAATTCCAACTCATCAATATTTTTTTCTAAAACTTTTTGAGTAATAAAGCAGATCATATCTTCAGCAACATTGATGACATCATCAAGTTCCGCAAATGCAATTTCCGGTTCAATCATCCAGAATTCAGTCAAATGTCTGCGAGTTTTTGATTTTTCAGCTCTGAAAGTCGGCCCAAAACAGTAAACCTTACCAAGAGCAAGTGCTGCACATTCAAGATATAACTGACCTGTCTGGGTTAGAAAAACCTCTTTTTCAAAATATTCAACAGAAAAAAGAGATTGAGAGTCCTCTCCCGCTCCAGGTGTTAAGATTGGGGTATCAATCAATGTATATCCATTTTCATCAAAGAAGTCTCTACATGCTTTAATAATGGTATGACGTATCTTCATAATAGCAACAGGACGTTGGGATCTAAGCCATAAATGTCTATTGTTCATTAGAAAATCAATACCATGTGCCTGTTTTGAGATTGGAAAATCCTCTTTGTTAATATGTATTGCCCGGACTTTTGTTACAGACAGTTCATATCCCCCCGGAGCTCTGTCTTCTTTACGCACCCTTCCCGCTAAAACAACAGATGATTCAAGATTCAACTCTTTTGCCACGTCAAAAGAATCAATAGAGCCTTCTATGATACACTGCAAAATCGCTGTGCCATCACGTAAAGTGACAAAGATGACTTTTCCGCCTGTTCTTTTGGTCTGCACCCAGCCTCGCACAATGATGATTTCTCCATCAAAATTTGATATATCTTTTATTAAAATATTATTCATTGTTTTCTCTTTTGAATTTTTCAAGTTCCAGTACGTCTAATTGATCTTTTAATCTATTTGCTTCTTTTTTTGCTCTGATTAAGTCATTGAATGAAACATAAAAAACTTCCATATTGTCAAGTTTGCCTTTTACTTTGTTTTCAAATATTTCTTTTTCATCCTGAGAGCTCATTGATGTAAGAATATCAATTTGATTGGGTTGAACACCTATACTGAAAGCAGTTCCTTTTTTTTGAAAAATCTTCTCTGATAATCCAGGATAATCTAAAAACCCAAATTCATGTAAACACTTAATCAATTTTTTTGCATTATTTTCACTTGGTAAAACAAGAATATCAAAATCCATGGTCATCCTAGGGAAACCATAATGACCTACTGCATGCCCACCGCATATTGCAAAATCTACACTATGCTTCTTCAATAACATAATAAATTCCACATAATCATCAGTAAGTTTCTGTGACATCTCTGTAATCCAGTCTTTTTATTTTTCCAACTCTTTCAATGCGAGGATTCAAATCCCACCTCAAAAAATTACGCTGCATCTGCAAAACAGCATCAACTCGCTCTTCGGGAGACATTTTTGCACAATCCTCTCGCCTTAGTTTATCCTGATCCTCAATTTTGCCTATTCTAACAATTTTTTTCATGGTTTTCTTTTTTTTATTAATGTTGTAAAATTTTACGTGATTTTTGATAAATGGGCAAGGTTTTTGTTTCAAAAAGAATGTATATTTTGGTATAATTTCGGACAGCCGGACAAAATGCAGGGAATAACTTTTGGGGCTGTTCCGGTTTTCCTGATTGTAAGGGAATAAGAAAATTTGAATAAATTTAATCAAATTAAACTAGGAAAATAAAAAATGAAAAATATAATATTAGATACTGACATGCTGACAGACTGCGATGATGCAGGTGCAATGGCAATGTTACATGCATTTGCAAACCTAGGAGAGATAGAAATATTAGGAGTAATGGTTAATGGTTTTGACAATAAAGGCAAACATAGCACTGTTATTTCAGCTATCAACTACTATTTTGGGAAAAAAAATATACCAATTGGTGTAACTAAACGTGCAAAATCTCCTTCGAAAGATTCTGTCTATTCAGAAGAGATTTTTAATGAGTACCCACATGATGGGCTGTTAGATGTTGATCGCCCTGATGCAGTTGAGCTTTATAGGGAACTTCTCAAAGATCAACAAGACAACTCTGTAACAATTGTCAGTATTGGCTTTTTGACAAATCTTGCAGACCTGTTAAAAGAATTTGACGGGAAAAAACTATTTGAAAGCAAAATAAAAGAAGTTTCTATTATGGGTGGAAAATATCCATCAGGTTCAGAATACAACTTTAATTTTGATGGGACAGCCGAAGATACTTTATATTTCATAAATAATTATCCAGAATCAGTTCCTTTGGTTTTCACTGGATTTGAATTTGGAAGTGCTGTTATAACAGGCAGAGGCTATAAACATGCACCGGACAGTCCAATGAAAAGAGCATACAGTCTTGCCTATGACTCAATTAACGTTGGACGACCAAGCTGGGATCAAATTGCACTTCTTTATGGCGTGAGAGGAGAAACATTTAAAGGTCAAAGGTATTTTTCCAAAGTTAAGGGAGTAAACAGTGTTACAGAAGACGGCAGCAATGAATGGATTGCAAAAAGTGTTTCACATGAAGCTTATTTGACTCCGGCAATGCCTGTGGATGAAATTGCAAAGGTTACTGAAGGTTTGATGCTTTATTAGGGCGGACACAAGTCTCGCCCATACATCATTGGAGCATGTCACACAACCTTGATTTAAACCAATCAGCACTGACTGTTAAATCAATAATGTATGACTTGCCGTCACGCAGTGACTATTCAGTACGATTTGTAATTTCAAGAAGGTGATAGCCAAACTGTGTTTTTACAGGTCCGTGAACTTTCCCAACTTCGTCGTTAAAAACAACAGTATCAAATTCTTTAACCATCTGACCAGGTCCAAACATACCAAGATCTCCACCTTGACGACCTGACGGGCAGCTTGAATATACCTGAGCCATCTCTGCAAATTCAGCACCATCTTCAATCATTTTTTTTATTTCCAGACATTTTTCTTCACTATCAACCAATATATGTCTTGCACTAGCTTTTGCCATTTTATTATTCCTTTATTATTTTAGTTTTTCGCAGTCTGCCACTTCGGCAGTATGAATCTTCTTTTGTTTTTTCTTATTAATCATCTGTTTTTTTCAGGTTCCACATTCTTAACATGATCTGGGTTTATGAATTTTGGATTGTTTCCTGCTATAACGATTGCGACTTCACCTTTTACTTTTTTATCTTTGTATTCTTCTAATAATTCTGACAGATATCCTCGAGATACCCTTTCAAATTTTTTAGTTAACTCAATACATACTGCAGCTTTTCTATCTCCCATTCCCTCAAGAGCAGTATCAAGAGTTTTTTCAACCCTATATGGTGATTCATAAATAACAAGTGTATGCGGCAGAGATGACTCTTCTTCAAAAAAGCGCACAGCCTGGCCACGTTTGCGAGGAGGAAACCCTTTGAAGGTATAACTGGAGGTCGGCAGAGCTGACATCAAAAGAGCAACAGGAACAGCAGATGCTCCGGGAATTACAACATATTCAACACCTTTTTCAGCTGCAAGTTCGACAAGTCTGTAACCGGGGTCACTTATTCCGGGATATCCGCCATCTGTGCAAAGAACAATGTCATGACCTTCATCAACGAACTTCATTATTTTTTCACCGGCACGTTGTTCTGTACCTTCTCGATATGAAATCATATATTGAGGGGTTGGAATTTCCAGAGCGGTAAGCAGTATTCTGGTTCTTCGCGTATCCTCGCACGCAATAGCCTTTGCTGATTTCAGCACTTCTATTGCCCTTAGAGTTATATCCCCTAAGTTTCCAATTGGTGTTGCCATTATATAAAGCATTTATTTTTCTCTATTTTATTTTTATTTTAAAAAAAGACGACAGGACTACAGGACAACAAGGACTACGATCCAAGCTGAGCTTGGAGGCATGTCTGTTTACATTATCTCAAAAAACTAATTATTCCCGAGCCGGAGCGACTCGGCTACAGATGACTCAGTGACTCAGTATTGTAACTGGCTTTCCATTATTTTCGAACTTTCGAACTTTCGCATTTATTTTCAGTCCCAGAACTGTCTATCCAGAGCTCTGTAATTCATGGCTTCCATGATATCATCTTCATCAATAATATCAACCTCTCTCAAGTCGGCAATAGTTTTTGCAACTTTTATGATTCTATCATAAGCTCTTGCACTAAAATTCATCTCTGTTATGATTGACTCCATCATATTTTTTGCATCATCACTCATAATACAATATTTTCTGATAGCCTTAGACCCCATATCGGAATTTGTAAATATTCCAGGTGCATTTTTAAAGCGTTCATTCTGTATTTGGCGGCATTTTACAACCCTTTCTCGAATAGCAGCCGACGACTCCCCCATTTTCATAGAAGATAAATCCTTATAATGAACAGCCGGCACCTCAACGTGAATATCAATCCTATCCAGCAAAGGACCTGATATTTTATTACGATATCTCATTATCTGGCTGTTTCCACAACGACATGTGTGAGTGCGATCACCGTAATATCCACACGGGCATGGATTCATTGCGGCAACAAGCATAAATCTGCATGGATATGTGACCGTTGCAGCAGCCCGAGCAATTGTTACAGCCTTATCTTCCAACGGCTGACGTAAGACTTCAAGAACATTACGGTTAAATTCCGGTAATTCATCCAAAAAAAGGACTCCATGATGAGAAAGGCTGACTTCCCCGGGAACCGGATTGGCACCACCACCTAGAAGGCCGGCATCTGAAACAGTATGATGAGGCGATCTAAAAGGTCTTTGAGTTATTAAAGAGTGTAAATCACCGGAGTTGGATATTGTTCCCGCAACACTATGTATTTTTGTAGTTTCAAGAGCTTCCGGAAGAGTCATATTCGGCAGAATTGTTGGAATTCTTTTTGCGATCATAGTTTTACCTGTTCCGGGACTGCCAATCATCAAAATATTGTGACCACCTGCAACAGCAACCTCAACAGCACGCTTTGCAGTCTCCTGTCCTTTAACATCTTCAAAATTCAACATAGATTCTTCACAACGGCTCAAAATTTCTTCGGTTGACACTTCAGTTGGTTCAATCTCAAAAGTTCTATCACAAAATTCATATGCCTGTCTAAGAGTTTCAACAGAAATAACTTCTAAACCATTAACAATAGCAGCCTCTTCAGCATTTTCTTTGGGAACAATGACGCCTTTGGCACCTCTTCTTTTTGCCATAATTGCAAAAGGCAGACACCCCTTAACAGCTCTGACCTGACCGCTTAAAGAGAGTTCGCCTATGGCATAATAATCTTCAAGCATCTCTTCAACATGTGGCGAATTATAAACACAACCAAGAGTTCCGATTGCTATCGGCAAGTCAAAACTAGGTCCTTCTTTTTTAATATCAGCCGGGGCGAGATTTATTGTAGACTTACCTTTCGGCATTTCAAATGCAGAGTTATGAATAGCGGTTGTAACACGCTCTTTACTCTCTTTTACTGCAGTGTCGGGCAAGCCAACAATAATAAACTTGGGTTCCCCCCCGCCACAGTTAACTTCAATCTCGACTCTATACGCGTCGACACCCAAAGTCGCACCTGAAAAAACTCTAGATAACATTAATTTTCCTTTTTTTAGATTTGCTTTGCAATTGCCAGCATTTTTGCTTCTACGCTTTGTATTTCCGCAAATCCTTGAGAGCTTACCGGGTTCAAACCATCGCTTGCCTCCATTGAAGAGTCGGCTTCATTGTAAATCATCTGATTGCAATCTTTTAGAGACTTGAAGAATACGTTTCCTTTATACAGATCAACAGTAACAACACCACTTGCGGGCTCTGCAAGAGAATCAATCGCCGCAAGAGCGGCTCTTGTTGACGGATCAAAAAATCTTCCATCATAGATTTGCGCTGCAACAAAATCAGAAAGTTCTTTAAACATTGTGTATGCACGTCTTTCCATAACGGCAAAATAAATCTGCCGCAGGCATGATGCCAAAAGTTCCATTCCCGGAGATTCATAAACTCCTCTGCTCTTTGTGCCGATAATTCTGTTTTCCAATGCATTTTTGAACCCGATGCCGTTGCGACCGCCAATTTTGTTTGCAAGAGTCATAGCTTCAAGAGGAGTAACAGCTTTTTCATTGATTTCTACAGCACAGCCTTTTTCAAATTTAACAGAAAATTCTTCCAACTTGTCCGGAGCTTTCTGAGGCCATACACCCATTTGTGGTTCAACAATAAGGCATGATGTTTCCAGGCTTTCAAGGTCTTCAGCTTCATAGGAAATTCCCGCAAGGTTAGCATCTGTTGAATATGGTTTTTTACCACCCACAAAAGCTTCAATACCGAATGCTGCAAGATAATCAACCATTTGAGAACGACCGGGAAACTCTTTTAGAAGAGCAGCGTCTCTCCATGGAGCATACACTTTGACTTCCGGAGCAAGAACATTTGTATACCTTTCAAAACGCATCTGATCATTTCCGCGCCCTGTTGCTCCATGGGCAAGAACCGTACACCCCTGTTTTTTCATTGCTTCAAGAACAGCTTTCACAGTAACGGCACGTGCAATACCGGTTGAGTTCCAATACCCGCCATCATACATTGCCTGAGCTTTTATTGTTGTAAAGCATATGTCAGCCATTGGTTTTTTGGCATCAACAACAAAGGTTTCTGCACCACATGGTTTCATTTTGGTTATAACATCGCTTATATCTTCTTCGTCCGGTTGAGCTAAATCAGCCGTGAAACAGACAACATTCGCACCAACTTCCATAAACTTTTTAGTTATAGTCTTGCTATCTAAGCCGCCAGAGACACAAACTCCAACTTTTTCATTTTTTAAATCTTCAAGCTTCATCTATTTTCCCTGTTTTTAAAATTTATTTTATGAGTATATTATTACACACCACCAAAAAATAAACAAGTTTTTATTATTGTGCCTTGATTTTCCCCGATCTTCCTCATAAAAAAAGACACCGAAACAGTATTTATATTAAGAACATAACTTTATGGTTGCCTCATAATGTATGACACCTAAAATATAGGAAT
>CAYTUX010000125.1:0-24196 GCA_964441455.1 uncultured Victivallales bacterium | reverse complement strand
TGTCCGAGGTACGAGGACGGAGGGGTAATCTTCCATTCATCATTCGATATTCCTCTTTCCCTAACTCAACAATCTTCGCTTCCAGCACCTTCAACCAACACCCCCCGTTAATCGCAAGTGCTCCTCCCCTTGCCAAGGGGAGGTCACCTCGCGTGCGAGGTGGGAGGGGTGATTTTCCCTTTTTCTCTGTGTCCTCTGTGTCTCTGCGCGAAAAATTCTTTTGGTTGCGGCTACGCCGCCCTATGCTTATCGGTGTTCATCAGTGGCTAACCTCTTCTTAATTTATTTTTTTTGTGTCATTTGCGTTCTTTGCGGTTAAATCTTATTGTTTTTAAACTATTAGCTGTAGTCCAAATCAATTAACTTGTAAATCTTGTGAATTAGTTTAGAATACAGGCATGATTTTTACCGATAAAAGATATATATTGCTAAAAGCACTAAAAGAGAGCAGCGATTGGCTGTCAGGAACAGAACTAAGCAAAGAGCTGGATATAAGCAGAGCTGCAATCTCAAAGCATGTCCAAGTTCTAAGAAAGCTTGGTTATGGAATTGATACACAAACCAACAAAGGAATCCGTTATATATCATCACCGCAAAAAGTTATTCCTGATGAATTAAAACCTTTTTTGATAAACAACTCCACAGTCGGCAGTAAATTCTTTTTCTCAGACGAAATAGATTCAACAAACATCAAGGCACATAGTCTTGCTGAAAAAGGAACCGAAAACGGAACAGTAATTCTTGCGGAAAGACAGACAGACGGGAAAGGTCGATTAGGACGCCAATGGGAATCACCGGAGGCAACAGGTATTTACTGCTCGGTAATCCTGAAACCTCAGCTTGCTCTACCGGAAACAGCATTAATAACCTTTATAGCCGCAATTGCCATTTTAGAAGCAATACGTCAAATCTGCCCCACACTACAGACTCAAATCAAATGGCCTAATGATATTCTCGTGAATGACAAGAAAATTGTTGGAGTACTCACAGAGGCATCGGCGGAAATGCAGCATGTTAATTATATAGTTGTCGGTTTTGGAATCAATGTGAATACTCCTCCAGACAAACTACCCGAAAGAGTAATTTTTCCTGCGAGTTCATTGATGACAGAAAGTGGCTGTACAATAGATAGAATAAAACTTACTGCACTATGCCTGAAACAACTGGATTTCTGGTACAACTGCTTAGAGAAAAAAGATGGTCCGGAAAAAATTTTAAAAAGGTGGCACGAACTTTCATCAATGATAGGTCGTGAAGTGACTGTAAAGCAAATTAACAGCGATATATCCGGCACAATTGAAGGTGTATCAAAAGATGGAGCACTGCTGGTAAAAGACAACAGTACCATTCACTCTATATATTCCGGCGATGTGAAATATTAAAACTTTATAACTTAATTTTTTAGTTATGTTTATTCCTTTTATCAAAAGAGATAATAGTTGTTCCCGGAATGACATCTCCGCTTTGCAATGAGGATGGCACAGATTTTTTTAGGGAAAGTTGTTTAATAATCATATCTGCTGCAGTTTTTCCCATAGAGTATCGGTCAAAACTTACTCGTGTCAGATGCCCCCATCTCCATGAAAGAGCATGCGGGTCGTCACAACTCATAAGACTGAAGTCTCGACCGGCAACCAGACTGAATCCGCAGGCAGCCAAAATTAAAGCTTCAGCAACAGAATGAGTTATTGCAATCAGGGCAGTATCTTTGTCAATATCTTTGAAAATCTGATGATCGTAGTGAATGCCTTTTGCTTCATCATATATATTATGAAACTCAGACTTAATACCTTCTTCTTTTGAAACATTTTCAATCCCTTCACGACGTTGAACGAGACTGTAATGCTTTTCTGCAGGTGGTTCAGAACCAATTAATCTAAAACTCTTAAATCCTTTTTCTATTAAATGATTGGCAACAATCTGCCCAACCTCATATTCATTTCTGCGAACACATCCGAATGTGTGCCATTCATTACTGTCACACCAGATATTCACAGAAAAATGGCTCTTAATCCAAGAAACTTCATCTTGCCCCATAGCATCAATAACAATCACACCATCTAAAGTGTTTTCTGAAAAAACACGACTTTCAACATTGTCTTTATTAAAAAGATCATGCATCCTTACAAGAACAAGAACATATCCTTGCGACTGAAGAGCATCTTCAATACCAAGAATTGTTTCATAACTCATTGGACTTTGTCCTTCACGCCCGGGCTTGTTAGGAATTATTACACCAACCAATTTTGTTTGTTGAGAGACCATCATTCTGGCTGCAGCGTTCGGCTTATAATTAAGAGTTTTAGCAACTTTCTTGATTTTGTCAGCAACCTCCGCACGAACACCAATAACAGAGTCTGTTCGTCCATTGAGAACAACAGATACAACTCCTACTGATACACCAACTTCTTTCGCAATCTGAGTTAATGTTACACGTTTGTTTTGTTTTATCATATTAATTATTCAAATTATGGGTAAATTTTTAAACATGCTATCGATTATACAAAAACATGTTACAAAAGTCAATATCTTGTTCAAACCACAGTAAAAAAGAATGAAGATGAGATATGCTTTCAAGCAGAGAAAAATAATATTTGAAATGGCTTCTGGGCAAATAATAGTGCAAGCACTATTAATGCATGTAATAACAATATTAAGTTTTAGGCTAGGAGATCAGAACAACGTACACAAGACCTTGCTTGCTAAGTTGGTGCTTTAAGCCTGATTTGCCCCGGCATGGCACATTTGGTGTTGATTATGTCATTTCTGAATGATTCGGACATTCGTTTGACTAGATTCTTCATGGTGCCATAAGCTGCCTTGAAGTCCCTGATTAGGTTTCCATCTTCGATAAGTTGATTAATAATATGTGCGATTTGTAACAGAATATACAATATTCTGGATGCCGTCGGGTGTCTGGAATACATGTGTTCCATCTCGTAGCCGTTTATTTTCTGGATTTTAAAACCCTCGTTTTCTATCTTCCACCTAAGGCGACCTCCTCTCGTTAGTTCATAGGCATTATAAATGTTGATAGGAATATTCGTCAACCAAACATTTTTGGTCTTCTTACCTTTCTCTTTCCCTTTGCAAAACAATACATTGGCAGAGCAATTGCCTAGATCCAATCCATCCGCCCAGAAAATCCTATGCATCGAACCATCCTGCTTTACAGTTTTACGGTTTGCCGATTGCATTTCACCCAGAGTTAACGCCTCCCTGTATCTTTCCGGCATGGAACCTGACTTGAACACAATCATATATCTGCACCCAATTTCCTCTATGCGTTCAATCACTTTCCGATCTGCGAACAGACCATCAAGTAGAAAGCAGAATTTTGTTCTGGGGTAATATACCATTATCTCATCAATAAGCCTGTAGAATGCCTTTTTTTCGCAATCCTGCTTATCAAACTCATCCTGATTCTCAAGACAAACAGTCGCAATAGTCAGAGCCAGTCCGGAAGGTGTGACAAGTTTTGCATCAACAGAATAGACATAGTACTTCTTTTTGCCGTTAATCGTCTTGTATGGACATCCCGGCCATGGCTCTTTATCAAAACAATGCACCCCCGTCCCATCTATGACAACAGTGAAATATCCATAGAATCTGGAAGAATCAAGAACCCGCATTCGTATAAGACGGCGAATCATCTTTGACAGAAGCAATTTGAAACAATCAACTGAACAGCTTTTGAAACAGCTGGTGTAAGTGTCGCCATGGGCGACTGTGTCAACATTACGCTGTCCGCAGATGACCTTCATGTTCTCCACGAACTCATGCACTTCCGTTTCGTTGTTATGCTGCATCCTGGAACCATGATGCAGAAGAAACATCAGAATAGCGTCCCATGCCAGGTGCTCCATGGAATAGGTGCAACGGCTGGCATTCCTCGGATCGTTCATTTTCCTCATCCATTTGTTCATGTCCGGAAAGAAATGCTTCACCGTCTTGTGCATGACACCTACAGGAGCTTCTTCAGATTTCTTTTTCTTTCTGCGTCTGCCCGAAGTTCCGGAATACGGTTGTGGATTATTGCCATGTTCGCTTTTGATATCTCTTTTATCAGTTTCTGTACTTCTTTGTAGTTCTTTACCCATTGTTCAACCTCGTCAACCATTTCTATTGGAATATATACTGTATGTGTCTTGCCGTTTACCGAAACCGTCAACTGGTGTGCGGTATGGTTGCCCCTTTGTGCTGTTACAAGCGAACCTCTTGTGAATGTTCCGATTTCTGCCAGCCTTTTCATCAAGGCATCTCTTTTCTTTATCAACCGACTTGTTGATATCGTGCTTTTTTTTGCCATAGTTTCCACCTTTCTTTAAACTAAGCTATTTTGCTTAGTATTATAGCATAAAAAAAACGCAATGCGACAAAAAAAATACTTTTTTTATCATTTTTTGCGTTTTTTTGTGAAAACAGATCTATCAGAAGGTCTTTTATCTATTGAAGCAGACAAACATGTTAAGTTGGTGAAAATAGTGCGACAAAAAAATCATTCTTTGTTACTGTTCAAACCACATCCCTTAATCCTTAATTTTTCGGTTGAATAAACAAACCAGCTTAGATTAATAAAACAAGAAGCTGAATTTCTTTTTATTACCATTTTGGTGATGAAGCTGATGCACAACATCGGATTTAGTATGATAATTATAATTGCAGGAGGGATGATGCTACTGCTTTATGGTTGCATCACAACATGGCGTTTGGTTCCAACTAAGTATCGGCTCTCGTGAATGCTCATTATTCATATATCTATCCATAATGTCAGTGACCAAAGTACACCTTGATTTGTAGCCAATACCAAAGTTCAGAGTAAAATGGAACCAAACAATAGATCGACCACTCGAATAAGTACAACGGCAATAATAAATACAGAATATTTTGCAAATACTTATTAATGCTGGAATATGAAGAGTAAAAAAAAAGCAAAATAGCCTCAAAAACAATAATTTGCCGGGAAAATATTCCGATAAAATCAATATTTCACCAAAAAATCAACAAATATTAAAAAAAGTTTTGCTTTTTCTTTTTTTTTTGATAATATATGGTTAGTTTTTAAGAGCGTTCTTAAATGTCATTGGCGATGTTAATTATAATTAGTGTTATAAATTTAAAAGAAGTGCAAAATTATTTGGTATTTTGCCAGATACAGCTTCAAAAGTTGAAAGGTAAAGACACTGTAGTAAGTTTGAGCATTCTTTTTATTTATAAAAAATTGGGTGCATTCAGCTACTAGTTAAGAAATATGTGTTACATGTAGGGCATAAGCCTAATGTCATTTAGTAGCTGGGCTGCAATCTTTTGACAGAATCAACAAAACAGATAGGAGAAAATAATGAAAACAAGAAGAGAAAGAGCTGCTGCAAGTCAACATAAAAGTAGCACTATGATAAACAATGTAATACGGAGTATGATTCTCAGCGTATTTTTTGAGGCAACATGTTTTGCGGCAGAGTATACCTGGGACAAGGGGGCGGGAACACTTGATTGGAACGATCCTGTAAACTGGAGCAGCGACACAAAGCCTGGGACGGCAGACACCGCCACGTTCGACTGGAGCGGGCTGGCGAGCGGCAACACGGTGACATTGGGTGCAGACCAGACCATAGGAACCTTGTATCTCAAAGGGATGCCAAACACTATAACGATCGGCGGAGGGAGTTTGTATGGACTAACGCTGTCCGACGGTTATGTAAAGGGGAGTGACGCCGGGGCTAATTCTACTTATCTGTATATTGATGCTCCTGTAATTCTCGGGGCTGAAGGCGTGATTGAGGGGTACGGTGGATACAATTCAAGACTGACCTTCAACCATCCGATTTCCGACGGAGGCAACGGGTATGGAATCGTCTTTGCAGCACGGGGCAACCAAAGCTATACGTTGAAGGGGAACAACACATACTCAGGTGATACAATCGTGCGCGGCAGAGGTTTTGGTTTGGGGGGATCCGATGGTGCCATTCGCAGCTCCAGACTGATCTTGAGGCAGGAGAACAACAATCAGGGGGTTGATGCGTATCTTTGGAATGGCACTGCAGGCGATGAGAATAGTGATCGTCTGGGGGACACCAAGACCGTTCGGGTCGAGGGAAGTGGCGGAGGTGTCCGTCTGGTTGGAGCCGCAACTTCCGGACTCGGCATCAAGGAAGACACCGGTACGCTGGAGCTTACATCAGGCGTGGTCAAGCTTACATCCACCTATAACGACACAGGCAAAGGCAGCGTGGAACTGTATTTCAGTGGTCTCAGCAGAAGCCCTGGAACGGGACTAATAGTCATGTGCAATTCAACTGGCAACGGGAGCAACTGGCACTCCACCCCGAAGATCACAATTGATGGTGTTGCGGATGGTATTTTGCCGTACGCTGCAACAACGGTGTGGAATATGAAACATATTGAAGTGGTTTCCGGAGTTCTAAAAATGGTAAGCTACAGCACACTTCCAACAAGCGGCGGTAGTCCCAACACGTACTACGACACCGGAGGCACTACATTGACGGGATCTGTACAGGCAAGCGTGCTAAGATTCTACAATAGCTCGTCAGACGCAACTTTGGATCTTGGAACTCATGATCTTTATCTGGCGGATGGCAGTATTGGTTTCTACGATGAAAATCACACTATTATGGGTTCCGGCGGACGGGTTGTCTTCGGAACTCAGGATGTTGTTCTTTGGGGAGTAGCTAATTCCGCAGGGCGAACAATGTTAATCAGCACCCCAATCGCCACGGACGTCGCCGGACCGCATAACATTGTTGTTCCGTATGCAAAAACTGCAAAGTTTGCTCTCACGGGCGAGGATCAGATCAATGTTTATTCGAACCTCTGTACATCATGCGACTCACAATCAAGCTCTTCAACCTTGGAATTTGGTGGTTCCAGCAACAGATCTTTCAGCGGTTCGATCACAGGGATGATGCAACTACGCAAGAGTGGCGATGGAACTCTTGAACTGAACGGACCAGATTTACGTAGCTATGGCAATATGTCAGTCGTCGGAGGGCGTCTTGTTATAGGTCATGTCGATGCCTTGCGCTACAATTTGTGGTCAGACAGTGATATCACCATTGCGAACGCCGTTCTCGAAGTGAAAGAAGGTATATCATGGAATGCTCGTTACACCCTCTACTCCGGTGCTATTCTGAGTGGTGACGGCACTTTCACCCTTGGCAAGACCATCGGCGATGCGATGGGTGTTGCTCCCGGTCACACGATCGGCAAGCTGACAACCGCTAATCTGACCTTTGGAACAGGTTCACACCTCGACTGGGAACTTGGAACTGGCGTTACGACGGCCGGAACTGACTATGACCTTTTGCGTGTTGAAGGAAATCTCGCTCTTCCTGACAGCACCGAGATGACTGTAAACGTCTACGATGCCGGCGACGGTACAGCGGCAGTAAACGGCAATGCATTTACACTCATAGAGTGGACAGGCACTGATCCTTCCACTACGCCAGACTGGACGATCGTCAACCATTCAGAAGATACGCTTGATACAAGTGCAGCGGTCATCACCGTGGATAGTGAAAACAACAAAATCGTATTAACAGGACTAAAAAACATCCCCAAAGGCACGCTTATTATCGTCAACTGATCTCATGGCACGGTCCTGACCGACCGTGCCTATACAAATACATCTTAGATTTTTTGACCGAAGCAAAGAAAGAGATAATACTTATGCAGTATTTTAAACCAAATGGAAAATTTTTTGTTGGCGACTGTATGCCGTTCTATCATGAAGGGCTATTTCACCTGTTCTACCTACTTGACGAGAATCATCATCAGGGCAATAATGGCTTGGGCGGACATCAGTGGGCTCATTCTTCGAGCCATGATTTGATTAACTGGGAACATCATGAAATGGCAGTTCCACTGACAGAAGAATGGGAAAGCTCTATTTGCACCGGTTCGGTCTTTTTTCATAATGATATTTACCATGCCTATTACGCAGTTAGAAAATCTGATAAGAGTCAGCATATTTGTCACTCCACAAGTACTGATTGTATGACATTTCAAAAGGTTGGCTCAAACCCGATTTTTTCAGCCCCGGAGGGGTTTAATGCCGAAGATTGTCGTGATCCTTTTGTTTTTCAAGACTCAAAAGGACTTTTTCAGATGCTGATTACCTCAAAACTCAGTGATTTTCCTTTAGATGATAGAGGTGGATGCCTTATGCGTATGACTTCCAAAGACCTAATGGAATGGAAAACTGCTGAACCTTTTCTTATTCCAGGAGGAAAACCAGGATATGGATGTATTCCGGAATGTTCTGATATATTTCAGATTGGAGATTGGTACTATCTTGTTTTTGGGCTTGGATTGGCAACTCACTATCGCATGTCGAGAAGTCCAATGGACCCATGGCTCACTCCGAATGACGATATTTTGGGAAGCCGTTTATGCGCTGTGATGAAAACAGCCGAATTTAAAGATGAAAGACGTATAGGTGTATGCTGGATTGGCACTCGCCGGAACAATCAGAACAATGGTGGAATACAATGGGGAGGAAACGTAATATTCCGTGAAATTATCCAAGCCTCGGACGGTACATTAGAAACCAGTTTTCCTAAGGAAATGATTCCTTCAGGACAAGCCATAAAGCCTAAACTTGAGATTTTAACTTCAGGTGCAGATGGCGATATTAATACTTTGAATTTAAATGCTCCTCAATCACAGGAAGTTGTGGCCTTGCGCGCATTGCCTAACAACTATAGGCTAAGCTGCCGAATGAAACCAGAAAACAACTGCCATCGTTTTGGAGTAGGCTTATTTGGTAGTGGTCAATATAAAAAATCAAATGACCTTGCTTTCATGCCGGGTTTACAATCCGTTAATCTTGAAGGTGAATCAATTACAGCAAAAGACTTGGACAAAGGATTTTCCCTTGAAATTATTTGCAAAGATGATATTATTGATGTGTGTATTGACAATAGATACACAATAATAAATCGCCTTCCTGAATTCCATGGTGACTCGGCTTTCTTTTTCTGCGAAAACGGAACACTAGAGATTAAGGATATTCATATTGAATCATTATAAAAGAAATGCCTGGGAATCAACGAAACGAAGACCAGAATCTAATTAATACAAATAGTAAAATTAAAACAAAAGACCAATAGCATGAATTTAAAACTAGGTGTTTCCTTAAATTATTTAGATGATTCTATACAAAACAATAGTTTGGAGCGTATTCGACAATCCGAGATCGCCACACTTGAAGTACCTTCGAGATTTTTCTATCCGGATGCTGAAAAGCATATTTCCATAATAAATGAGTAAGTAAATAAGGAAGGATTAAAAATTGCTTCGCTACATACCTCATTTGGGTAACAATTTGACCTTTCATCCCTTGGTTCAGAGGTACATAAAACAGCAGTTAATGAAATTATTCATTGCATAAACAATGCGGCAACGGGTGTTTCACTTGCAAATTGAATTCAGAATTGCTCACAGCAGTGCAGAACCGATAACAGATGATGAACGTCTACAAAGAATTCAGCAGACAGTAGTTAGTTTAAATAAAATTAAATCTTTTGCAGCTGAAAAGAAAGTAATCGTTGCCGTTGAAACACTACCACGGTCCTGTGTCGGGAATACCGCTGATGAATTGGTTGAAATCATCAGTCAAGTCAACAGTCCATACGTGGGAATATGTCTTGATGTCAATCATATGATGGATCAATATGCTACTTTGCCAGATGTGGTACGTCAGTTTGGTGATAATTTGATAACCCTTCATCTTTCCGATTATGACGGAATAGATGAAAACATTGGTTCCCTGGAAAAGGGGTGATTGACTGGTATGCTTTTGTTGAAGCTTTGCAGGACATCAATTATCAGGGACCGTTTAATTATGAGTGTCTTCCTCCTGGAGATAACCTGGAAGAAAAAATCACAGCTTTAGAAAACAATTTTGAGTGGATGAATGATGGATTGGTTAGTCGATAGTGTTCCGCTTTTTTGATAATTAAATGTTTTTAATCCTGTTTGGCTGGGTCAAATCCGGCTGATTTTTAAAGTTTTAGAAATACAATTTACTGTAATTGGAAAAAAGTTTTTATGCAAGAAAATATTATTAATGATGCCGTTAACCTGGAAATCAGTGAAGGATTATTTCCAGGGGCAGTTGTCGCTGCAGGCAATTTGTCTGAAACAAGTTTTCTAAAGGCATACGGGCATGCTAGGGTTGAGCCTGAGTTCATCCCTATGCAGAAAAACACTATATTCGACGTAGCAAGTGTCACAAAAGTCGTTGCCGGTGCGACATCACTTGCCATCTGCATTGAAGAAGGCTTGGTGGATATAAATCAGCAGGCGTCCTATTACCTGCCCGGTCTCCAAGGACGCGGAACAGAAAACATCCTATTGCGACATCTTGTGACCCACACCTCAGGTCTTAAATGGTCAAGCATCCTTGAAGAAGGGGAACAGGGAGACATATTTGAAAAGATTCTGACTATGGATGTTGATTTCGATACAGGAACCCGTTTTGAGTATTCGAATCGTAACGCTATTCTTGCCGGAATGATTGTTGAATCTGTGACTTCTCAGAATTTAGAAAGCTTTTGTAAAAGCCAAATTTTTGAACCACTGGCGATGAAAGACACCAAATTCAACCCGGTATCTTCCAATCTGAATCTGGCTGCCACCCGTAGTGAAATATCCGGTATGTCCGCCAATGTGGTGGCACGTCGCGCTGGTCGAGCAATGGCTACCGTAGGTCTATTCAGCACTGCATCTGATCTCGAACGAATCTGCCGTCTCTGGCTCGGGCGCGGCAAGCTTCAGGGCGTTCGTCTTTTTTCGGAAAGCACCTGGCAATTGGCTACGTCCAACCTGTCACCGTTAAGCGACAAGCCAATGGGATTGTTCTGGTTCAAGCATGCTACTCCGGAAAAACCGACAACGATGTCCGATACCGCTTTCGGTCACAGCGGTTTCACCGGCCAGTCCATTTGGATAGACCCCCATCTTGGAGCTTATACTATTGTACTTACAAACCGGAATCATCCGCAATATGCACCAAAGAATAGTCCTCGAGGACTGGAACAATATTGTGCAAGATCTCGTATCGCTGACGCGGCTTTGGCTGTCCTCAGTTCAAAACAATCAATAATTAACAGAGAAAAATAATAATGGAGCAAAAAATGAACAACAGTATCCTTCCGAAGGAATGGAACCCAGAACAAGCAGCTAACCAGGTTATGGAAAATTTGATAAAAGTAAACTTGCCTGAAGTAAAAGGCGCTCATGATGCAGATTTTTTAATAACCGGCAACAAGGCTTATATTGTATATATGGCAAACGAGGTACGCCCCGGAGAATCAGCTGAATGGCCATTTGTCTACAACGCCTTGTCGATTGTTGATATAGAAAGCATGAAAGTTGTCAATACCATTACTTTCGCTGCTTCGGAGAAGATATATGATAATGCCCAGCTACCGATTGGTGCATGTTTTGTACCACGAATCATCAAAAAAGATGCAAATACCTTACGCTGTTTCTTCAGCAGTGAAAACCCAGGTAAACGTCAAGGCCAAACCTGGTATATTGATTTTGATTTGACAAAACAGGATTTCATCTGGAATATTTACCAGGCCAAGATTAAAACAGACCAGGGTACATTTCCTATGCAGCCGCAATATTTATATCAGGATGCACAAACCCAAGGGTTTAATGGTAAAAAAGTGCATAACGGTATTTATTTTATTGATGGTTTTAAATGTTTTGACAAGCAAATTTACTGTGTGATGAATAACTATAACGGCAGTCAAAATGCTTTGGGAGTATTAAATAAAGAAATGGACTGTTTTACTGTTGTTGGTCACTACTTCCAGCCTAATAATGCTAATCTAAGCGAGTCGGCAGTCCATCGTTTGCCGGATGACACCTGGTGTGTTATCTCCCGTCAGGAAAACAATGATACCAACTATCTGTTCTCAACCAGTCCAGATGGAAAGAACTGGTCAACACACGAGACCTGGGATATTGTTCCCAATGGCACATGCTCAAAACCCAATTTCGAAAAGTTTGGGGATATCTATTATCTTGGCTGGCAGGAGATTACTCGCATCAACGACTCTTTCAGGTCAGTCTTCAATATTGATGTATCTAGAGACTGTAAAAGCTGGAAGAGAAAATATCACTTTGCTACGGATAATTCATTTCAGTATCTCAGTTACCATGAATATAAAGGATCAATCTATTTGTCCGTAACCCAGGGACCGGCAAAAGAACGGATTATGTTCGGGAAACTCGAGGAGATAAACAGAATGATATCAACGGCTCGGGAAACCGTGAAATAGGTTTTGTAGAAAATGCAAAGCCCCTAACTGAATACAATGAAAACCATCCGTATATGATTGCTTATTATGATCTTGCGGATATGTCAAGAATGTCAGGTTAAAACTGATAATCAGTAAAAACATCAATAAGCTCACTGCCCCGAATTAATTAGTTTTATTATATATAATTCAATGCCTTACAGATATACCAAAGGCCAAAGAAAATAATATATGACTTAATCACTGTTCTAAATATCTTTTGAGGAATTAGCTGCAAAGCCCAAAGCCCCAGAAACACTCCAACAAGAGCAAAAAGCAGACCTGTCAATCCTATAGTTAATAAGCGCTTTTCCATCATACCGGCAGCGCAAAGAATAATTATCCTGGCAATAGCACTTATTGCAAGAGAAATCTGCATTGCGGCGGTATACTGATATTTTGTAAAGTCTTTCTGCATTATATACACTGCTGCAGAAGGCCCTCCTATACCAAAAGCTCCGGCGAAAGTGCCAGACAAAAAACCCCAAAAAGCACCAGATAAAACAGATGAATTTTCTCTTTTATTTTTCTTAAAAAATAGAGAAATGCCTGAACTAACAAGAATTACTCCAAGCACTGCAGTAAAAACTGTTTTATCTAGTCCTCTTAAAAACAGAATACCAAGAGGTACACCTGCGACAATAAATAGTAAAAAGATCTTCATGGACTGAATTTTTATATTTGAGCGCAGAAGTAAAACTATGGCAACGTTTATGCCAATACTTGTATATGTTAAAAGAATCGAGGCATCATGTATGTCTATCACAAAGGGTAACAGACTCATCGCAACAAGTCCAAAACCTAGTCCGCAAATAGCCTGAATAAATCCAGCAAAAAAAAGTATCAAAAAGATAATGTAATGGTCTATAATAAACATCATTTATAGCCTGAGATCTTTTCAGGTATTTTCCACAAACACGAGATTATCATTTATGAAGTCAGTTATGCTTTCAACTATCCCGATTTGCTTAATCTTTTTAATTAGCAATTCACCGTCTTGATTATTACCTTTTATTCTACTTGCGCTAATACAGTCAAGAAACTTTTTTTCAATCTCATTGACTGATTCACAATATACATCCGATTGATGATGCTGGTCTTCAAAGACAGTACCATCTTTTAAATATACTTTTGTATATTTATATCCGTTCTGGTAAACAGGATAGCATTTAAGATCCAAATCGTCAAAGTGCAGAACCTCGAATACCTTGCCGGCTAATGCTGCAGTTACCTTATCACTCATAATAGCATCCTCAGTAAAATGAGCAATAGACACCTTGCCGTAATTCAAAGCTAAAGCAATTGCATATGGTGCTGAAAACTGTGCTTCAGCCTGTGGATTTTCACCAACAGCAAATGAAGAGCTGACAAGTGTATTTGCACCGTCTTGTAAAAAAAATTCGCACTTTTCGATCTTATTAGCCTGAAAGTTGTATTTTTCTTTAAGCTTGATCGCAGAAAATACATTTGGATGATGAATTCCACAAGTAGGAATCTTTTTCATTTTACACTCTTCTATAGCTGAAATTCCATTCATCGAATGAAACTCATTTTCTTCCGGAGGAGCATCCTGTGTGTACAGACGATAAAAG
Source organism: uncultured Victivallales bacterium (assembly GCA_964441455.1). Classification (GTDB taxonomy): domain Bacteria; phylum Verrucomicrobiota; class Kiritimatiellia; order JAQICX01; family JAQICX01; genus JAQICX01. The sequence continues at coordinate 10,272 of CAYTUX010000125.1, read as the reverse complement.
CCTGCTTTACCTTCAAATAGTTCTTCAGAACCAGTGATTCCTTTCGCGGCCAAAAGCACAGAATAAACTGCTGCTCGAGCAGCGAAAGCAGGCTGAATTCTTTTAGTCAGTGTTTTCTCAAGCAATGCCTGACGATTTCCACAAGTCTGTGCATAATAAATACCAAAGGCATGAATAGTCTCTTCTACTCCAAGTCCCAACAACCGTGCTGCCGAAGCAACCGCACCCCATCCTCCCACCAGTGAACTGGTGAGAAAATAGTTATGTTGTTTACGTGCACGGCAATAGGGCTTGGCAATTCTGGAAGCCACTTCAACACCCAGAATCATTGCTGTTAACATCTCTTTTCCACTTTTACCTGATTCTTCAGCACACGCCAAAGCAACAGGTACGACAAGAGAAAGAATATGAATATCTGCTCCAGGATAGTTGTTATCAAAGTCCATAGCATGAATCATTGCTGAATTACAGAATATTGCGGATGGTAATGCCAATTTGTCACCATAAAACAAGACCGCCCCCTTTCCTGTTGCAGCAAGACTGCGTTCCACAGAAAGACATGCGGATATCCCTGGTTCTTTCCAGCCTGCTACAGCACATCCCAAAGTATCAAGAAGACCATTTTGAGCTGCACTATAAGCACTATCTGAAATTTCACAATCCCCCGTGTTGATTGCTAATTCTGCTAATATTCTCGCAATAGACATAAATTCACTCTCCCTTACTCACAAATATTTTTTATTTCATTTTCAAGTAATTCTTGTCCATCAAGTATTCTCTGTTTACGTTCCTGCTGTTTTTTGCGAGCAGAATCAATTAATTCTCTTCTTTGTTTAAGCATACGCATTGTTTCTGAAGGGGCTGGACCGCCTATATTATTATGTGATTTAATAAAATTTATTGGGTCAAGGCACTTTTGAATATTTGCAGTATCTATATGAGGAGCTTCCTCTTCACAAAGTGCTGCCGCTTCATCAAGCATTGCTCCTGTTATATCAGGTGCATTGATATTTCTATCTCTAGCAATACGTACCATATTTGCACAAATTCGGTGTGCTCTTCTTCCACCATATCCCAATTCTTTTACCATATATACGACTAATTCTGTCATACAGGAATACCCATTAGTCACATACTCAAGCATTTTTTCTTTCTGAGGATGAACGTTATCAAGAATTACTCCAAACTTACGAATAACAGCCTTAGAATCTGCTAACGTATTTATACCAATGTTTGGAAGTGAGTACATGGCCAAAACATCGCCATGTGGTTCTGATTTAGTTCTGAACAATCCAACGTTCAACTGGCCAAGGATATCACATATTGAGTTTCTTAAAGGTTCAGTCAACTCACCGTTATGAGATTTTTGAGGCATCATTGAACTTACTCCAGCACAACTTCTGTCCATTCTAATCATATCAATCTCTTCAAGTCCCCAGATTTCAATATCCATTGTTGCTCGGCTGAACAAAGTGACAATATTTGATAATGAAAACAAAAGATGTATGGTATGATCCTGACTTGCCTCACAGTCATAAGTAACTTCCAATAATTCATCAAGACCAAGCAATCTAGTCAGATAATTACGATCTACCGGCCAGACTGTTCCTGATGTAGCACCACAGCCTCCACTATTTTTATTAATAAGTTTATATGAAAGTTCGAGTTGCTCAAGACCTCTGGCAAGATTATCAAAAATTGAAAGATAATAATTGGCGAGAGTAATTGGGTTTGCTTGGGAGAAATGTGTATGCCCTGGCATTATAGTTTCTGCATTCTCTTCAATAAAATCAGCAACCAAATCCATTAGCTCAAAATAATAATCAAAAAAGTCTACAAGTTGGTCTCGCATCTGCAGCCTTGACATAGGTTCCTGCATTGTGCGTCCAAGGTTTATAAGACTAGCCAGATCTTCATTATTGTCAAGTGTAGGAATAAGGTCTCTCTCCCCACCAAAACCATATTCATCTGAGGCAAGCCTTTTTTTAAGACCATTTAATACTGTTGCCGAATCTTCTCGACTAAGGACTCCTGCTTTATAAAGACAAACAATCCAGGCAAGATCTGTTTTGCTGCAATAAACAAGTCGATTGCTATATTTTCCCTTGTCTTCATGCTGATCCCTGGCTATAAAATCGGGCTTCGCTATTCTTTCTATTCCAGGACAGGACCGCCAATTCCCATAATCATGTGGATTAGGGTAAGGTGTATCAAATTTGCGTAATTTAATCATAATATTAGTTCCTCAATAAGTATTATATATATTTTATGTCCTTAATTCTTTAGCCTGACACGGACTATTTCTTCACTTTGAGCTAATCTATAAAGCTCTATAAGTACGTCAGGCTAACTTAAAAATTTGTTTCTTTAAATCTGATTTAAAAAAACTTTTTTATTCTATAAACTTTCTTACAACCTCCTTCTTTAAATTTAAACACAATTATTAAAAATTATTATATTAGAGAGCCTTTTTCAAAAGTCCGCTCCCTGCTGGAAGCGGCTACAGCGAGTGAACATTCAATCAACGTCTGTAGCCGAGGTCAGCCTGTCCAGCTAGCAAACCCTGCGGGGAACATTTGTTAGCTGTGGCAGACCTCGGAAATCCGACTTTTGAAACAAACTCTAAAGTGTGTCATTTTTGTCTATTTAATTGTTGAAGCACTACAGCTCCGCAAGCAGCTTCTTCCCGAGCCTCAAGAATTGTCATCGGCATACCAAAATTTTCCTCTGCAAATTTTACTAAAAGCGGATTATATCTCAGGGCATTTCCACTACCAACAATACGTTCTTTAGATTCAATCCATTCAACAGGAATCATTGATTTCATATTTATAATAATACCATTTGCTAATGCATTGGCAACATTTCCAGGTGTAAAATTTTCTAAAGAAATATTGCTGATATTTCCTGTTAATTCAGGGTTTTGTCTTTCGCCTTGGAAATTTGGTTCTATGCCCAATCTATTTTCAGTTATCATAAGTCCCTGTTGAATGAAAAGTTCATAAAGTTCTTTTATTTCCGGGACTTCTATACCAAAGGTCTTACACCATTGAGAAAACCACTCAATTAGCCACGCAAAAGCACTTCCTCCGCAAAGGGGAGCCGCGACTGCAATATAGCGATTATTTACAAATGGGCGAATTTCATAAGCTTTAACTATATTGGTTGACGGCACAAAACTTTCAGGCATAATTACAGAGACTTGAGCTCCAGTACCAATAGTCATGGCAATTTCTTTATCCCATTCTTTAACTGTTGCCAGCAAAGATGCCTGATTATCTCCAATAGCGACAATGACAGGAATATCTGCTGTGATTTTCCATTTACCTGCAAAATCAGCATTAAGTTTGCCTGCAACACTTCCTGAATTGACTATAGAAGGATACAGACTGAAAGGAATATCTAAAGCTTCAATATTATCTTTTTGCCAACTGCAAGTTTGTATATCAAACAATCCCCAACTTGCTGCACTTGTAGGATCCATAACGGGATGTGCCAAACTACACATACATGCAACCAGATAGTCATAAATAGTTGATGCATGTTGATAAAAATCAATTTGTTTGTTTTCTGTTAACCATGCAAGAGTAGCAGAACCAAAACCACTACTTAGGTGTTGATCTGTCCAACGTTCAATATTCAACAAAAAATCACTGGTGCCACAGCGCTTATCCTGCCAAGTAATTAAGTTTGATGTTTGAGTATCGTTCCAAAGAATTACTCCATGCATTTGACCTGTCACACCAATAGAAACAATATCTTTCCTAAGGTTTTCTGAGAGTGATGAAATACATTTATCAAGTGCTTGAAAAATTTTCTTTGGATTCTGTTCTGAAAACTGTGGGTCTAACTCAACATCAGCATTTGTTTTCATTGATTGACTCTCAATAATGATGCCATCAGAATCACAAATAACAACAGCAACTTTAGTTGTTCCAAGATCAATGCCTAAATAATAATTCATAATCAAGTTACTTCCTATATGGATAATTAATTTTACCAACGAACCAAAAACTCTGGATCAATTTCAACACTGTCAATGGCTTGTTGGTCCAGCCTTTTGCAAAGGTCTTTTACTATTTCTGAATATTGAGGATTGTTCGCCAAATTTTTAACTTCTGCTTTGTCATTAACAACATCTGCCAGAAAAACATCTTCATCCTCGTGATTTGGCTTTTTAAAGTTGATCATCATATTTTTGTCGAGCCTGTATTGCTTTGTCCTGATACAACTACGTCGCGGCCACCCTTGACCATCAAACCATTCTCCGCGCCCACCATTCGGTGCCATTTTACTGTCATTTTGACCAAACCCAATAGTTGAGAATATGGCTTCGGGTGCGGGATCGCTGAAAAGGTCACGTCCTTTAAATTGAGGGTGCGGAGCTATCTCTGCCATTGCAGATAATGTTTTCGCAATATCAAGGCTCTCACAAATATCTTCACGAACCTGTCCGGAAGTTATCGTTCCAGGCCATGATATCAGGAGAGGCACCCGATGAACCGTTGGTGTAAATGTATGTTTCCCAAATGCCCCGGTATCTCCTATAGGATTTCCATGGTCTGCACCAAATATAATTATAGTCTGCTCTAAACGATTATTTTTCTCCAAAAAGTCTAGAATGAGTCCAACCTGGTCATCTACCCATGCAACTTGTGCATAATAATGAAGACGTGCAGTGCGTAGTTTTTCCGCAGGCATTTTAGCCAAACCATGTATTTCAGCTACTCTTTTTTCAAAAGCAGACAATCCATCCAAAGCATTTTCGGGAAGGCCTGGATCTTGATCTTCAAGCATTTTCACATATCGTGCCGGAGGTAAAACAGGTGTATGTGGCTGAAGTATTGAAATTCGTGCAAAATAAGGAGAACTTGTGGACTTGATCCAATTAAGGGCATTTTCAGTAACGGCATCAGGTGGATATGGTTCATTATCCGGAAAAACTCCACCGTTCATACCTCCATGTGGTGTGCGAATCATTTGAACTGCGTCTTCTCCCAATTGCTCCCATATAGACATTTCACCACCGGTACCATCATGATACTGGAAAATCTCGTTGTCCGGATTATTTCCTGGGTGCCTTTCTCGGCAAACATGAATTTTGCCAAAATTTGCTGTTGCATAACCATTTTTTGCAAATTCCTGTGGAAAAGTCTGAAATGTACTTTTTAATCTAAAGTTTCTCCACGCCGCCTCGTTGTTATAAACCCCGGTTTTTTCTGGTGGAAGCGCCATCAATGTACAACATCTGGAAGATACACATACTGGAGAATTACAGAAATGATTATTAAACCGTACGCCACTATCAGCTATACGATCAATGTTTGGAGTATGCAATTTCATCCGGGAATTTCCGTAACAATTCAAAGCATCTGTCCGTAATTCATCGCAATAAATCCAAATAATATCTGGCTTTTTATTCATTTTATAACCTTCTTTATAAATTAATGGAACAATTCCTTACGTGCTGTTCCGTCATTTCAATTACATGCCCTCGAATCATATTGGGACGACGTGTATGCATATTATCACGTCGAGACTTCGCCGGTTAGAGCATAGCCTGGTATAAATGGATATATTGTTGAACCCGATTCGTTACCGGCTAGGCAACGCATTTCTGTCCCAGGACTGATACATGAATATGCAGTACGAACCAGGACTTCATACTGCCCCGGTGAGGGCAGTTCTAACTCTCCAGGAGCAACAGTGTTTTTCTCTGTAACAAATAATGCTTCTGTTTTTGTCATCATTCAAATCCTTATTATGTAGATTCTTTTACTTAGGGTTTGCTGGTCAATTCATAAACAATTGTACAATAATGCTTTGTAAGGCAGAATAACCTTGTGAAGTGCAAGGTTTTCAGGCTGTTTTTACAAAAAAGTTTGCAGATGAAAAATAAGTTTTAAATTATATTATTAATGAATTTTTAATGCAATAACATGCAAACTTTTGCCATGCAGTATGTTAACCTTTAGCTTGCTAAAGGCGTAAAATGCCTTATGTCAAAATCTTACGCATTCTTGTATTAACCAGTACGCCCTACTTATTGTTTATTTTTTCCAAGCTTAATTTAGTAAATTCTAAATCTACAGGATTATCTGACCAATCCCCCAGAATCTGAACTTGTTTAATATTGCTCAAATCAATTGCTGAACCTTCGTTAGGCTTGCTTATAGATGCATTTTTGTTTGGGACTAAAACAAGTGGTATTCCTGTTTTTTTATCGCTTATATCATATATGAAAGAACAGTTTTTCTGATTCCCGTCTGAGAACATGACCTTAACTCTTTTTGCTTTATTAGCATCGCCAATAACAGCATACAACATTGGACTCATATCTCCCATTGCAGAAAGATTAAGGTCAAGATTATACCCCCCGCCACCTCTGGAATTGTCTGCCTTAATAACAGCTTGAGAATCTTTGGCTGTTAATTTGTTCTCCCAGCTGTTATGGGTAAACAAAAAAGGCGCGTCAAAAGTCAAAATATCAACATTCCCTTTAATTTGAGTGGAATTTACTTCTCCAGCTTTTAGTTTTTCTAATTTTAACTTAGAGAAACTTAAATCTACAGGTTTTTTTTGCCAGTCACCCAATATTTGAACTTGCCTGATATTTCCTAAGTTAAGAGAGTGCCCCTCATTTGGTTTAGCCATGACCGCATTGTTTCTTGGGAGAAGTCGTAACTCTTCTTTTGTTTTTTTACCTAATAAATCATAAATAAAAGAGCCTTTGTTTCCTTTGGTATCTGAAAATAAAACCTTAATACTTTTAGCCTTGTTATCAGCTCCAATCTTTGTATAAAGTACCGGGCTCATATTTCCCTGCCCTGAAAAATCAAGGTTAATATTATAACCACCACCGCCAATGCCATCTTCGGCCTTGACAACAGCTTTGGAATCTGCAACAACTATCTTATCTTTCCAACCTTCATAGCTAAAAAGGAAAGGTGTATCAAAAGTTAATATATCGCCTATGGTGCTTACCATATCAACAGGAGCCTCTAGAACCAAATCTGCTGAGTCTGGTAATACTTCATACAGCATACGTGCTCCATAAGAAGCTCTGACTTTAGCCGTAAAAACAAGTTTGCCATCTTTCACTTCAGAAGGAATTTTTTCAATACGACGACCTCCTGACGACAATGCCACAACAATGTATTTTTCAGGGTTCGCAAGACTAAGTTGAACGGTCGCTTCTCCAGTATGAACAAGATACGGCAATTTACCCCATCTGAGCAAGGTGCTTTTTCTCGATTCTGCATATTTTGCACCGGTATTTTGTAAATCTGTAAGATGAGTTACCAGCAAGCGAGAAGATTTGCGTATTGGTTTATTATCTAAACTTGTAACAAATAAAGTAGCTCCAGAGCTAATGATGTCAACCTTTACCCCACTTTTAGAGGCATTAATACTTTCTCCTGCACCCGCATAGCCTCCGGCAGTTTTAGGTGTATCAATACAAAGTATGCCACGATTCTTATCAAGGGTTATCTCTCCTGTTTCGGAGCATATTACACCACTTGTGGCCTCAACCTTGATGCCGGCCTGTTCAACTTTGGCGCGCATATCAGCTCCACTTGTTCCCAGAGGAATTATTATAGCATCTTTAGGTATTATATCAACCGCTGATCCAATACGTGTAATCCAAGCAAACTGACTGGTGCTTCCCAAAGATACTCCAGCTGGTGGATTTTGTAGTTGCTCTTGGGTTATGACATGTGCAATACGATGTGGAGCAGTCTTAAGATCGCCTCTGAGAAAAAGCATAACCGCAGCTCGATCAGCAGCTAGACTCAACGGATCTCTTGACAAATTAAAATAATCCATAGGGGCTGCTTCAAAAATTTCTTTATCAGCATGAGCATAAGCGAATCTCCAAAGAATATCCCAATCCTGTAAGGAAGCGAGGGCACCGGTCATTAGCGGACCCATTCCACGAAAACGTCCTGGTCCTGAAAAGTTATATTCACTGATGGTCATCGGTTTTCCCCACAAACGAATTGAAGTGCCACTGAGACTACGAGATGCTCCGTCGTATATCGGATTTATATTGGGACAACGGCTGGGCAGTCCCCATCCTTTTTCAAATATTGGATGATCAATATAAAAATGCTCATCAACATAGTCAAATGATTCACGCGCAGCTTGGTCAGCAACAGTATGAGGATTGCAGTTATGGTTGCTTATGAGTGCTGGGCATTTTAATTCATCGCGCAAGAAAGCTCGCGTTCTCTCAACGAATGCTTTTTCAGTTTCTGCCATAAAGACTTGGCAAACACGGCTTCGAGGTGTGCCACCTAAAACATTTTCAGGAAATTCAACGGTTCCTGTCTTTGGATTTTCATCATCTTTTAAATCTCCCAAAGCTTCTGCCAGCTCTTCGCATTCAGGATAACGCTTGACAAGCCAAGAGTTCCAGGCTGTTTTCCATTGAGGCAGAACTTTTATCCTGTTTCCCGGTGCTCCTTCATTCAGAAGGTTTATCCAGGCCAGAACCGGTTCTTCTGCAAGCCGATTACCTGTGTAGGGATTAACATGATCTAACAGTTGCTTAGTAAACTTAATAAAGTCCTGATAAGCAGGTTCATATACCATAACCAATGCCTTGTAATAGTGACCATCCACCAAATTATTATTCTTTATATAAGGTTTTTCCGCAGGTAAACTTATTTGTTTAGGTGATATTGGACGCGACACATATAGATCTGTAGTTATCCAGATTCCACGTTTAGCACATCCGGCAATGAGATAACAAAGTTGGTCAAGACGCTTTGGATCCCAATTAAAACCAGGCTTCCAAACTGGTTCAGTAAGACGAAATTCATAATGATGAATACGAAGGGTATTAAATCCCATACGCACCCAGCGATCAAGCAATATGTCTACTTTTTCATTCGGCATATACTGAGAAGTAAAACATAGATTAGGACCATAGAAACGCTGTGGTGTAGAAGGATCTTCCGCAAATGCAAAATGTCCTTCCGGAGTTGCAATTACCCTGCCTTTTGAACCGCAAGCTCCTTGAGTAAAACCGTTAACTGATAAATCTAATGCCGATCCGGGCAATATTTCAAGCTCCGGAGAAAGAGGAACCCAATCATCATCGGCGTTTATAATAATTTCATCTTCTGTTTCAAATTTTACTTGTCCGGGAACTCTAATTGTTGCATCAAGCTTATAGCTCTCTCCTTTAACAAGGGTACCAAAAAATTTGCCAAAACTAATCTTAAAATTTTTGTCTCCCCATCGACGTCCATCTTCAATACCGACCCTAGTTGGTTTTGGAAAAGATATATCAAACATCTGCCCATCAGCTGTAGTAATAGATAAATTGGATATTTCCCCACCAAAAAGACCGGAATCATCAAACTTAGATGGAAAAACGCCTGTTTTGTCATCAGCTTTCCAAGTTCCATTAATCGCATCTTCAACAGGTAATTTAAAAACCATTGAAAGTGTATTGAATTTGACATCTTCTTTACTGCTGAAAATCCATGTTAAATCTGCTGATCCTTCTTGCTTTGTTATTGATGCTTTACTCTGGATTTCTGACGACGCACGCAAGGAAAAATAAGCAACGTTTTCTTCCATATCATCTGCTTTTATTCCTTCTGAAAATTTCCACTCTTCATTTGCGGCAGTTGGTGCTAAGCTACATATATTGGCTCCATCTATATTTATTTTAACACCACCATTGGATGCAAAGGTAATTGTCGATGATTTTGCTTCTTGGGCATTTGCCATAGAAACCAAACCACACATTAATATTGCTATTGATCCGTACTGAATTTTCCTGATTATTGTTCTCAACATAGAATTCCTTTACATTATAATAACTTTTAGATTTTTTAAGAACGCTCTTAAAACTGAAAGAATCCTATCAAAAACAAAAAAAAATGCAACACTTTTTTTTGAAAACTTTCTTTTTCCTTGATTTTTAGGTTTTTTTGATATTATATTTTCAGTTTTTAAGAAAGCTCTAATTTTTGAAGAATATAGCTTCACAGAAAAAACAGTTCATTAATGAGCCAATTTCAAAAGTCAGGAAAATATATTTCGATTACGAATACGACAACGACAACGATATAAAAGCATCTGCGCACACAATGCGTAACTGTCTGGTGTAAAACATATTGCGTCTTAACAGGCGTTAAAAGCAACAGTTGGTCACTGTAGCCTAGTACACTGTAAATTTTAAAACTTCGGATAAAGATGCTTTAGTTTTATGCGTGCATCTTTCGTTTCAAATTGCCAATCGACATTTTTATGACG
>CAYTUX010000124.1:0-3603 GCA_964441455.1 uncultured Victivallales bacterium | reverse complement strand
AAAATTCTTCACCCATTTGGTGAAGCTAATAATCGAATCAACTCCCTTATTTACAAACACTTATCCGTTTTTCTGAATTTCAAATGCCGTAAATAGGTTTAAATTAAATATACAAAATATTAACAGCAAATACAAACTCAAAACAAATGCAAAACGCAAGTACTCTGTGCGAGACATTCTTATCTTTTTTTATTTAGCAGTGCCACTTGCGGAACAGTTATAACGTTTTCAGCCAGCTGAGTTGATGTCATATTCATTATTTCATCAAGAGTGATGGCGTTGTCCAGGCTAAAACATCCGCTTGCAAGTCGCCTTAGCTCAACTAAGTTTGCTCCACACCCGAGTTTCTGTCCCAAATCATGTGCAATTGTTCTTATGTATGTTCCTTTTGTACATTTGATTGTAACATCAAGATATGGCATGTTAAAATTATTAATATTGAAACTGTACACATGTACAAAACGCTCTTTACGTTCAACAACTTCCCCGCGTCGTGCAGCTTTATATAGAGCTTCTCCGTTTATCTTTATTGCAGATACCATTGGCGGGGTCTGATAAAAATCTCCAATAAACGTTTTAATCTCTTTTCTGATCTGTTCTTCTGTGATACCGGCTGGATCTTTTTCTGCCACAACTTCACCATCACAATCCTGTGAATCTGTTTCAACTCCAAGAAGAATCTTACCCTGATATGTTTTGTCGCCGGACATAACAGAGTTTGAAAGTTTTGTACCCTTACCAAGAAGTATGACTAATAAGCCTGTGGCATTTGGATCAAGAGTTCCACCGTGCCCGACTTTCCTGATTTTAAAATTTCGTCGGATTTTATGAACCACATCGTGTGATGTTATGCCGGCAGGTTTGTCTACAATCAGAACTCCATCAAGAGGTCCGAATTCCGGTGGTTGATTACTAATATTCATACTTTTTTAACGATCTTCGTTATCACTGAAGTCTTCAGGTAAATCAATTGAGTCAAAATCAGTCTCTTTTTCAAGCTCGGCGATGATGTTCAGAACATTATCTCCTGTTTCAATAGAATCATCAAGAGTGAAGTGCAGTCTTGGTATATATTTAAGAGATAGACGACCATTAAGAAGACTTTGTATCTTATGGGACTTTCTGCGAATAATATTGATGAGTTTAAGTTTTTCACCTTCATGCTGATATATGGAAACAAATACTTTTGCGTCTCTAAGTCCGGGACTTGTAACTACTCTTGTAATTGTAAATGAAGCCAAGTCAAACTCAGACGGATCCATAACTTCATATATTGCTTTTGAAATTTCTTCTTTAAGGAGTTCGTTAACTCTTGTTAATCTTTCGTATTCTAAAGCCATATTTTTCTCCAAAGCTATAATAATTGTTATAACTTAATATCCTGTTTTATCATTTCGTATGCTTCAACAATATCGCCGGGCTCAAAATCAGAGAAGTTTGCCATCTTGATGCCACATTCCTGACCTTCTCGCATTGTTTTAACAGTCTCCTGAAAATGCTTGATAGTATCAATTGCACCTTCAAAAAGAATTTCATTATCACGTTTTACACGGGCACGACCATTAGTGCTGATAGTACCGTCTGTAACATAGCAACCTGCAATTTTTGAACGTTTGCCAATTTGAAAAATCTGTAATATTTTTGCATGTCCTGTGATTGTCTCTTTATATTCAGGAGCAAGCATACCGGTCATAGCTTCTTTAACCATATCAATCAACTCATAAATGATGTGGAACAGATGGATGTCTACACCCTCACGCTTTTGAATTTTCTGAAGGCCGGGTTCTTTTGCAACATGGAATCCAAGAATAACAGCATTTGACGCACTTGCTAAAAGTACATCTCCTGAAGATATATTGCCGGTATCGCTATGAATTATTTTAAGAGAAATCTTTTCACTTTTAATTTCATCAAGAGAGTGCATTATTGCTTCTGCAGAACCTCTTGTGTCAGACTTTAAAATAATATTAAGTTCCAGATTGTCCTCGGCAACAGATTTTGAAAACAGATCTTCAAGCGACATTTTCTTTGGTGCAAGTTGTTCCTGTTTAAGTTCTTCCATTTTAGCTTCAGCTAAAGAACGAGCCTCTTTGTCGCTGCTGCATATAGAAAACTGCTCACCTGCTTGCGGCACTCCGGATAGACCAAGGCATTTTACCGGCGTAGAGGGACCGGCCTTTTTAATTCTATTACCATGATCATCAATTAAAGCTCTTACTTTTCCCCAATATGCTCCACATAAAACAGCATCCCCAATCTTTAGAGTACCATCTTTAACCAAAAGGCTTGCAGTCGGTCCAATTCCCTGTTCAAGTTTTGCTTCAATAACATAGCCTTCGGCTTTTGCCTGAGGATTAGCATTAAGTTCCAAGACTTCAGCTTGAAGAAGAATCATTTCCAGCAATGTATCAATGCCTTCACCTGTCTGTGCGCTGACAGGAACACAGATGGTCTGACCGCCCCAATCTTCCGGAAGCAGATCTGCGGACTGCAGCTGAATTTTCACCCGATCCACATCTGCATTTGGCAGGTCAATTTTGTTAATTGCCACAATCAGTTCGACTCCCGCAGCTTTTGCATGGGCAATTGCCTCTTTTGTCTGCGGCATTATGCCGTCATCAGCAGCAATAATAATCACAGCAATATCAGTAATATTTGCACCGCGTGCACGCATAGCTGTAAAAGCCGCGTGACCGGGAGTATCTAAAAAAGTAATACGATGACCGTTTTTGTTAACAGTATAAGCTCCAATATGCTGGGTGATGCCACCATGTTCGCCGGAAGCTACAGTTTCATTACGTATGTTGTCCAATAATGATGTTTTGCCGTGGTCAACATGACCAAGAAAAGTAACAATTGGAGATCTTGATTTAAGATTTTCCTGAGCATGAACTTTTTTCTTATTGTCTTGCTCAATCTCTTTTTTCTTTGTCACCTTTTTTGATTCCAAAGTCAAAGTATAACCAAATTTTTCTGCAATTTTTCTTGCAGCTTTAATATCCAAAGCCTGATTAATTGATGCAAGTATATTCATCTGCATAAGCTGTGCAATCAGAACATTTGGTTTTTTGTCAATGAGATTTGCAAGGTCTTTTATGACAATAGAGGAAGAGTTGACAGTAATAACTTTTGAATCATGGTCAACTGTTGAATGATTCTCTTCTTCAACATCATTAACTGGTTCTTTTTCAGGTGGAGCTTCGACCTTTTTTTCTTTTTTATCTATCGGTTTTTCATGAACTTCATACATCTCTTTTAATAGTTCAATCGTTTCTTCGTCGATTGCACTCATGTGGTTCTTGACTTCAACGCCAAGCTCTCGGACATGTTCCAGCAACTCTTTGCTGTCAACGTCCATCTCTTTTGCTAATTCATAAATTCTCATTTTAATATTCCCTTCAAATTTATTGGTTTTGTCAAAAGTTTTTCACTATTGACAGCCCTATTTTGTTTTAAATCAATGGGATACAGACTATTTAGTCTTATCCCTATGTTTTTTGTTTTATTTCGGTCATCGGGGACGATGACCCTCCCTGTTAAAGCTGCAATCTAACATTAACCTGCAAGGTTTACACGGGAGGAAGAACCCCTCCGTCCTCGGTA
>CAYTUX010000123.1:0-4465 GCA_964441455.1 uncultured Victivallales bacterium | reverse complement strand
CTTGCAGTTTCAAACCTTACAGATGGTATCAGCATGTTCACGGGGCTTGAAGATGCAGACAACGATGGAACAAATAATGTTAATGACCTTGACAATGCTGGCGAATTTATGCCAATCTTAGTTAAAACTCATCAGAGTGCAACAAATACCTTTTTCAGGTTTGATTTTGATGAGACAAAAATTAAAGTTTGGACAGAAGACAGTAATGCTATGACAACAAGAACAAATTCATATATTCCAAATGGCAATCTGATTCAGGCATATCATAATTACTCTTACAGTGATCTGTTTGAAGATGGAACGGAGCAGACCTATTACGTACAAGCTCTTGAGTCTGGGGAGCATGATGTTGAAGTTACATATTTGCTTGATGGTCAGAATGTGTGGACGGAGGACGTGAGTGTGATTTTTGCTCAAATTGATATTGCTATAAATGGTTTAGATGAAGAAGATGAGATATCTATTGGAGCCTTTGTTCCTATTAATGCGGATAATGACAATGGTAGTATAGTTTCTAATTTTATTGCTGCATGTAGAGATTTTGATGCGACCAACTACTTTGATGATGATCTTGTTGAGTTGACAATTGATAATGGTAATGATAATTTAGAAGGCCAACTAAAATTAAGTAAAACAGAAAACGGACGAGATCAAATTAAGCTATGGAAGACAACTCAAAAACAAAATGAAGTAGCCTTACCTGTAACATGGAATTATGAAACAGATACAATACCTGAAGCTTTATATATTGAAGGAATTAAGGAAGGTGAATCGCTTAGAAGCATTGAACTAAGTCTTGAATATATAAAAGATGAAATAATTTTGAATCAGGATAAGGTTAAAATTACAATTACTCCTGTTATTACTAATTTCACTTTAACAAAATGCAATGCTACTCCTGGCTACTTTGTGGGAGAAGATCAAAAGGATGCCATTTGGTCAAATGGTAGTTCTCTAACAAATCGAGAACCTACAATGACAATAACCACACAGGTACATCAGGGAGATAGGTTGTTAGGAGAGCTATGTGTTATTCAAACTGTTAAAAATAAAGGGCTTTTCAGCAATGGAGCAGGTATAAAAAATCCGAATGACGATTACTTTGCTTGGGACTATGTGATGCCATATTATAACGCATGGCTTGTCGATGGACAATATTCAGGTGTTCTATGGAATCCTTTTTATCCAAATGAAAGCTTAAGTTCAGATATGTATATCGGATATGATACTCCTCGTATTGTACTTGATAAATATATTGTTTTTACAAATGGAATATCATATATTGCAACAACACAATATTATACAGTCAATGCTGTTTGGCTCTTTGATGATAACACAATATATTTTCTTGGAGGATCTCAATGGAGACTTTGTTACCATGGAATATTAACGAATAATAATAGTCAGGTTTCTTTTGTTCCACAAAGCTATAATATAATTGAAATAACATCTGGATTTATACGAAATAATACAGGTGGAAGAACAAGAGAGCCGGGGGCAACTGCAAGTGCAAAATATTTAAAAATACAATAATAATTAGAGGAGTGTCAGAATGATTTTAAAAGTAATAATAGTCGTGTTTATGTTTGGGAGTTTTGCTGTGTATGGATCATATTATAATAGAGATAGACTTGGATATATATCACAAAGCAATAATATTTATCAAGTAGGCATGTTTAGTGTTTCAAATAATACTTTTACATGTTGGAGTAATGTATTTGTAACTACAGAGCAATTACCACAAACAGGTCCCTATAGTCCGGTTGAATACATTTTTGAGAATGGAGAAATTCCTAAAACATTTGTGAGTAATGATAATGGTATGGAATTTATATCATTTCCACCGAAATACTTTCACATATATGGGCGAACTAATTTATATATTGAAGTTGTTGATCCACCTATGAAATGCTCCTTAAATAGACAAGGTGATTTACTTTTTGGTTTTTCAGAGACAAGACGTTTTTTTGTTATTGATAAAATAAAACATCCTAATTTAAAAAGTACACCTACTGAAAAAAGAAGGTGGGAAGAAAGAAACATTAACATTCCTACGCACCGAACAAATGATCTGGAAGCATTAAAACAAAAGTACATAAAAGATTATGGGAAGAAAAACAAGTAATATCTTAATTGGTTGTATATATGCCAATCTTAATCAAAACTCATCAGAGTGCAACAAATGCGTATTTCAGATTAGATTTTGATGAGACAAAAGTAAAAATTTGGAAAAAGAATGGTACAATGACAAGGACAAACTCAACAGACTCAATTCAAGATGGACATAATTACTCTTATAATGATCTGTTTGAGAATGGAGCCGAAAGAACTCTCTATGTTCAGGCACTTGAGCCGGGAGAGCATGATATTGACGTTACTTATGTTTTGGATGGTGTTGGTTTGTGGACTGAAAAAGCATGGATTGCTACTGTCTGGATTGAATTTGCAGATTATCTTACGAATATTCGCAACTTGACTCATCCTGATGATGATTACGCTCAATATACAAACTGCATTGCAATTGAATGGCAGGCATCTCCTAATAATAAAATCAATTTATATAATTTATTAGATATAACCCCCGTCTATTATTCCTCTGATAAAATCACATTTGAAATTGCAGACTCAATTTTTGGTTCTGCAACAGTTGATGCCAATGACTATTTAATTTATACAGGCTCAGATCCTGGCGAGGGGAATATTTATAGTTTTGGTATAAATTCTAAGTTTGATGGAATAGTCACTGATAAGCTTATTGTTGTTGTATATTCTCCAGATACATATGTAATTTTTACAAACTGGTATGCAAATAGTGCTGATATGACTTGGCTGAATGAATTGCCGCCTGTTTATTCAAGGTTAGGTGCTAATAACACAGATCCTGAGCCAAATGGTAGTAATACTTGGTATGCTCCTGGTTCGCCTCACCTATATTATCATAATGATGCGGAGTTTAGTATGAGATCTTCTGTAACAGCAGGTGGTCATGGGCATCAAGCTTGTTATGATGTCAATGGGAATCTGATTGAATCAGGTGTTGCTGCTGGGTCGGCTGATTTTTCTGCTCCATGGTCTTTTAATAACTGGTCTCTTGCTCATGTAAACAATGATGTGAAGCCTTTTGTGTGGGCATTTCAATTAGATGGAAACCCTGTAGAAAGAACAAATCTGGGTTACAATACTTCAAATCCTTTAATGATTGAAGGTGCATATATAGAAAAATATTTCGAACGACGCCCACCACATACAAATAATCAGATAAATCCGGAGTAAAATTATGAATAAAAGAATTATATTTATATTAGTTGCTATATTTTTTATGGCAGTAATGGTGTTTTTTACACTTAATAGTTGTCAGAGTTTGATAAACAAAAAGAATAGTTATAGGATGTATTTATCAAACACTAATTTCCCTGTAGTATTTGAGGATGGAAATTGGTCTGATGAATTAAAAGATTTTGTGATTAAAGATTTGAACTGTCTTTATAACACCGCTCAGTACAATAAAAATTATATGAGAAGTCCTGTTGCTGTAGAAGTGGATAGTAAAGTAATTATTTCAACAAATAAGGCTTATCTCACAGGTACGTTTTGTCCAGTTTCTTTTGACAGATACCCTTTGGGAGATATTGTATCCATTGATGAGTTAGATTATCTCTTGATACCTACAAATTTAATGCAACTTTATGAGAACAGACTTAGTACAGCCAATATTCCAGACAACTTTCATGAAAAGATAAAAAGTTTTGTTTCAGGTATAAAGGATATGTCGGTTGGTGAGTTGAAAGATAGAGTAGTAGTTAGAGAACTAAATAAAATTCCTCAACCAATAGAGCCTCAGATATTAACCAATGGATGCAATCAAACTATTGATTGGTTTAGAGAAAACTATGGGGCACTATCGTTTTCTGTTTTATACACCTTAGATACTGTTGAGTATAACAATATGCTAGGTGATTATACTGTATATATACCAGATGATTCTTTGATTGTGTCTGCTAGAATATTAATGAGTCATAGTGTGCAAGGAATTGATAAATCTGATATTCAACTGATATATACAGATGGAAAGTTTAAGTATTTTCTAGTGGGGGGAGGAGAGTAATGCTTTTAAGGTCGCCCACCGCACACTATAATGGTGCCGATTTTTAAGACAATTTTTTGATTGCTTATAAGTGGATGCTTTTGTAAATTAACATAAAAACAGAAAGGCATATACAATGAGCAGAAAACCACGTAAAACTTATGATGCGGCATTTAAGACTCAAGTAGCTCTCGAGGCTTTGAAAGAGACAAAAACCTTAGCAGAACTCGGTAGTGATTTTGACATTCACCCCAATCAGACAGGTCAATGGAAGAAAGAATTTTTAGCAAATGCAACTCTGGCATTTGAGGGGGGATAAAAAAGCAAAGCAAAAAGTTCAGGATTTGGAATATGAACGGGAAGAACTCCTGAAGGCAATAG
>CAYTUX010000122.1:0-3247 GCA_964441455.1 uncultured Victivallales bacterium | reverse complement strand
AAAATAGTTTCTTTTTCTGAAAAACAGACTGCCGAACGAACGGTCGTCAACAGAGGATATGACAAGTTTACAGACATGAAATTCACAACAAAAGAACTTAAACACGAAGTTGAAACAAATCTAGATTTTCTTAAAACAGCAGGATATGCAGATATTCATTCTTACGAACCCGAACTATGGTTCAACAATGAAAAAATCATATTGGAAAAAGTATATTCATCTATAAAAAATAAAATAGATGACGATGACATACTCATTGCATTAGGGTTTACCGCATCCAAAGAATCAAAATGTTGGCCGCTGGATTCATTTAGAGAAGTTATACAAAATTTGTCAAAGCATTCTGCTTCTACAAAATTTATTTTAATAGGTAGTCAGCATGACAAAATAAAAGCAGAAATTCTAGCAAAAAATCTTCCTGATGTTATTGATATGACAGGAAAATTATCTCTTGTTGAGACAGCGGCTTTAATCAAAATATGCCATATGTTTGTAGGAAACGACAGCGGACCTGTACACATTGCAGCAGCAGTAAAAACACCGGTTATAGAAATATTCAATTATCCGGGAGATACAGAACGATACTTTGAGACTGTACCAATAAGATTCGCCCCTAAAATACATAATAAGATAGTTTTGAAACCAGTCCTGCCAGGCTCAACACAAACAAAAGAATTTATCAATAGTCATTCGCACTGCATAAAACAGATAACCGTTGAGCAAGTGCTGGATTCAATTCAACAAATAAGGGGGCAAACACTATTATGAAAAGAATATTATTTTGCGGGTGTTTATATGGAGCAGGCAACATTGGAGATGATGCAATCCTTGAGGGTTTGCTATGCAGTTTTAAAAACACAAAAGAAAACATTGAGTTTGGAGCCATCTCCATTAATCCGGAACATACAAAAAGTGCAACCGGTTTAAATCATGTATGGCCAAACACAATAAAAGCTGAACATGAAGCTATTCGTTGGGCAACACATATTGTGTTGGGAGGAGGCACATTAATAACAGAGCATCCATGTATCAGGTACCCTCTGAGACACTGCTGCAGAATTATTGATCATGCAATTCATTATCAGAAACCTATATCAATGCTTGGTGCAGGTATCAGCAAAATCAACACAAACAAAGCCAAAAAATTTGTTTCTGATTACTATAATAAATACCTTGATGTTATTACTGTAAGAAGCAGTTTTGACAAACAACAAGCTATTCAGAAGGGGATCAACGAAGAACTAATGATAATAGGAGCAGACTGTGCATACTCATTGAATGTGAAAAAGAAATGGAAACCTGAAAATATCATTGCATTAAGTTTAGTAAGTGAAGGTCATGACCATATTGGATATGCAGACAGAATAGCAAATGCCCTTAATAAATTTAAAACTGAAAATCAGCAATTCAGTTATATGGGAATATGCAGTGAAATAAGAAAAGAAACTCAGTTTGATTATCCCATGATAAAAACCACACTTGATAAGCTGGGTGATTTTCCTGTACAGGATGAATATAAGACACCAAAAGATTTCATTGATTTCCTAGCTCAATTTAATGTTGTATTTACTATGAGAATGCATATTCTCGTTTTCTGTGCTCTTGCAGGCATACCATGTATAGCCATGATTAGAGAAGAAAAAACGGAAAATATGTTAAATTCGCTCGGCATGGAGAAATACTTATGGATGAATGCTTCGGAAAAGGAAATATTGGAGATGTTCCAACAAGCTATTGAAAATCCCGAGAGATTTATCCCTGATGCAGAAAATGTTGAAAAACTTAAGCAGGCAGCAGAAAATAATCCAAGGACATGGATTGATTGCTATAAAAACAACATAAAGTCCAATGTGGAAGATGCTTCAATCATAAGAAAACTTAAGGCCGATTTCTTCTCATCTATTATTACAAATAAATCGAGATATATAATGGGTGGAATCAAATACCGTATTAAAAAAATCAATAAGTAAGAAAATATGCTGAAGACAATAATTTTAAAAACAAAAAATATACTTCGACATTTTCGTTTGAAGCCATTTGACACATCAACTGCAGCTGGGCAAGAAGCAGAGAGACATAGAAGAATTGCAATATCCGCATTATCGGGCGGTTTGTCGCAAGTGATAAACTATAGTGTAATGATTATTATGGTTCCCCTACTGCTTAATTATTTGGGTAGGGAACAGTATGGTCTTTGGCTGGCAATAAGTGCTATGGCCTCTTTTGCAATGTTCAGTGATTTTGGTCTAGGCAATGGATTAATAAATGTTTTAAGCAAGGCTCATGGTCTGAATGATAAGACAATGGCAAAACAGGCGGTATCATCGGCATACATGGCAATGGCTGTCATATCATTATTAATTCTTATAATCGGGACTCCTTTTGTTATACAGTTCGATTGGAATCAGTTTTTTAAGATAACTGATGATAAAACAGCAAGTTTAACGACAAATGCACTGACTATTTATTTTGTATTTTTTGTTCTAAATATTGCCTTATCACTAATTTCCAAGATTCGAATGGCCTATCAGGAAATATATATAAATAATATTTTTCTAGCTTTAACCAAACTTTTAATGCTTACAGGCTGTGTTATAGGCAAATTTACGGGCATGAGCTTTATATACTTTGTATTCATACTCTCAGGAACTCAATGCTTATCGGCAATAGTGAATGCTATTTTTTTGTTTAAGAAATCCAGACCATGGCTGCTTCCCAAAATTAAATATATCAACAAAGATACATCTATTATATTACTCAAAACAGGTATGTTTTTTTATATAACAGGCATATCAACCGTTCTGGCGACGCAAATTGACTCATTGGTTATTGCCCGATTTTTGGGTGCCGAAGCTGTTCCTTCATATAATATTCCTCTTAAATTATTTATGATTGTAAATACTCTGCTCAGCTTTATCCTAATGCCCATCTGGCCAGCTTATAGAGAAGCGTTAATGAAAAAACAAACTGCATGGGTACGAAAAACTTTCTTCAGAACAATTTGCCTTACATTATCCCTAAATATTATTCCTTTAGTAATCTTAATATTCTTCACTAATACAATTATTACACTTTGGACAGGTGCATCACTTGATATTCCGATGTCATTATTAATTGCAATGAGTACATACGTAATACTTAATGCATTTATAGGCCCAATTGCAATGTTGTTAAACGGTGCAAACATAAATTTAGGAACCAGAGCAGTGATTTCGGTTATTGCCGGAATAACAAACCTTTTAGTCTC
>CAYTUX010000121.1:0-8378 GCA_964441455.1 uncultured Victivallales bacterium | reverse complement strand
ATCCAATAGAATTAAGGAATATATTTTTATTTTATCACCTTTTGGGTGATAAATTAAAAAATTAGTTTCAGCGGACGCCGAGGACGTATTAGCTCCTCCTCTTGCTGAGGGGAGGTGGACGAGCTTGCGAGGACGGAGGGGTGTTTTCTCCCGTTCTTACAAGACAATATTATAACACATCGGGAGGGTTGGCGTCCCCGCCGACCAAAAAGGATGTTCAACCGAAAAATTAAGGATTTTCTCCTTTTTTTTATTTATGAATTGCAAATTAACAAGCTATTTGATAAGCTTATAAATTATTGATTTTTTTACAATTTTAAGGGATAGAGATGGAATTTTACAATACATTTAGTAGGGAGCAGGAAGTTTTTAAGCCATTGGAAGATGGTGTTGTCAAGATGTATACTTGCGGTCCGACGGTTTATAATTATGCACATATAGGAAACTTTAGAGCCTATATGTTTGAGGATATATTACGTAGGTCATTAGAGTACCTTGGTTATGATGTTGTTCAGGTAATGAATTTGACAGATGTTGATGATAAGACAATCAAAGGTGCAATTGAGGCAGGAGTGTCTCTTGACGAATATACCAAGACTTACAAAGATGCATTTTTTGAAGATTTAAAGGCTTTGGGGATTGAACCCGCCGAATATTATCCTGCTGCTACAGATCACATTTCAGAGATGATAGATCTTGTTCAAAAGCTTATTGAAAAAGGAAACGCATATGTTTCAGATGATAATTGTGTTTATTTTAACGTTTCAAGTTTCAAAGATTATGGAAAGTTGGCAAATCTGAATATGGATGGAATGCAAGCCGGGGCACGTGTAGCACAGGACGAGTACGACAAAGACAATGTTTCCGATTTTGCATTATGGAAGGCATGGACAGAGAGTGATGGTGATGTATATTGGGATTCACCATGGGGCAGAGGTCGTCCGGGCTGGCACATTGAGTGTTCAGCAATGAGTTTCAAGTATCTTGGAGAGAGTTTTGATATTCATACAGGAGGCATTGACAACATGTTTCCTCACCACGAGAATGAGATTGCACAGGCAGAGGCAGTTACAGGCAAGAAGTTTGTAAACTATTGGCTGCATTGTGCACATCTGCGTGTTGAGAATCAGAAGATGTCTAAATCTACTGGTAATTTTTATACGCTACGAGATCTTTTTGATAAGGGATATAAAGGACGGGAAATCAGATACGTTCTTCTTGCCGGGCACTATCGTCAATCACTTAATTTTTCATTTGATGCGCTAGATGCGGCAAAAGCGTCTTTGAGTCGGATTGATGATTTCAGAATAAGGTTGAAGGAGTATTCGGCACATGGAGATGATATGGGGACATTGCCGATGTGGGCAGAGAAAGCCTCTGTAGATTTTCATGATGGAATAAGTGATGATTTGAATATTTCAGAATGTTTAGCAGTTATTTTTGATATGGTTCATGACGGTAATATTGATATGAATGCTGAGACTTTGAGTTTGGCGGATGCAAAAAAGGTAGATGAACTACTTGACAGTTTCAATAAAGTTCTTGGTGTTCTGGATATTCCGGAGCAGACAATACCTTCTGATGTTTTGAAAATTGTTAAAAAACGAGATGCAGCTAGAGCTGATAAGAACTGGGCACGATCTGATGAATTGAGAGATAAGCTTATATTGATGGGATGGGAAGTAAAAGATACCCCTGATGGAGCAAAGTTACGCAAGGTGTAACAAATGCGGAAATTCGGAAAAAGCAGGAAATGATTATAGGGGTGAGGCATGCTTAGCCCATACTCTAAAAAGGAATTTGAGATATGAAAGGTTTATTTGTTACCTTTGAGGGACCTGAGGCAGGCGGGAAGTCTACACAGATAGGTTTTTTGAAGGATTTTCTTGAGAGACATGGTAAAGATGTTCTTTGTACCAGGGAGCCCGGAGGTACATCAGCCGGAGAGGCCATCCGCAATTTGCTTCAGCATGATGCAGCAGGCTCAAACTTAGTTGGAGCAGCAGAGACCTTATTGTTTGAGGCAAGCCGTGCACAGCTTGTTGCTGAAGTTATTAAGCCTGCGTTAGATGTAGGAAAGGTTGTGATTTGTGACAGGTTTTCTGATTCAACAGTTGCATATCAGGGTTACGGAAGGGGTTTTGGAGTTCATGCAGTTGGGCATTTAAATGATTTTGCAACAGGTGGTTTGAAACCGGATGTTACATTTCTGCTTGATATACCTGTGGAAGAAGGTTTCAGGCGTATTGAAGAGAGAAATGCAGCTAATAAGACAGTTAAAGACAGGCTTGAGAGTGAGGCAATTGAATTTCATGAAAAGTTGAGGCAGGGTTTTTTGGAGATGGCGCGGAATGAACCTGAACGATTTTTCGTAATTGATGCCCGAGGGACTATTGATGAGACAGCGGCATTGATTGAGGGAAAGATGCGGGAAATGCTTAAATGAGAAAATTCGTAAATGGGGAATCCGCCATTGCAATGCCTTCGGCAATTACGGATGACGGGACTACAGGACCACGACGAACGATTTTCGATAAACGAACGACGAATTATGAATTGAGAATATGAAAGAGATTGATGCATACAACAAGTTAATATCAAGTTTTGATGAGGGGCGTTTTGCACATGCTTATATTGTGAGCGGCTGCAATAAAGCTACCTGTATAGACTTTACAAAGAAAGTGTTGGAGCATATTCTTTCATCCACCATTGATGATGAAGCACATAAAGCATTTGTAAGGCAGAAAGTTCAGGATCGAACAGCTCCGGATGCATTTTGGATTGAGCCTGAGAACAAATCGCGTAGTATTTCCATTGATCAGGTTCGGGAGCTTTTGAATAATGTATATATGACATCATATAATCATGGTTGGAAAGTTGCAGTATTTATTGATGCCGACAGGCTTGGGCAGGGGGCAGGTAATGCATTTCTTAAAACCCTTGAAGAACCGCCTGAGCGCTGTGTTTTCTTTTTGATTGCAGAAAACATCAGGACATTGCTGCCAACCATAATTTCAAGGTGTCAGACAGTTATGCTTGATGTTGATGATGAAACTGATGATAATTATGAACTATATGGAGAAATTGTTGATATTTTAGTTGGACACAGACCGGTTAATTCGGCATCACGGCTGATATCAGCAATGACTATTGCAAAATTATTTGACGATTTGTTTGGTAAAATTAAGAAAGATATGGTAAAACAGGAGTCAAATTTAGCATCCGATGAAGTTGTTGATTCGGAGAAGAGAGTAATTGATGCAAGAGCAGAGGCGATGTTCAAGGAAAAAAGAGCTGCAATAATGAAATTTCTGTTCACTTTTTATCGGGATATGTTTGTATTAAAGCTTGGATGTGATGAAGAATTTGTTATTAACAAGAATTTTTTAAGTGAGATAAAATTTTATATTGATGGCATGACAGAGCAGAGTATCCGGAGAGACATGGATATTTTGGAGAACATTAACACAATGATGGAAGCCAATGTTCGGCCTATTCAGGCTTTAAGACAGGGATTCAGCGGGATGAGTTTATAGAAAAATCCGAGCAGCGTATCATTTTGTGTTATGAGGTAAGATTTAAGAGAAGAGATATGGGATAAATCACGTCGTCTGTACAAGAGGTAAGGATCATTGCTCAAAATGTGACAGACACAAGATCTGCCCGCACAAAATAATTTAAGGGAAATATGATTGCCGTTGTAAAAATAGAAGATGGATTGATAATTTATGCAAAAGTTGTTGACAATGTGCATGTTCATCTAAACGAGGACTGTATTGTTCAGCGAGATAAATGTCAGGATTTCGGGACAATTATCAGGATTTTAGAGGATGAAGATGTACAGCATGAATGTCCGCATTCCATGGATAATGACAATACCGATGTAAGCAAAAATAAAGTTATTCGTTCTGCAACACTTAAAGACAAGTCTATTGCTAATGAGAATGCGATAAAAGCACGTATGAACAGAGAGAAATGTGAATCCAAGGTAAAGGAATTGAAATTAGATATTCGAGTTGTTGGATTGCGTTATAGTTTTGATGGCAATACGTTTTTTATTACCTTTGTATCAGAGAGCAGGATTGATTTTCGTACAATGATTCGCGATTTATCTGCGGTGTTTAACACACATGTGCATATGATTCAGATTGGCATAAGAGATGAGGCAGCTTTAATTGGGGGAATAGCGCCATGTGGTCAGGTGATGTGTTGTCGAAGATGGATGCACAAATTTAATGCAGTCAATGTACGTATGGCCAAGACACAAGGGTTATCCTTGAAGCTTGGAGCCATTACGGGTATGTGTGATCGTTTAAAGTGTTGTCTGCGTTTTGAGGATCAGCAATATAAAGAGTTAGGATTAGATTTGCCTAGAGTTGGTATGTTTGTTGAGACTCCCAGTGGTATTGGCAGAATTGTTGAACGAGATGTAATGGGTGGGAATTTAAAAGTTTATAATAGAAAAGCCAAAGGGACATATACTTATCATGTTAGTGATGTTCGTATTGCTCCAAATGTGAGGAAAACAAAAGAAGAAATTGAGGAGACAGAATAATGAAATTTTTGCACCGTTTGTTTAAGGATATTATTGCCATTGCAATGTTTGTTGTTAGTGTTACGTTGATTATTGCATGTTCTTCAGAAGGTTTATGGAACGACTTTGTGATGGTTTTTGGAGATGCTCGTTTTTATCTTTTATTTTTTGGTATAGCTCTGTTTTTTTGTAACATACTATATGTTTTGTCCGGAATGAACATAGAAAAGAGTGATGAGTGTATATCAATAGAGGGGGAGAATGGAGTCATTACGATTTCAGCACAAGCCATTAAGAATTACATTGTGAAGTTATCGTCGGAGTTTCCCTCTATAGTAAAATTGCAGCCCAAAATAATTTCCAAGAAGCGATATATTGATATAATAGTTTTGGTTCGCGTCAAGCCTGATCCGCAGATTCATGAAGCTTGCGGGGTATTACAGAAGCGAATTAGAGAGACATTGGCAAGTGCTCTTGGCATACTTGAAGTAAGAAAGATTGAGATCAATATAAGAGAAATTTCAGGTCGATACACAGATTTAATTTAGAAATTATTAATAAGTTTATAAAAAAAAGCAAAAAAAAGTGATTAGATGCTTGCAAAAGGTAGTGTATTATGTAATGATACGCCGTTTTTTGGAAGTTATGAATGAAAAATCGCATAAAATAGGTAAAAATTCAGGTAAATTAAGAATATGGCAATTAAAATTAGATTAACAAGAACAGGTGCTAAAAATAGTGCATGCTACCGTTTAGTGGTTGCAGATGTTCGTTCACCACGAGATGGACGAGCAATTGAAGTACTAGGGTGGTATGATCCTAAAAAGGCTGATAATAAGTTTGGGTTAAAGCAAGATCGCATTGATTATTGGATTAATCAAGGTGCTCAGGTAAGTCAAACGGTTGACAGTCTTTTGAAACAGGCAACAAAGGCTGAAGCTTAAAACAGGCAATATTTTTGTAATGTCACTAAGAATAGATGTGATAACTATTTTTCCGGGAATGCTTGATGGTTTTCTCGGAGAGAGTATGCTGAAGCGAGCGGTAGAGAAGGGTGCTGTAGAGTTTAATGTTGTCAATCTTAGAGATTTTTCAACAGATACGCATCAGACTACAGATGATCGTCCATATGGTGGAGGTCCGGGAATGGTTATGAAACCGGAACCGTTGTTTGATGCTATTAACAGTTTAAAGAGTGAGACATCGAGGGTTATTTTAATGACTCCTCGCGGAACACCATTTAAGCAGTCTAAAGCATTAGATTTGGCAAAGGAAACACATATAATTTTTGTATGTGGACATTATGAAGGAATTGACGAGCGAGTGAACGAAAGTTTAGTGGACGAGGGTATATCCATCGGTGACTATATTTTGACAAATGGAGTTTTACCTGCGGCAGTTGTAATAGACTCCGTAGTTCGCTTGTTGCCGGGTGTTTTAGGTGGTGAAGGTGCAACAGATGCAGAATCCTTTATGGATGATGGTTTATTGGAGTATCCTCATTATACAAGACCGGCAGATTATAACGGTTTAACTGTTCCGAATATTTTGTTATCGGGCAATCATGCAGAGATAGCAAGGTGGCGTAAGGAACAAGCATATAAAATAACAAAAAATATTAGACCAGATTTATTGGATAAATGAAAATTTAGCGGAGAGAAAAGATGAACCCCGTAATAGCAAAACTTAATAGAGAAAATCTTAAGAGTGAAGAAGAGACTTCTTTTGGTATTGGTGATAACGTAAGAGTTCACTGTAAAATTAAAGAAGGTGATAAAGAGCGTATACAGATCTTTGCAGGTTATGTAATTGCTCGTGATGGTGAAGGTAATACAGAAACATTTACAGTCAGAAGAGTTTCACATGGTGTTGGTGTTGAAAAGGTATTTCCAGTTCACTCACCATATATTGAAAAACTTGAAGTTCAGAGTTCTTCTTCTGTAAGACGTGCTAAACTTTATTTTTTACGTGATCGTAAGGGTAAAAAAGCTCGTCTTCACGAAAAATTTAAGCTCAGCAAATAATTACTTAAGTTTCCTGTTCTCAGGAATCAATTCTTAGATTTTATAAAAAAAAGGTGGAAGCATTTTGTTTCCATCTTTTTTTTAGTTGAAAAGTTTTGCAAATGTGGAAATGCTTCGATGTTTATGCAACTTTGTTGCGGAGAAGGATCTTAACCCCGACGGGGCAAGCCCGCCGGAGTTTTACTGTTTTTCAATTGATATATGTGTGCATTTTTCTG
The DNA here is from genome assembly GCA_964441455.1 of uncultured Victivallales bacterium. Classification (GTDB taxonomy): domain Bacteria; phylum Verrucomicrobiota; class Kiritimatiellia; order JAQICX01; family JAQICX01; genus JAQICX01. The sequence continues at coordinate 1,602 of CAYTUX010000121.1, read as the reverse complement.
CAACATTTTTGATTTTGAAATGCTTAGATATTCTATATCCCGGGATCCATGCAATAATTCCATTTACTTCAACAATAGGAATTTGTTGCCTCTTTTCCACTGGTACTTTTGCGTTGATAAAGATATCTTTAAGCTTTTTGCTTCCGGAAAGTCCCAAAGGTTCCATTCTGTCACCAGGTCTGATGTTGCGAACCACAACTTTAGCTCCTTGAGGAATACAGAGTGATGCCTTTGCCGGTAGTTTACCAATAGCATCTGTATTGTCAAAAATAATTCCTTCTTCCCGGCTTATAATAATTCGAAGTAATTGTGTTCCAAAAACAATTTTATTGTAATTTTCAAGTTCAAAGCTAACTTGTTCATTTTTTTTATTATCTTTAATATTAATTGAGAATATATTGTAAGATTTTTTAATTATACAATTATTTTGAATTTCCAAATGGCATGTGGCTTTTTCAGATTTGTGCAACTTGTGAATTTTGTTGATTGTTCTGTTATCCAGTCGTTCAGGGGGTATATGCATTCCAAGCCAACTGCGAATAACTCTATTCTGCAAAGCAGGTTCAACATTGTGAATTTTGCTAAAGTCCATACAATCGCCCTGTATGGCGTCTTGCTTAATCGCATCGGCTTGTTTTTCAATAAAATCATCATCAATTTTAAATTGTTTTGTCATTTTTGTAATATTTTTTATAAATGCAGAGTTTATTTCGCTTGTAATAAACGGAACTATATTATGTCTGATTTTATTTCGAAGATAATCATCTGTTAAATTTGATGAATCTTCTCGCCATACAATATTATTTTTTTTTGCATATTCTTCAATTTCGTTTCGAGTATATTCAAGCAATGACCTAACAAGTTTTATTCCATTGAAATCAGAGCATGAATTTATACCTGAAATGCCTGTTAGAGTTGTTCCTCTGATTAGTCTCATCAGTACAGTTTCGGCTTGATCATCAGCATTATGTGCAGTCAGAATAGTGTTTAAATTATTTTCATGACAACACTTTTTAAAAAAAGAGTATCTTGCATCTCTTGCAGCCATTTCAATTGAAATTTTTTTATCAATTGCAATCTTTTTAACATCCACTTTGTGTACAAAGCATTTGACATTGTTTTCAATGCATGTTTGAACAACAAGTTTTTTGTCGCATTCAGACTCTTCGTCCCGTAGCATATGATCCACATGAGCGACGATCAGTTCGGCAAACATTCCTTTTTTTGCCAGTTTAGTCATTATATCAAACAGAACCATTGAGTCTATACCTCCGGATACACCAAGAAGTATTCTATCATTGGCGGTCAACATTTTGCTACATATTATATTATGTTTAATTTTATTTATCATATCTATTTTAATTTATTCAAAATATAGGTGGTGGATGTTGTTTTGTCAATCACGTTATTTATGTCATAATTGTATCTTATTTATATAAAGTTTTTAAAGAAAAAAATGAATTTAATAAAAAACCCTTATTTTTCTGGTTGAACACCCTTTTTGGTCGGCGGGGACGCCAACCCTCCCGATGTGTTATAATATTGTCTTGTAAGAACGGGAGGAGGAACCCCTCCGTCCTCGCAAGCTCGTCCACCTCCTCC
>CAYTUX010000120.1:0-3599 GCA_964441455.1 uncultured Victivallales bacterium | reverse complement strand
CGAGGAAGGTATGGCACGCGTTTTTGCAGTCCGGGTACAATTGCCGGGCTTAGATGAGTGTCGCGGTACAATTAAAATAAGTTATTGTTAATGAAATATGTTGAAGTATTTTAATAAAGAGCACTGGAGCAGTGAAGCGCTGTAAACTTAAATCGAGACCAGTATCGAGTCATGGTACACAAGTTTTGTTATGATCAGGTGTGCGTGTCTTGGGTTTATCTTTTATTGCTATGCTATCAAAAGAGCAGGAGTCGATTGCAAAAACCGTGACAAACAACTTACCCATATTGTCCGTGTTAGGTGTTCGTTTTTTTTATTTTTATCCACTTTAAATGTTTTTTCCTTTTGTATTTGTCCTCATCATTGAATATTTGTTCGTATTGTATAAAGTTTCGACAATTATCAATCCATCTGTATTCATCATAAAAGGCGTTTGAAAAACCTATCATCATAGCGGCAAGAATTATAAAAAACCACTGAGGTATCCATTTAAATCGTCTCTTTCTTTTGCGTTTGAACTTCTTTTTTGATTTATCCATTTTCTATTCAGTAAATGTTTCCACATAAAATTTCCTACTTGGTGGTAAATTCCACTAGCGAAAAAGAACTGTTTGATCAATTCTGGCATTCGGTACGAAACATAGTGGTCATCTGTGAATAGTCTTGGGACATATCGTTTACTTGAAATCAGGCTTTTTAAGTATTTGTGTCTATATAATCTGTTCTGTAATAAAAAGAGCACCGTTATTTTCCGATTATATGAATTGCGGAATTCTTTTTCCCATAAATGTGAAGTCAGGTTTGAGGATACATCAAAGCTGAGAAGATGGAAATGGTAACATTTTATGACTTTATTATTTGCGTTTGGTTTTGCAATCCATTCAGTATCTTTAAGATATCTAATACTAGTCCTGGATGTAGATTGGTCATTGCCAAGTCCAAATAGACTTAAGAATATTAAAAAGAAGAATATGTAATTAAAGCGTAATCTCATGTGAATCAGCGATAAATGACACCTAACGGCCCGGCAATAAAGTGCGTTTGTGTTACCTGACGATACACCGGGCAGGGTACGTAATCTTTAGTCACAATACTGTCCCGGTGCGAGGAAGGTATGGCACGTGTTTTTGCAGTCCGGGTACGGAATGACGGGCGTATATGAGTGTCGCGGTACAATTGTAATAAGTTATTGATAATGAAATATGTTGAAGTATTTTTATAAAGAGCACTGGAGCAGTGAAGCGCTGTAAACTTAAATCGAGACCAGTATTGAGTCATGGTACACAAGTGTTGTTGGGAGCAGGTGTGCGTGTCTTGGGTTTGTCTTTTATTGCTATGCTATCAAAAGAGCAGTATCTGTTTGCAAAAACCGTGACAAGCAAATGCACTTTATTGTCCGTGTTAGGCAACGTAATTATTTTAATCTTAAAGCAAATTTTTTCAGACTTTCAGCACCATTTCTTGTCAAGGTTCCAGATTCATTACATATATCAAATTTAATCAACATATGTTTGACACTGGTAGGAAATTCGTCCATTTCCAATTTTATTCTTCTTCTAATAAAGTCAATAGGCGCCTCTCTCAATGTTGTAATATCTAAATGTTGTCTATTAATTATTGAGATCAATAAATCTCGAATCTCCATAGGTAATCGTTCAGTCCTTTCAATATCTTGAATTGATTCAGCATGACTCAGTTGATTTTTTAAGAAATGCAGCTCTCTTGTTTGGTTCTCAATTTCTATTTCTTTTTTGTTCAATTGGTCTATAATCCTCAATCTTTCACTTTCTTCGATTTTGGCTTTCTTTAATGCATTTTCAAGAATTTGTTGCTTTTCTTTGACCTCTCTTTCCAATTTTTGCTTTTCTTTTTCAAATTCAGTTTTCACTTCTTCAACCTTCTTTTCTAGGTCAGGTCCTGTACCTTTATCAAATTTATTTATTAATCCAGAGTATCCTTCATCAATATGCTTTAATCTTTCACCGAATCCTGCTTCTATTCTACCTAAGATTTCTGAGATATCTTTTGTGAACTTATAAGTATTATCATAGAATAAATTACTTGTGTCTGTTGCTTTGAAATAGAATACGACAGCAAGACTTATTGAAAATATTGCCAGTATTAAAGAAAGCAAATCCGAAAAGTCAAATTTTGAAAAATCAAAAATTAAATTGCTCATAAGTAGTTTGTATCCTACTATTAAAGAAAACATTATAAGTATAATACCAAAGATTATACTATTTCGATTCTTAATTTTATCGACTGTTTCTTTTTTACCTTTTTCAATCAGTAAGTTTTTTTCCATCTTGGTTAATATTTAGTTATGTGTGAATTTTATGTCTTGTCCTAAAATATGGCTACAGGTTAAACAATAATTTAAGCTACAAATTTAAATACCATATCAGGAGTTTTATATCCTAAAGATAGGTGAAGTCTTTTGTTATTATAAATTTCAATTGCGTTTTTCACTGCATCACAAGCATAAACTAAGTTATAGAAGCATTGATCCAGGTAAAATTCATCTTTTAAAATGCCATTAACTCTCTCGGCAATTGCATTTTCATAGCAATGGTTTTCTTCTGTCATGCTGATCCTGATGCCATGTTTCTTTAGTTCATCAACATACTGATAGCTGCAATACTGAATACCCCTGTCAGAGTGATGAACTAGTCCGTTCGCAGGACGGACAGCCTTAAGGGCTTTTTTAAGAGCCCTCAGGCAGCCCGCCAGCTCCAGGGAGTTACTTATATCATATCCAACAATTTTACGGGAATACATATCTGTTATTAAAGCCAGGTAACAAAAACCTGAGATTGTCCGGATATAGGTGATATCCGATACCCACACCTGGTTAGGACGGGTCACTTCCATATCCTTAACCAAGTTATTATACTTGTAAAAGCGATGGTGTGAATAGGTCGTTCTACAAGTAGCTTTTTTCCTTTTTATAAGCATATCATTCTCCCTTAGGATATCAAATAGGTAGTCCCGGCCAATCTTCAGATCTGCTGCCTTAAATGAAGGCTGCAATGCTTCATGAAGTTTACGACCACCTACTCTTGGTTGTTCTTTTCGCTCCAATCTCACCATTTCTATTACTTGTGCTTTTGCAGATTCCCGTTTTTTAAACCGTTTCAGATACTTATAATACGCATCTCTCTTCAGACCAAAACAACCGCATATTGCCGTGAGACTTTGTTTTGTTCTGGAAACTGCTTTTATCAGGGCTTTGTGTCTAACTTTTTTTTTAATTCAGCTACGTTCTTATACCCCAGTTGCTCAGCTAATACTTCCAGGTAGGAGTCATTTGCAAGTAACTCCAGATCTTTCTTTAAAAGAAGTTTCTTCAGTTGCTCGATCTCCTTTTGCAAAGCCTTTAATCTGGTGATTTCATCCTGGTTTTCTACCATAATTCGTGTGTTCATTAGATCCTTACGATCATACTTCTTTATCCATTCATTTATGGTACTTGAACGCAAACCATAAATCATAGATAGTTGTCTTTTGGAATACTTTCCGCTGCTAAGTTCGGATAAAATCTTGAGTTTAAAACCCTCACTGTAACGTCGTGTTACCTGATCATTTTTATACATATCTAC
>CAYTUX010000119.1:0-14239 GCA_964441455.1 uncultured Victivallales bacterium | reverse complement strand
AAGTTTTTTCTGGGCGAGCAAAGCAACGCTTTGTAAAACAATAGCTTACAAGGAATTTTTTTTTTGAACATCATTACGGAGTCAAGAGTTCTGAATTTAAATCCTAATTTCCTTAATTAAAACTCATGCTTACGTCATCAACCAGAAATCTAAGGTCACAAAGTTCTAAGGCTTAAATTGACAAATTTTGAATTAAAAGCTAAAAGATAAGATTTCAAGGAAAAAAATATTAGATGATTGTATGAGCGAATGAGCCTTGTGAAATAACAACTGTTTTAGTTTGTAAAACATATAATTTCCATCATTCCCATATCTCCTATTCATAACAAAACATATTATAATAAGTCGAATGACTCACAAGTGAAAAACATAGACAAAACAAAATTGTTGACAGAAAAAAGGAGAAAATGGTGGTAGGGCTTGGATTTGAACCAAGGTAGGCTGAGCCAGCAGATTTACAGTCTGCCCCGTTTAACCACTTCGGTACCCTACCACAATAGAAAATCTTTGAAGCTTTTGTCTTAAAGAATGCGTTTTATTATGAACTTTTTCTCAATATTTGCAAGTAAAAAAATAAAAAAAAAACAACTTTTTCTCTTTTTCTGCTTTTTCTTAAGAAATTGAAGGTATATCACTACTAAAAATAAAAAAACTTGCATGTTTAGTTTATATTTATTAGATTTCATAACATGAAAAAGACTTTTACATTTGAATTGCCTATATGGTTACAAAAAATGAATCTGAATGATGACATCGAATTTTCAGACAAAGAAAAAATGGAACTTGCAATATTGTTATCCAGAAAAAATATTGAAGAGTCAACCGGCGGACCATTTGGTGCTGCAATATTTGACATTAATACGCACAGATTACTATCTGTTGGCGTAAATATTGTTGTTCCAAGCAACTGGAGTTGCGGTCATGCTGAAATGGTTGCGTTTTCAATTGCACACGCAACTGCCAAAACATATGACCTGTCTTTGAAAGCAGACTATGCTCTCTACTCTTCTGCCGAGCCATGCGTTATGTGTCTTGGCGGCACAATATGGTCAGGAGTAAAACAACTCGTATGTGCTGCAAGACATGAGGACATCCAAAATATTGGTTTTGACGAAGGTCCTAAACCTCAAAAATGGGCAGAAGAACTTGAAAACCGAGGCATTACTGTAATAAAAGACTTCCTTCGAAAAAAAGCAGTAGAAGTCTTAAAGCAATATGCAACATCAGATGGCAAAATTTATAACGCAAAACACTAAATCAATATAAATTGAACTTTAAACGTTAAATGGCAAACTCTAAATTATTGTGTTGCTTCGCAAATTATTCATAAATAACTGCGGAGCTTTGCCGGCATTCGTAATTTGTCATTCTTAATTGATTTAGACTATCTAATAATCTAACAAAATAACTACCAAACCAGTTATCAATTTTAATTGAATTAAACTTCCGTTCCCAATTTCATCAATAACTCAGGATTACTGGTTGTTTTCTTAAGCTTCTTAACAATCATTTCCATGGCTTCTGCAGGATTAACACCGTGTAAAGCTCTTCTTAGAGTCCAAACGCGTTTAAGTTCTTCAGGATGCATCAACAACTCTTCTTTTCGAGTACCAGATTTTTCAATATTGATTGCAGGGAAAATACGCCTGTCAGAAATACTTCTATCCAGACACAATTCCATATTACCTGTACCTTTAAATTCTTCAAAGATAACATCATCCATTCTACTACCTGTTTCAACAAGTGCTGTAGCCATAATAGTAAGACTTCCGCCATTCTCAATGTTTCTGGCTGCACCAAAGAAACGCTTTGGCTTATGAAGTGCACTTGCATCAACACCACCGGATAGAACTCTACCACTATGAGGCTGAATTGTATTATAAGCTCTTGCAAGCCTGGTTATACTATCAAGAAGAATAATCACATTCTTTCCACTTTCAACCTTCTTCTTTGCCATCTCAAGAACAAGTTCAGCAACCTGCACATGCCTTTCAGGAGCTTCATCAAATGTTGAACTGATAACAGAAGCTTTTGTATAACGTTTCATATCTGTAACTTCTTCAGGACGTTCATCAATTAAGAGTATAATCAATTCTGAATCAGGATGATTCTCAGATATACTGTTTGCAAGCTTTTGTATTAAAACTGTTTTCCCCGTCCTAGGTGCTGCTACAATCATTCCCCGCTGCCCAAAACCTATTGGAGTGAAAAGATCCATAACACGCATCTCAATTGACTTCTGACCAACTTCCAAACCAATTCTTTCCTCTGGAAAAAGTGGTGTCAAGTTTTCAAAAGGAACTTTCTTCCTTGAATTTCCAGGTTCTGAGTCATTTAAAGAATTAACCTTTAATAGAGCGAAAAAACGTTCTTTCTCTTTTGGTTCTCTAATTTCACCTTCAATGTAATCGCCTGTTCTCATAGCAAAACGACGAATTTGAGATGGAGACACATAAACATCTTCAGGACATGGAAGGTAATCACTATATGGTGAACGTAAAAATCCAAATCCGTCAGGAAGAACTTCCAGTACGCCTTCTGTAAAAATAACACCACCTAAAGCCGCATGTGCCTTAAGTACTTCACAAATCAGCTCATGCTTTCGCATTGTACCAAGATCTGTAACCTCTAAGCTTTCAGCCATACTATATAAATCAGGAACATTCTTTTCCTGTAATTGAAAAAGATTTAACACTTTTGAAGGATCTCTTTTGACCTCTTGCTTATTATTGTTCTTCTGGTTGTTATTCTGATTATTATTCTGGTTGTTATTACTCTGATTGCTTCCTGAATTATTATTACCATTATTATTCTGCTGTTTTCGGGAATTATTATCCACATTCTTCGATTCATCATGCTCATCTTTTTTATTATGTGAATCCACATTCTGCTGATCATTTTGTGACTTTTCATGATTAGACTCTTTCACTTTTCTGGATGCTCTTTTCTTTTTAGGTTCAGAAACTTGCCCCTCGCCTTTATCTGCTGTCGCCTTTTTACTCTTCCTTTTTTTTACTTTCTTCACAATACCATCTGATATTTTTTTTAGACCTTCACCCTTGTCTTCCATTTTCATTTCCATCTGTTCGTTTTTATTTTCTTTGTAAAACATTATGTTTCTCCATAATATTGCTTAAAACAATATCAATCTGTTTTTTTAAAGTTTTTTTTGTTCCATTATTAAGAATAACATAATCTGATTTTCTTCTTTTAGAGTAATCATCCAGTTGTGACTTAATAATCTTCAATCCAATCTCCCTATCTATGTTTCGCTTTTCCAATCTGTCTAACTGTACCTCCAGAAAAGATGATATACAAATGATATAATCCCACCCTCTCTCAAAACCAGCCTCAAACAACAATGGAACCACCACTACCGAATTCTTTTCTTTCGAATCCTGAAATTTTAAAAATTTTTCAACTAGTTCTGCTACTTTAGGATGAACAATCTTTTCTAAAAGAGCTAATTTATCTGGATGCGAAAACACAATATCACTTAGCTTCTTTCTATCTATATCATCAGAATTTGATTTCAGAATATCTCTGCCGAACACATTAATAACTGCTCTGGCTCCTTCAGAACCTTCCTTAAGAACTTGATGTGCAATTGTATCAGTATCTGCAACGGCAAACCCTGAATCTTTCAAATAATAACCAACAAGACTTTTGCCGCATGCAATACCACCTGTTACTGCAATATGAATCATGAATTTTTTTCGGTACTTTTATATATAAATAAAGGTTTAAATCTATTATCTATTACGGATTTGTTTAGATAAAAAAGATAATAAATTATGCTAAACGGAAATTTCAGAATATGTGACAAATCATAATATTTAAAGGAAAAATCTATAATAAAAACACATAAACTTATTTTCTGTGGTAAACAAAATACATTGGATATTTCATTGTGATTTCTTAATAAAAAACTAATACTCTCCTATTTGCTGTTGATATTAACAAAACAAAAATAGAAATGCAAGAACTATTTACTTTTTTTTGAGTTTCTTTCCTTTTAACCTTCCACCACATCAAAAACTTACTATTTGAACCAGAAGATAAAACACTCAAAGAGATATTGTTCTATCCATATATGAAGCAGCTAAGTCAGAATGAGTTGCCATAATAATAGTTGTTTTAAGCTCTTTGTTTATATATGCAAGAGTCTTCAGCAAATCTCTTTTTGTGGATTTATCAAGATTACCGGTGGGTTCATCTGCTAAAAGCAACTTTGGTTGATTAATTAATGCTCTAATAATTGCAACTCTTTGGCTCTCTCCTCCTGATAATTGAGAAGGAAAATGTTCCTTACGATTACTCATTCCAAGCTTTTCAAAAAGTTCAGCTGCATATTGTTGTGCATCATCGCTATTGTCAAGAGGAAGCGTAGGTATTAAAACATTTTCTAATGCCGTACATTGCTCTAAAAGATGATGATCCTGAAAAACTATGCCAATATTTTTAAGTCTGATTTCTGCAAGCTGATCCAATGTATAAAGACTTATATCTTTACCATAAAATATTATACTGCCTTTATCTGCCTTGTCAATCCCGGATATTATATTTAATAGTGTTGTCTTTCCGGATCCGGATGCACCTGTAATCGCAAGTGCTTCTCCATAGTTTAAAGCTAAATAGAAATCTGAAAGAACTTTTATCTCCTCAATCTCCCTGTTATATGTTTTATCAATACTTATTAACTCTAAAATCATACTATTCTCCCTCCATATCATTAACTAAATTCAATTAGTTAAATTAATCATATTAAACAAATCGCCCAAAATAATTACCTGACTCTCATCTTAGTTATAATCCCCTGACTATCTCCTGTCAATATGTAATTTTTATAACATGTCGCAAAAATCTCTACACCTCCATCATATTGCCATACAATATCCTTTGAAACAATGTTTACAAAATACATCATGCCGGATCTTTCACTTAAAAAGAAATAATCATCTACAAAAAGAAAATTTGTCAGTTGCGAATTCGCCCTGAAAAAAACAGTTACATCCATAGATTCTACATCAATTGCGTACATGATGTTGTCTGAGCCGACAAAATAAACAATATCTCCATTTGAAAAAGGAGATGACATGAAGTTAATATCTGATTCCTCAAAATATCGCTCTAAAATTTCCCCGGTTTTCAGTGATACACAAAAAATTCCATCAGAGTGACTTCCAATATAGATTCTCCCACCAATAATAACCGGTGAAGCTGTCAAAGGACTATTCAACTCAATTTTCTTATATAAAGTTCCGGAATCATTAATAATATAAAGTGTTCCACCACAATTCCCGAATGCAAGATATTTTCTGTCTTCACTAATTGCAGGCTGTGCATTCAGAAAATTATCAGTTGAAAAATCCCATCTTTTTTCTCCACTTTTAGGTTCAAAAACATGTAGTTTGTTGTCATAAGCCGGAACAAATAATAAATCTTCTCCACCTAAATTTTCCACTTTTAATGGTGATATTATTTGTGTGCTTAAAGATTTTATCCAAATATTTGTTCCACTGATTGCATCTATACAAAAAATATCACCACTTAAATCTGCCAGGTATAAGCAACCCTCATACAATACTGGTGCATTCTCAACACCATTGCTGAAATTTTGTGACCATAATACAATATTTCCATTCTCAAAATCAATCGAATTAAGCGTATCATTATATGTCGCAAAAAAATATTTGCCATCCAGAACATCATTGCAGAAATATGAACCCATCTCTATATCGGAAGTCCATACCTCTTCTATAATATCTTCTTGTCTAGACCCTCTATCATTACTGCATCCAAATAATGCAAATAAAAAAAATATTAATATCCATTTCATAATTAAGTATTATATCACCATTATATACAATATCAAGAACCAAATAAAAATATAACAATTTCACATCTTCTTTCAATTAACAACCCTCCATTATAGATATATTTATATCTATATTACCTGGTTTTATAATGTACTTAAACCTCTTTTTAATTTAAAATTGTCTAATAGAAAGAAACATAACGATTTTTATATTGTGGAATTTGCAATATGTTAAAATTTGCCAAAAAAAAAATAATATATTAACAAAATCAACAGAAATTTGACAAAGCTCCGCCCTGCGTTAACAATTACAGATGTTTTTTTTTATAATTTGAAAGAAGAATAAATTAACTATTCTCGAATTTTTGGTTCTATAGGAGGCAATATTGTATTTACTTGAAGATCTCTCCCTGTATAAAGTCCGGTAAATCCTACTTTTTTCATCTTAACGCCATTTTCTCTGATTCTTTTTGAAAACTTATCAGGAAATTTATTCATAAAATCGGTACAGAACTCTTTTGTTCCATAAACAACTCCATAAGACATATACCTTACACGACTATGTAATGTGTCAACAAAAGACATCCTTCCCCTTTTATGTATCTCTTTTTCTACCTCTTCGTGAGAAAACCCTTTTTTTACAATCTTGCCATCCTGATCTTTCACCTCTTCTCCAACATCTACAATATAGTTTCGATACCATTTTCTTGCATCTAACCATTTTTTATTGAACTCACTACGCTTCAGGCACTTACTTGGTGGACAATCGCTGCTGTTAAAGCGGTTTACCAAATCAACAACAGCCATTCTTGCCTTACGGTTTCCTGCAAATGCAGTACCATAACTGCAATACAGATAATCTTTTGAATCCTTAACCAGTCCAGCTCTCATCGGATTTAGTTCAATATATGTCGACATTGAAAATAGTGCACCGGGATTGTTTTGTATCAGCATACTTTTATACCTTTGCCCCCAGAAATAACCATCACGCTGGTATTTTGTGTTAAACCAACAGGCGTAACGCTGTTTCACTGTTTTCATAAATGCAGGAGTACTATACATACGATCTGTATACTTTTTGCGAACCGGTATCCACCAGTTGTTAAACTCATTTTCTCCTTTTTTCTTATATGAGTTATAATCATGTCTAAAACAGTGATAGAAGTCACTTCCATATAGAATTCTAATTCTCCTAAATAATTCTTTATCAGTTATTTCTGTTTTTTCAGGAGTATGTAGAAGAATATGAAAATGATTAGGCATTATTGCATATGCCAATACCTGACAACCTGAAAACTCCTCTGATTTGCGCATAATCTCCACAAACTTGTCCTTGTTGTAACATGATTCAAAAAAATGTGTTTTTGATACTGTTCTTGACATCAAATGTGTAAACTGATCTGTTCCAACCGGCGGTAAAAGTCTTGCTGGCATAACAACCTCCATTTTATATTTTATTAATAAATTTATACTACCAGGTAATATTTTATAAGAAATATATCATATATTGGTAAATTTGCAAGAAAAACTTTTTTAAGCCATTTTATTTGTCAATCATTTAAGTGATCCATTTGCGACGAACGTTATGCAAGCTAAATGAGAATAGAAGGATGCAGAATACAAGCAACATGCCGAAGTCTAATATCAGCGGCATTTGAGGTGTTCGATGGATAGCGCCATGCAGAATATCGGCACCATAGGTTAATGGCAGGCAGTATGACAGTGGTCTCAGCCAGATAGGCAACTGTGAAATGGGGAAGAATAGTCCACATAGAAACAGCATCGGGAAACGAAAAAAGTTTGAAAATGTCTGGGCTTCGAAAACTTCACTGACCGATACGGCAATAAACAGACCAAGAAATGTTGAGCTGATTGCGATGAGTACGATTGCCGGAACTAATGTCGCCCATTTGATCTGCGAAATATCCATAAGGAACATTGCCATAATAATAGGTACAAATGCGTTTGCCACTCCAAACAGGATTGCTCCGGATGTTTTAGCGAGCATAAGCAGTTTCAACGGAATAGGAGCTAATAGCAACCGTTCGAATGACCTTCCTTTTTTTTCGAACGTTACCGTTACGGAAAGCAGACTGGTTGTACCGAACAGCACAGAGACAGCAATCACGCCCGGCAGCAGGGTCGGCACACTATCCACGCCTGCCCCGGAACGGATAAAGAACATCCCCGCCCATGCAAAGGGAAAAATCAACCCCCAACTGATATTGGGTGGCTTTAGGTAATAAGCTCGAAAGTCCTTAGCCATAATGGTCCAAAATGCAATCCATGCCTTCATGCGTTACCTCCCTTTTTTGTCTTTTCCCGTTCCTGTTTCATTATGTCTGCTTCGATACCTGTAATTTCAACAAAGACATCTTCCAGTGATGGTCTCAACTTACGGGCTTCAGTCACGTCGGCACCGCCTTTTTCAATAATGTTAATCAAAGAACTTATGCGTATAGGTTCCTTAGACTCAACTTGCACAGCTGTGTCCGAGATAGCGTGACACAGAAGGTCAGGAAATTCGGCAGCAATCAATTCACAGAGTCTGACCGCTCCATCAGATACTGCAAAACGAACTACGTGACGCCCATCTGTCCTCCGCATGAGATCCTGAATTGTATCGATACGGACAATATTTCCATTAACAATAAAGGCGATACGTTGACACAGACGCTCAGCTTCTTCAATGTAATGGGTAGTAAGGAAAATCGTTGTTCCGTTGGAGTTGAGATTGGCGATAAGTTGTCGAATTTGACGAGCACTAGCCACATCAATGCCTGTTGTGGGTTCATCCATGAAAAGGATATCCGGCGAATGTATTATTCCTGCAGCTATTGTGAGCTTACGTTTCATGCCTTTGGAGTAACCTCCAAACTTACGATCGCCTGCTTTTGCCAGACCGAATGTGTCCAGCAACTTCCGTGCCTGAGTTTCCCGGTCTTTCCGAGCCATGCCGTAAAGTGATCCGCAGAAGCTAAGGTTCTGAAAGCCTGTAAGCTCCGGATAAAGGTTGCTTTCGTCCGGAACAACACCCATGAGGTGCTGTGCGGCTTTGGGGTTCGTTGAGCAGTCGATTCCGCCGATACAGATTTTGCCTGTATCCGGACGAGCAAGACCAATCAGAATATTAATTGTCGTACTCTTTCCCGCCCCATTCGGACCAAGGAAACCGAACAACTCGCCTTCCTGCACATCAAAATCGATACCAGCTACCGCCTCAAGATCTCCAAACCGCTTGGTCAGATTACGCACTTCAATTGCATTTTTTTCATTCGTTGTCATCTTTTATCTCCTTTATAAACCTTAGCCATATGCCAATCCCTGTTTTTGGATCTTCAGTCTGCAAACCACCTTCACCAATGACTTCAAAAGCAGGCAAATCTGCTTCCATGGCAAGACGACGAAAGGTTTCAGAGCTTCTTGCATCTTGGAATTCACGTATTTTATCAGAATCATTATGCTTTTGCGATTTACGTTGTTTTTTAATAAACTCTTTTCTTGCCCAGTCGGGATATTCGCTGCCCAATCCTCCGCCTATCATGGCTCTGCCACCTGGGCGTAGGACACGCCAAACCTCTCGCAGACCTTGTGCACGATCTTGCCAGAAATAGAAAGACCCTCGACTGACGACCACATCGACCGATTCGTCAGGAAGTGGCAACGACTCGGCGGTCGCTACAATTGCTATTGTCTTAGATAGAACACCTTGTTTATCAGCGTCTTTGAGAGCCTGACACAAAGCAGCAGGATTCGGATCAATAAACGTCATTAAACTATCGGGAATCTGCTTTAGCAATGCCAAACCAATACTTCCCGAACCGGCACCCAGATCAATCCACACCCGATCGTTGAACCGCCCGCAGAAGGCCAGCATATCAAGAACTACCGTTTCGTAGTAGTCCGGCAAAGACTTTTGTTCACCACATTTAGATGAATTTACCTTTGTTTCATCTGGTATTTCCTTATATCTCATTTATATTATGTTCTTTCCTTCAAATATTATAGAATGCCTCGTTAAATTGTTAGACGTCTCTAATTTAAAAACATGAACAATACAAAACTTAAGAATGTTTTTTTTTAATTGCAGAGAACTATACTTATTTTAGACTAACAAATCAAGTTCTTAGGTCTGTTTTTATTCTGTTCCCACGGTTTTTTCTTTAAACACCCTTAAATGACTTAATTTAAAGATTTATATTTTTAAATAAACAATTGACCCATATATATCTTTTAATTTTTGCTAATTATGCCTAAGATACAGAAAAACACATAAACATTTTTTTATACTCTTGATTTTCCTTTTGCCTCTTTTTTAAGCTTATTTGCATATTTTTTTATAAGCAAATTATTACTATTAACATATTTTGAAAGGCGTCTAGACTCATCAAAGCAACCTAGTTTCTGAAGAGATGCAACAGCTTGGAGTTCAACAGTGAATCTATATGATGTTTTATCTTCAGGCGGATTGCCGGACATCGCCATTAAAAATTCCTCATTTTCTGTTTTTACAAGAAACGCTCTGATAACTGGAACAGCCTTTTTGGGACTGATATTCTCAAGTCCTTTGATGAGACAAACCAGAATTTTGGGTTGATCCATAAGAGCATACATACTCTGCTCAATATCATCCAAGTATTTTTCACTTGAACATTCCAACAGAGCAAGCATACACCTATATTTTAGGGGAAAACTTCCACCGCTTAAAACCTCTTCATTTTCATATTCCATTCCCTCTTTAAGAATATCTTCAACAACATCAGGATTGCAGCCATTCAGCACAAATCCAATTGCAACAGATAGTTTAACCTCATAATCATCGCACTTGTTCAAAAACCGTTTCATCGCCAAAGAAGATATTTCAGGACATGTTCCCAGTTTATATATAGCCAATTTATTAATTTTTCCTATAAATTTTCTTTGATGAAATACCACATTCTCTTCATCGCCAGGTTTATTAAAAAGTTGTTTAAGTATTTCAGTATGTGGAGAATCATCAACAATTGCAACAGCTTTGCCCGGCAACAAATTCTGTTTTTTCAATTCTTCCTGCAGTACATCAACATTAAGTGTTTTTAATGTTGTTCCACTTTTAATTGCAATTGAACATGCTGTTGAAACCACCTGCCCCAGAGCGAACAGATCTTTCTGCATTCTAAAAAGTTGTTGGACATCATGATCGACACTAAGAGTCTTAGCTCCCATAACAAGATTATCAACCTCTTTTGACAACAGTGCTCCAAAAGGAATATTTACAGTAAAAAGAGAATTTTTACAATCTGCGAGAATACACCATCTATATGCCCAAGCACTTTCGGCAGCCATATCTACAGAGTGGTTGTCATAGTTGGCTCGTGCACTCAACACAACATCATCCCAATTTTTTCCAGACATTGCATCATCTATAGTCACAACAGTCTCACCTTTTATTAAGCGGCTTTCGCGTGTCCCAAGCAATGGAGCCATCGCAAAAAAGTGTTGTGAGTCTGAATACTCAATCTTGTTTTTATAAAGAGCTCTTCCTTCAAGATGGGCTCTTGAATAATCTAAAGTATCAGTTGGATCAACCCAGCCTGCATCAAAATTTCTGCCACCTAATATACCACCATGAAAGTGAAAAGCTGTACAGCTATATGGTTGAGGCAAGCCATCAGTATCTCTGCCAAGGGTATACTCTGCCCCACAGGCAACAGCCAGATCTCCATCACCGGTTGCATCCACAAACATTTTAGCGGGAAAAAGATGATATCCATCTTCACAGGCAGTCAAAACGGACTCAATCATTTTGTTTTTCTTTACACAACCAAACACAAAATGTCCGGCTTCATAATTCACACGGGAATTACGAATATAACGCATAAAAACAATAGACTTAATAAGGCTATGATAACGAATATCACTTTTAATATGATCTTTTACAGGTTTTGGATACAAGTTTCTTTCAACAGAGTCAAGCTGAGTCTGCATATCTGAATCCAATCCATGAAAATATGCATTAATTCTTCCGAGAGTACAGATACCTCCCGGAATATGCATAGCATCAAGAACAGTAGTATTCTGCCCCCTACCCGCAGAATGAATGGCAGCATAAATTCCACCTGTACCTGCTCCGGAAACCAAAACAGAACTATCGGGCTCAACCACTGCATCAGTAAACGACAAAACAATATCTTTTTGATTATCAGAAGTATCTTTTAATTCTGCGACCTCAACCATTTCGCCTGACAGTTTAGGTGATTTGGGAAGTTTTCGACGAGAATTTTTAAACATTCTAAGTTGTTCAACAATTTCATTAATCTCCAATGTTTTTTCCGAATCAGCAATATTAGTTGGCATAACAAATACACCCGTTTGTTTAAATTTTGAAAAAAGAGCATTTTCATTAAGGTTCCACCCGAAAATTCTTTTTCCGAGCGGGGCAATATCAACAAGCACAGAATTCTTAAACTGTTTATTATTTTCTAATAAATAATTATAAAAAGAAAGAGCAGTTTCAGCAGCTGTGGAATATACAACACTTGGTTTTAAATAATCTGTTTTAATGCTCATCTTAAAAAAACATTCGCCACTCCATACTGACGGCATCATCTCAATATTTTCAGAGACATTGTCAGGCATTTCAGGCACAACAAATATTGGTGTGCTTAAACTGCCATTAATTTTTGCAATTTGTCCAATCCATTGAACCTCATTAACAGCAGGTCTGGATTCTCCCAAGTAATTATAAGATAAATATCTGCCGACAGTTGCATCAACAACATTATCCGCAAGCATTGCCTGGCGACCGCTTTTTCCAACAACTTCAACACCTATAAGCTTACCTTTACTATCCTTAAGCAGTCTCATCGGCATAACTCTGACAAATGGAGCAACACCACTGCTTTTTATTATATTATCAAAAGCAACAGAAGCGAGAACAGGATCAACACAACCTCCAATCGAAGCATTACGTTCATTACAGAAACCAAACACTCTGGTTGTCACATCATTCACAGGCAACTTGTTGTTCCAGCACATTGTAACTTCTTTTCCAAACATTGCATCTTCAGTTACAATAGCACTTTTCAAACCTTGTCTTGCGGATCCTACAGCCAACGAAACGGCATCAATTGAGCCACCTAAAACAATAGTATCACCTCGCCATAAAACATTTGACTTTTTTTCTTCAATAATAACTTTACTCATAATCTTTTCCTGATGGCGAGAAATGTCTCGCTTATATATTAAAATTCAATGTCTAAATCTAAAAATTCTGCATCAATATCATATTCCTCATTCAAAAACTTTGCGACAGCTTTAACCCCAAAAACCTCTGTTTTATAATGACCGGCAAAGACGGCATTCACGCCGTACTCTCTGGCAGGACTATATGCAATCAAACCGGCCTCTCCTGACAAATAGACATCAAAACCACCCTCGCCGGCCTGAACAACATCTCCGGCAGCACCACCGGATATAACAGCAACAGACTTAACCATTTTTTTGCCGAAATCCATTGTTTGAATTTTGCCGGCAATTTTCTTCTGAACCAACTTTTTGAAATCATCATAATCCATTGAAGTTTCAAATTCACCTGAAAAGCCAATCATATTACCATGATACTCGCCGAAAGGTTGAACATTATTCAATCCCAAGACTTTTACAATCTGTGCATTATTACCATAAACCGCATGTGCATCTAAGGGCAGATGACAAGCATATAGTGCAATATCATTATCCAGCAGAATCTTAATGTTCTTATAGTTTAAACCTGTAATCCTTTTTAAAGAATCTCCCCAGCTTATTCCATGATGGCATATTACCATATCCGCACCAAGCTCAACGGCATGTTCAAAAAATTCCTGACTCGCATCAACTCCTGCAACAATTTTAGAAACCTCTTTTCCGCTATTATCAACCTGCAAACCATTATTAGAAACATCGGTGAAATCCTTTACCTCAAAAAGATTATCTAAAAGACTTGAAATTTTTCTTGCATTCATATGATATTATCCATTATTATTTTGTTAATCCCATTGTTTAAAACTCAGGAAACCATTGTTTTTTTCCAGAGTCGGAGAAACTCGGCTACAACTGCTATGCCCAAAACCCAGCAATCCTTGTATACCTGGAGTAAAAACGTACTCTGTACTACAGCCCGTCATTTTCTTGTTATTTGCCATTTCGCTGTGCTCCATTGCTTTAGGCATGCTAAAGCCTCTTACCCTGCGGTCGTTTGATCGTTTATTTCTGATAGCTTTTACAACACTTTTGTTTTAAACACGTTGTAAAACAATCTTACGCTTGTCAACTTTTCATGATAATGAGGATCCAGCTACTACATATATAAGGTTCAATTCCACGTTTTAAGTTAATTGTTTTAGTAGTAGCTGGACTCCCAAACCTTGCAAATCCAGCCTAGTCCGCCAAAACTCCTCCCCT
>CAYTUX010000118.1:0-26382 GCA_964441455.1 uncultured Victivallales bacterium | reverse complement strand
AAGTTTTTTCTGGGCGAGCAAAGCAACGCTTTGTAAAACAATAGCTTACAAGGAATTTTTTTTTTGAACATCATTACGGAGTCAAGAGTTCTGAAATTATAAGCTTTTAAGCTTCGACAGCTGTTGGCTGATATTCGGCATCTCCAAATGCTAATATAGCAAAAAAGATGATATTTAAGAACACAAGACCAATTCCAAAGCCTGTACCTTTTCCAAAGTTTTTAGCAATATCAATCATAACAATAATGCATATTACAAGATTAACTATAGGTATGAAGAATAGTATAACCCACCATCCCGGTCTTCCGGCAATCTTCATCATTAAGTAAATGTTGTAAATAGGAATAATGCATCCCCAACCAGGTTGCCCGGCTTTTACGAATACTTTCCACATCACAATTATAGAAAACACTATAAGGGCAATGTACAGTATTGTTCCAAATACTCCCATACCACCAGCGGCAGCTTCTGATGTTGTTACAGTATATGTTTCATTCATACGTGTGTACCTTTCTTCTTAGACTCCAGTGGAGTTTGTTGTTATAATAATATTTATTAGTACTTAATGCTGTATTTACCAGCAAATTCTTCAGCAAATTCTCTGTATGCCTTTGCACCAAGACAGTAGTCATCGTATTCAATAATTGGCTGACCGTGACTTGGTGCCTCACTCAATCTCACATTTCGAGGAATGAGAGTCTTATATACTTTGTCTCCAAAATATGTTCTTACTTCATGTTCAACAGATGAAGCAAGATTCGTTCTTTGGTCATACATGGTCATCAATATTCCCTCAATTGATATGTCGTTAAATTTTTCTGCAAGTTTACTTATTGTGCTTAAGCCTTCAAGTGCGTAATATTCACATTGTATCGGCAGAAGCATCGAGTCGCATCCATTTAGAGCATTCATGGTAAGAACTCCAAGTGATGGGGGACAGTCTACAAAAACAAACTGATATTTTCCTTTTTCTTTGATTGGCTCAACAACTAATTTAAATCTGTCAAGACACCCATCCATTCGTGCAACCTCAATTTCTGCTCCGGCGAGGTCCAATTCTGACGGGATGATGTCAACGTTGCGATATGGTGTTTTCTGAATTAGTTTCTTTGTCTTTATTTTCTCATTTAAAAGTGCCTGATATAGACTTTTTCCCTCTTCTTTTTCCATCCCAAGACCACTTGTTGCATTTGCCTGAGGATCAAGATCTATTACTAAAACTTTTACTCCAAGATCCCCTAAGCATGCTGCTAAATTAATGGTTGTTGTTGTTTTGCCGACGCCACCTTTTTGATTGGCAATAGCAATTACTTTTGTTTTAATCATTTAAATACCTTTTTTTGTTTTTAACTAAAGAAAAGAAGCGGTCTTCATGCTTCTCAAAAATGTTATGTAACTTTAGAAATTCTGCAAGATCGTTGATCTTTGAACCATCACGACTTGCTTCCAGAAACTTTTTATCAATTTGATCCTGAATACCTTTTGGAGTTCCATTTATGTCATCAAACAAATTACAAGAGAGCATCTCTTTGAAATTGTGTTCAGCTGAGTTTTGCGTTACGACAGAAAACAGTTTAAGTAGTGATACATCCCAAGGCTGGTCAACTCCAACGACAAGCGCCATGAGTTTGTCTCGGCTCTCCTCTATCTCTTTTCTTGCCCTTTCAACAACAGTCTCAATGTTATCTGTTATCTCATACTCACTGAATGCTTCTTGCTTTAAGTTATACCCATACTGAATTATCTTAAGCTCTTTCTCATTCTGCTCCAACCATTTAACATATTGTTCTGCCTCTTCACCAAAACCTTCAAGAATAGTGTTTATATACATATGAGGCATTATTATTTGAGGTTTGCATGCAAGCATTTTGCCTTTTCTTACCTTTGTTTTAGTTGGATTGTCCATATCTTGAGAAATCAAAGTATAGTTAAGCATAGTTGTTCCAAAAGTCTCTAGGTTCTGACTCGGAACAAGAACAATCTCTGTATTGTTTATTGCATACCAAAAATTAAAGGTCTTTTTTTTGTCATTCATAATGTTTTTTTTATTTAAGTGTTATTGTGTTAGAATAATAATATATTTATATAACCATTGCAAGAACTTTAAAAAAAGATAATATAAAAACAGGGTTATTAATTTATTACAATTGACATTGCTTGTTATTATTAATAAAATACTTAAGATACTAGATATAAGGATTAGAATTAGTCATAGGGAAAGTTTTTTTGGAGAAATAATGAAAAATATTAAAGGAAACATGGTTATAGCCCAGAGTGGTGGACCCACAATGGTAATAAATCAAAGTCTTGCAGGTGCTTTACGTGAAGCAAAGAAGCATCATCATATAGATAAGATATTGGGTTCAATGCATGGCATACAAGGTATTTTAGAAGAAAATTTTATTGATTTACGTTTAGAGAGTGATGAGAATCTTGAAAGGGTTGCCAAGACACCATCTTCAGCGTTAGGTTCTGTTCGTATGAAGCCGACCAAAGATGATTGCGGGAAGATTTTTGATATTTTAAAGAAGCATAATGTTCGTTATTTTTATTATATTGGAGGCAATGACACTGCGGAAACAGTTTATATAATCAATGAAGAGGCTCAAGATGTCGGTTATGATTTAAGGTCTTTTCATATTCCAAAGACAATTGATAATGATTTGAGAGAGAATGATCATACACCCGGTTTTGGTTCTGCGGCAAAATTTGTTGCCAGTGCATTAATGGGAGATAATCTTGATAATAGAGCTTTAGGCGGAGTTAAGATTGATGTAATCATGGGGCGTCATGCCGGATTTCTTACAGGTGCTTCAGCGTTGGCAAGGGTATTTCCGGGAGATGGACCGCATCTGATATATTTGCCGGAAGTTCCATTTAATACAGATCAGTTTGTAAAAGATGTACAGAAGATTTTTAATGATCATGGTCGATGTGTTGTTGCAGTCTCAGAAGGTATTTCAGATAAGGTTGGAATACCAATTGTCGCGAAGCTTATGAATGAAATTGATTCGCATGGTAATGTGCAGCTTAGCGGGACAGGTGCATTGGGGGATATTCTTGCAACAGAAATTAAAAAGAAGACAAATATAGGCAGAGTACGAGCAGATACTTTTGGTTATCTGCAACGTTCTTTTGTAGGTTGTGTTTCAGAAAATGATGTTATTGAGGCACGTAGGGTCGGTCAGGAGGCTGTTAAAGCTTCGTTAAAAGCAGAGAGCGGGTCGATTGCAATTAAACGAATTGATTCTGATGAATATCAGATTGACTATGAGCTGGTTCCTTTGCAAAGTGTTGCAAAAGAGACAAAACATATGCCGGCTGAATTTATTGCAGAGAACGGGCATGATGTTACGCAGGCATTTATTAATTATTTAAAACCAATTGTGGGCGAATTGCCTGAAATTGGCAAGTTGAATGGAATATAAAGAGGAAAAGATATGAGTGATTTTAAACAAAACGAAGTTTCAAAAGCAGTTTGGCCATGGATGGACGAAAAGGTGGAAGATGTTAAGAATGCAAACGTAAAGCCGGCTCTTATACAGTTTGCTGTTATGATTGGTATTGGAGCCTTGCTCTATTTTAAATTTCATAAAGAGATAATGTCTTACATTGTTTTTGGATTGGCGTGGTTGGTTTTTATCAGCGGGTTGGCTTTACCAAGGGTGTTTAAGGCAATAGAATCATTTGGAGCATTTCTTGGAAGACTTGTTGGAGGTTTTATAACATGGGCATTGCTGATGCCGTTTTTCTTTATCTGTTTTGTGCCTGGAAGATTGATACTGCTTTTAAGCAAGAAGGATCCATTGGAAAGAAAGTACGACAAGGATTTGGAGAGTTATTTCACGCCATACAACAGGCATACGGAACCCGAATATTACAAAAATCATTTTTAAGAAAGGCTATATTTATGAATATACTTGGAATTAGTGCATATTATCATGATTCAGGGGCTGTTCTTGTTCAGGACGGCAAGATTGCTGCAGCCGCTCAGGAAGAGAGATTTTCAAGAAAAAAACATGATTCACGTTTTCCTGTTAATGCAGTTCGTTACTGTTTGGCAGAGGGGGGTGTTGGTAAAGATGAAATTGATGTATTGGTTTTTTATGATAAGCCTATTGCAAAATTTGAAAGAATTCTGAAATCATATTTTGCTGTTGCACCCAGGGGGCTTCGCCAGTTTATGATGGCAATGCCGATGTGGTTGAAGCAGAAGTTATGGATACCATATCAGATTGAAAAGCAGTTGCATAAAATGGGATTTTCCATGGCAAAAGAGATGATGTTCACCGAGCATCATGAAGCTCATGCCGCAAGTGCATTTTTCCCGTCACCTTATGAGTCTGCGGCAATTCTTACTTTAGATGGAGTAGGAGAGTGGGCATCGTGTACATTGGGACAGGGAAAAGGCAACAAGATTGAGCTGTTCAGCGAAATGCGTTTTCCACATTCTCTGGGGCTTTTGTATTCAGCTTTCACATACTTTACCGGTTTTAGAGTTAACTCTGGTGAATACAAGCTTATGGGGCTTGCACCATATGGTGAACCTGTATATGTTGATTTAATAAAAGACAAACTTCTTGACATCAAAGAAGATGGTTCATTTCGAATGAATATGGATTACTTTTCATTTGTTGATGGGTTGACAATGACAAATGATAAGTTTGCAGAATTATTTGGCGGACCTGCCAGGGAAGCCGAGTCTCGCATAACAAAGCGAGAGATGGACATTGCTAAATCTATTCAGGTTGTTACAGAAGAGATTGTCATGAAGATGGCTGTTTATCTGCACCAGAAAACAGGTGAGAAATATTTATGTATGGCCGGGGGTGTGGCACTGAACTGTGTTGCCAACGGCAAACTTCTTGCAGATGGTCCATTTGAGAACATTTGGATTCAGCCGGCTGCAGGAGATGCGGGAGGTGCTTTGGGGGCTGCAATGTTTGTATGGCATCAAATACAGGGAAATCCAAGAACAGCTGATAATGTAAATGATCAGATGGAGGGATCTTATCTTGGACCGAAATTTTCAAATGAAGAGATTGAGGCATTTATTAAAGCCAAAGGGTATAAGGCACATAAATTTACCGGAAAAGCCTGGGCGGAGAAGATAGCCGAGATTCTTGATTCAGAAAAAGTAGTCGGACTTTGTCAAGGCAGGATGGAATTTGGACCAAGAGCACTTGGAGGTCGTTCTATTATTGGAGATGCCCGTTCACCAAAGATGCAGTCTGTTATGAATCTTAAAATTAAGTATAGAGAGTCATTCAGGCCGTTTGCTCCAAGTTGTCTTGCAGAGAAGATTTCTGATTATTTTGAAATAGAGAAAGAGTCTCCGTATATGCTTTTAGTTGCACCGGTGAAGAAAGAGCGTTGTATTGAGATGGATTCTGCACCTGCTGATGACTATGACATGCTCAAGCGAGTTAATTTACCTCGTTCCGATATACCTGCAATTACACATGTTGATTACTCAGCCCGGATACAATCTGTCAGCGAGAAGTCAAACAAAGGATATTATGATATTATCAAGGCATTTGATGACAGAACCGGGTATGGAATCATAATTAATACTTCATTTAATGTTCGGGGTGAGCCAATTGTTGCGACTCCCGAAGATGCATATCGATGCTTTATGAGAACCGAGATGGACTGCCTTGTACTTGAGTCATACCTGTTGTTTAAAGAAGAACAGCCTGAATGGAAAGAAGAAGGCGACTGGCGAGATGAACACAAACTTGACTGACGGGCGAAGAGAGTCGCTTAAACTTAAACGAGGAAGTGATGACTTATTTTTATGATATATCCTGATTTTATGTATTACTATTTTTGTTTTATAGTTTTCCTGTTTGGAGCGAGCTGGGGCAGTTTTTTAAATGTTTGTATTTATCGAATACCGGAAGAATTATCAGTTATAAAACCGCGGTCTTTCTGTCCGAAGTGCAAAACACCCATTCCGGGCTATTGCAATATTCCACTTGTAAGTTATCTTTTTTTAGGAGGTAAGTGTAAATTTTGCAAAGTTCCAATTTCGTCCAGATATTTTGGAGTGGAACTTCTGACAGCATTTTTATTTCTGATGGTGTGGTTGAAGTTTCCAATTTTAGGGCATGGACCATCTTTTGGCATGTCGCCTGCATTTAGTATTGGTCAGGTATTCTGTTACTGGCTGGTAGTTTTTGGACTTGTTATGGGATCATTCATTGATATTGATCATTATATGCTGCCTGATAGAGTTACATTAGGCGGGATTGTTCTTGGATTGATCTGCAGTGCAGTTTTTCCAGAACTTCACGGCACAACAAATCATCTCGCTTCTTTCTTAACATCATTAGGTGCGGCGGCACTTGGTTTTGGTTCACTTTGGCTTGTTGCAATTTTCGGCAGAATGATATTCAAAAAAGAGGCAATGGGGTTTGGTGACGTCAAACTGATGGGTGCAATTGGAGCTTTTTTTGGATTTTCATCGATACTGTTTGTTTTGATATGTGCTTCTTTTATAGGTTCATTTTTTGGAATAGTATGCATTGTTTTAAAGAAAAAAGAGTTGCAGAGCCGTATACCTTTTGGGCCCTTTCTTGCTGCTGCAGTTTTAATTTTCATGTTCTGGGGACCATCAATGGTAGATGCGTACATAAATCTGCTGACAATTGGAAGTTGAGAATTGCCACTAAAGGCTTTGATGGAAACTATGGACGAAATGGATATGATGGGCTAAAGCAGATACAAGAGTCTTAGGGCGGCATAGCCGCCTGTCTGCCGACAGGCAGGCAGCCAAAAGAAATTTTCGTGCAGAGACGCAGAGGACGCAGAGAAGAGTTATAGCAATATTTTATTGTAACGCATGCTTCCAGTTTGCAGTTTTTTGGGGTAACGCAACGAAGTGTAGTGGTAATAGACAAACAATAGGGTGAAGCAATGAACGTAGTGAATGGCCTATGTCCTCATTATCATGAAAAGTTGACAAGCGTAAGATTGTTTTGCAACGTGTTTAAAACAAGAGTGTTGTAAAAACTATCAGAAATAAACGATCAAAAATAACAATAAAATGAATGGTTGTAGTATAAACGGAACCTCCATCAGGTATGATGATGATGTGAATCTCAATCAGTATATAGAAATCTACCGCGATGATAGAGCATATGATCGAAGCTTAGAATATGATCTCGATGGAAACATGACGAATGTAACCACCTTTACTATTCCAAGAGTCATCTGGCGATACACCTGGGATGGTGAGAACATATGAATGGGAAGATTCTGAAGAGGGGCGGCAAGAATGCCGCCGGTGAAAAAAAAGGTGAGAAGAATATAAAATTTTATAAAGATTAATAAAGATAATGATAGAAGATGAAAATATAGATTTAGAACAAAAGTCTTTAGAAAAGTTACTTGCTATGCTTGCAAACCCTGCTCCTGAAGGTGAACCAATTGAAAAATATGCGGAGGCTACTGTAGGGGTATTTCACTATGTGTGTCTGCAAAAGAAGCCTTGTTATACGGAAAAGTTTGTTGATGTTGTTAAAAACAACGGTAATATGTATAAAGTAAAATATCCTCTTTATGATGAAGCACTAGTGTTATATTACTGTTTTAAAGGTGAATATGAAAAAGCAGAAAATGCATTTGCCAATATGCGAAAGGATCCGATGAGAAATTTTGCATGTTATTATTCATGTATCAAGTTACTGTGTGCGTATGGCAGAGGAGGGTTTGTAAATAGAGTTTTGAATCCGACTGTTATGAATAAAGTTTTTAAAGACGATAATGGTATTGACTTGAATATGAGGCATATAAAATTTATCTATTTCTTAGAGGAAAACTACAAGAAATCACCAACGAATATACCTGTCAGTAAATTTGCAAAATTTAATAAGATTTTTAAATTAGAAGATAACGAAGGACTTGTCAGTAGTATACAAGGTACTCTTTTTTCAAATAACGATCTTTTTTCTGAAGAGGTATCAGTCCTTAATCATTCCTGTGAATTTATTGATGTTTTAAGATTCTTATTTCTTCGATACATGTATGATCAAGGAGTTGATTTTCTTCAGGCAGATATAATGTTTGGAAATGCCTTAGAGGTTATTGATAGTGTATGGTCTGTTCTGAAGCTAAAGAATAGAGAGATAAAATCAGATATAATTTTCGATTTCAAGTATGAGGATTGGATTAAGGCATTGGATCGAATGCCTTATGAATATATGCTTGAGGTTGGTTTTTGTGAGGTGTCGGGTATTTGGGGAAGTGTTTATTTGTATGATTTTTTATATAAAGAAGAACTTTTGTCAAAGAAGCAATATGAGAATTTCTGTAAGACTATAAAAAAGGTCAAACGGTATGTAATAGCTCTTTACTTGCCAGTACTCTGGAAGTTTAATTTTGTGCATAATTGGCCTAAACCGAATGGTGTTTGGGCTGAACAATTTGATGCAGAACGAATATTCTTTGAAGAAACTATATTTATGAATAATGATGATCCGTTTGAGGACTTGGAAAAAGTATTTGAAGATGAAAAGAGTGCTGAGGTTTTAGACATTGTTAAGAACATAAAGGTACTTGAAAGAGAAACCTCTTTGTTTGATAAATATTGTGAAAGATATATCAGAAAGTTAGACAACAACGAAGAATATAGTTTTAGAGATATTATTGAAATGTTCAATTATATGGAAGCTGTAGCGTCTAGTAATACAGATTATTAGTTTTTATGTTTTTTGATATTTGATGATATAGATGATGACGACGGGCGAGGCGGAACTAGCCCGTACGTGGGAATGATGGGGTTTTTGGGAGGAGGGAAACACTTGAAAGGAGGATCGTCGCATTACTTTGCCGAGCTGGGGCTCGGTGTTTCTAGGGGAAGAGGAAAAAGGAATTAGGAATGATGAGGAAGAAAGAAGGGCGGCAAGAATGCCGCCCGCACGGGAGAATGGAATGTTGAGAAAGAGGGGCGGCAAGAATGCCGCCCGTACGGGAAAGTGGCGGTTTGGAAAAAAAGTGAAGATTTTGAAAGAAAGTAGTTGATTTTTTGTAGGCGAGTTGATATTATACGGGCTTTTGTGTAAAGAATCTGTGTGTTGCAGGTTCGCAAGAAGCTAACCCGA
This sequence comes from uncultured Victivallales bacterium, assembly GCA_964441455.1. Lineage (GTDB taxonomy): Bacteria > Verrucomicrobiota > Kiritimatiellia > JAQICX01 > JAQICX01 > JAQICX01. Next base: position 17,278 of record CAYTUX010000118.1, on the reverse strand, counting down.
GTGGTCCGATAAGGTGTTTATATATAGTGATATGTAAACTGATCCGGCTGTTATGGGAGTAAATAATATGGATGGTCCATATAATTAAAGGAAAGCGAAAATATTATGCCGACAATTAATCAATTGGTACGAAAAGGTCGTCAAAGTAAGAAAAAGGTAAGCAAATCCAAAGCTTTAAAGAGCTGTCCGCAGCGTCGTGGTGTTTGTCTTGCAGTTATGACTAAGACGCCAAAGAAACCGAACTCAGCTTTGCGTAAAGTTGCAAGGGTTCGTTTAACTTCAGGATATGAAGTTAATGCATATATTCCCGGAGAAGGACATAATTTGCAGGAACATAGTGTTGTTCTAGTTAGAGGCGGTCGTGTAAAGGACTTGCCTGGTGTGCGTTATCACATTGTAAGGGGTACATTGGATGCTCTTGGTGTTAACGGCAGAAAACAGGGTCGCTCTAAATATGGTGTTAAGAGTAAATAATTTATCAAGTTCGTAGGTGGCGACAAGAATGTCGCCAGTACATGAAAGAGAGAATTTAAAATGGCAAGAAGACATAGAGCAGAGAGACGGGTGTTGACACCTGATCCAAAACTTAACAGTGAGTTGGTAACCAAGCTTATTAACTATGTAATGTTAGACGGAAAGAAGAGTATTGCAGAAAAGATTGTTTATGGAGCACTTGATGAGATGGAAGCAAAGATTGGTGGAGATCCGCTGGAGTCATTGCTTAAAGCTCTTGAGAATATTAAACCAAGAGTTGAGGTTAAGTCTCGCCGAGTTGGTGGTGCAACTTATCAGGTTCCAACAGAAATCAAGGGAGATCGTCAGCTGGCACTTGCTTTAAGATGGCTGGTCAGCTCTTCAAAGGGACGTCGCGGTATGGCAATGAGAAAGGCTATTGCTGCGGAACTTTTGGATGCTTATAATGAGCAAGGTAATTGTGTTAGAAAGAAGGAAGAGATGCATAGAATGGCTCAAGCTAATAAGGCTTTTGCTCACTACTCATGGTAGTTACTGCGTGACAAGACAGGGCGACAAGAATGTCGCCCGTACTAAAAAAAGAGAATTTAAAAAGAGACCCGATTGCATTGGTTGACGGGTGCTGTAGGAGCGACAAGAATGTCGCCCGTACGTACGAATAAAAGCTGATGTTAGTGTGATGAAGATTGCATGTCGGAGAAAAGATAATGACAGTTAGTTCAAAGAAAAAATCGAATAAACCCTCTGTAGGGCGTACAACAGCAATTGAAGATGTTAGAAACATTGGAATTATTGCACATATCGATGCCGGTAAGACGACAACGACAGAGCGTATGCTGTTTTATGCAGGTAATGTGTATAAGATAGGAGAAGTACATGAGGGTACAGCTGTTATGGATTGGATGATTCAGGAGAAAGAACGTGGCATCACTATTACCAGTGCTGCTACTACTTGTTTCTGGACAGATCATCAAGTCAATATTATTGATACTCCGGGTCATGTGGATTTTACTGTTGAAGTTGAGCGTTCATTGAGAGTGCTTGATGGAGCGGTTGGAGTTTTTTGTGCTGTGGGAGGGGTTCAGCCACAGTCTGAGACCGTTTGGTTTCAGGCAGACAAATATGATGTACCCAGAATTGTATTTGTCAACAAGATGGATCGTCTTGGTGCAGATTTTTCCTCAGTAGTCAGAGAGATTAGAACTAAGCTTAAGTCTAATGCTTTGCCTGTACAGGTGCCTATTGGTAAGGAAGATGAGTTTGAGGGAGTTATTGACTTGATTGAGATGAAGGCGATCAGGTTTTCTGAGTCATCGAGAGGCAAGGAGATTGAGTTAAGCGATGTTGCAGATCATTTAGTTGATGCGGCAGATATGGCACGTATGGAACTGCTTGAGAACTTAGCTGAGCTTGATGATGAAATTTGTAATATTTATTTAGAGACGTCTGATGTACCTGCTGATATTTTAAAGGCCGGTATCAGGCGTTTAGTTATTTCTAACCAGTTTATGCCTGTTTTTTGCGGGTCATCGTTGAAGAACAAAGGTGTTCAGCCTTTGCTTGATGCCGTGGTTTCTTATTTGCCTTCACCGATTGAGGTGCCTGTTGTTACGGGGACTCATCCTAAGAGTGGAAATGTTGAGAAAAGAGAGGCAAGTGACAGCGAGCCTTTGAGTGCATATGCTTTTAAAGTTGCACGAGATCCTTTTGTAGGCAGATTGGTTTTTATAAGAATTTATAGCGGAAGTTTGAAACAGGGGCAGAATGTTTTTAATCCCCGTACAGGAAAGCGCGAGCGGGTCAGCAAGATTGTCAAGATGCATGCAGATTCCAGAACAGAGATTCAGGAAGTTTTTGCAGGAGAGATTGCTGCTGTTTTAGGGGTTAGAGAGGTGACGACGGGGGACACATTGTGTGTTGAGAATGCTCCCATTGAATTTGAACGAATCAGTTTTCCGGAACCGGTTATTTTTATGGCAATTGAGCCTCGCTCCAGTGCGGATAAAGATAAGCTTGATGCGGCGCTTCAAGAGTTGGAGATGGAAGATCCCACTTGTTTAGTAAAGGTTGACCCTGAGACTGGTCAGACAGTTTTAAGTGGTATGGGTGAGTTACACCTTGAGATTTTGAAAGACAGGTTGGAGAGAGAATTTAATATGAAGGCTAATACCGGAAAGCCGATGGTTGCATATTATGAGACTGCGACTTCGGAAGGTATTGCCTCAAACACGTTTGACCGGGAAATTGGTGGTGCGAGAAACTATGCAGGAGTTACTGTTAAGGTTGAACCGGCACCAAGAGGATCGGGAACGAACATTGAATTTAAGGTTTCAAGTAGCAAGATTCCCGGAGAGCTGAGAGCATCAGTGGAACAGGGGATTAAAGATGCATTGACAACAGGTGTATTAGGTCGTTATCAGGTGACTGATGTGACTGTTACAGTTATTGATGCGGTTTATGATGATGAATTGTCATCAGAACTTGCTTTCAGGACGGCTGCGGTGATGGCATTCAAGGATGCGGTATCGCTGGCTTCTCCTGAGTTTCTTGAACCTATAATGCAACTGGAAATAGTAACGCCGGCAGACTATATGGGTGACATATTAGGTGACGTAAATAGTCGTCGTGGTAAAGTTACAAATATGGATGCTAAGGGAGGTTTGCAGATTTTAAGAGCAAAAGTCCCATTAGCAAGAGTATTCGGGTATTCAACTGCAATCCGCTCATTAAGTAGTGGAAGAGCTACATATACTATGGAGCCTGAGCAGTTTGCAATTGTACCGGAAAAAGAAAAGCAAGAACTTCTTAATAAGTGGAGCTAAAATGGAACGTCAACGAATAAGAATACGTTTACAAGCTTATGATCATAGAGTACTGGACCAGGCTGTTGCAGATATAAATGAAACAGCTAAGGCTAGTGGTGCTCTTGTAGTAGGCCCGATACCGTTGCCTACAAAGATAGAGCGTTATACGGTAAATAAGAGTCCTCATGTGAACAAAAAGTCAATGGAACAGTTTGAGATGCGTACACATAAGCGGCTAATGGATATTGTTGAACCTACAGCTAAGACAGTTGATCAATTGAAAAAATTGAATTTACCTGCTGGCGTGGATATTAAGATTAAGATTTAATAAGGGTTTCAAATGCAAGGTTTAATTGGTAAAAAACTTGGTATGACGCAGATTTTTGATAAGGATGGAGCTAGGGTAGCAGTTACTGTTGTTGAAGCCGGTCCATGTCCTGTCATACAGAAGAAAACAGATGATATAGACGGTTATGAAGCCGTACAGCTTGGATTTCTTGAGACAAGGGAAAGCAGAGTTACCAAGCCGATGCTTGGTAAGTTCAAGAAAGCAGGGGTAACGCCTTGTAAGTTTCTTGCTGAATTCAAGATTGATGAAGGAGAAGAGGTAAAAGAGGGAGACTCTGTTACAACTTCTATTTTTGAAGAAGATATTTTTCTAGACGTAGCCGGTGTAACAAAGGGTCGGGGATTCCAGGGTGTTGTCAAGAGACATAACATGGCTGGAGGTCGTATGACACATGGTGGTCATTCAAAAAGAAGAGTAGGTTCAATTGGTCAGTGTTCTTATCCTGCACGAGTTGCAAAGGGTCAGAGAATGCCGGGTCATATGGGTGCTGCTAGAGTGACACAACAAAACCTTAAGCTTGTTAGTATAAGAGGAGATGAAAATCTACTTTTAATCAAGGGAGCAATTCCCGGAGCAACAGGTTCTATTGTGATCGTAAAAAAAGCATTGAAGAAATAGAGGTAACCTGAATGAGTAAAATCGAAAAATTTGATATAAAAGGTTCAGCTGCAGGAGAACTTGAAGTTGCAGATTCTTTATTGGTAACGGATCGTGGAGAGCAAGCAGTTCACGATGTTGTTGTTGCGTGGATGAATGCAGGACGAGCCGGAACAGCTAGTACGCTTTCAAAGGGTGAAGTTGCAGGCAGTAACAAGAAACCGTGGAAGCAAAAGGGAACAGGTCGTGCCAGAGCGGGATATAGACAGTCTCCAATATGGCGTGGCGGTGCAGTAGTTTTTGGTCCAAAGCCAAGAAGTTATGCAGTAAAGGTCAACAAGAAGGTTACTCAGCTGGCTTTCAGCAGAGTTTTGAGTGACAGAATCGTTGAAGGTGCTATAAAAGTAGTTGAAAAATTTGATTTTGAAGCTCCAAAGACAAAAGAGTTATCTTCTTTATTGAAGACGCTTGGTGTAACAAAGCCGGCTCTTATTGTTACCGGTGATTTTGATGAAAAAGTTTTTCTTGCCGGTCGTAATCTGCCTAGAGCAGAAGTTGTTGAAGCAAGTGAAGTAAATGTTTACCAGCTTGTAAGATTTCCGGTTATCATTACAGACGAAGCAGGAATGAAAATTCTTGAAGAGCGTCTAGGATAGGGAGTAATTTAAAATGAAGAAAAGTGCAGGAAAAATAATCAGCAGAATTCAGCTTACAGAAAAAAGCACAGTGCTTGGAGAAGCGAATAAATACTTTTTCAAAGTTGCACCGAACGCGAATAAGATTGAGATCAAGAATGCGATTGAAGAGCTTTATAGCGTAAAGGTAGATAGTGTTAACACTATGAACTATACAGGCAAGAAGAAACGTTTAAGAACAATACGTTATGGAAAAAGACCTGATTGGAAGAGAGCAATTGTAACTTTAGGTGAAGGTGACATTGACCTTACTTAGTAAAGAGGCGAGTATAACATGGCTTTAAAAAAATATAGACCAACAACGCCAAGCAGGCGTTTTATGACAGTGTCCGGATTTGAAGAAATCACGAAGACACAGCCCGAGAAGAGTTTGACACGTGCGAAAAAGCAAAATGCCGGTCGTAACTCTGCAGGAAGAATAACAGTTAGACACCGTGGTGGTGGTCACAAGAAAAAATATAGAGTAGTGGACTTCAGACGCGACAAGGTTGGCATTCCGGCAAGAGTTGCAGCTATTGAATATGATCCAAACAGATCTGCAAATATAGCATTGCTGTTTTATGTGGATGGTGAAAAGAGATATATTCTTGCACCGCAAGGTTTGAAAGTTGGAACAATGGTTGAGTCCGGTCCCGATGCAGAACCTTCAATTGGCAATACACTGCCGCTAAGCAAGGTTCCTTTGGGTCTTTTTATTCATAACATTGAATTGTATCCCGGAAGGGGCGGCAAATTGGTTCGCTCTGCGGGGAATGCAGCTCAGCTGATGTCAAGAGAAGGCAAGTATGCGAATGTAAAGTTACCATCAGGTGAGATTCGAATGATTAATGTAGCATGTATGGCTTCAGTAGGCCGAGTAGGTAACAGTGAGTACGGAACTGTTACCAGCGGTAAAGCCGGTCGTTCAAGATGGCTAGGTATCAGACCGACAGTTCGTGGTGTTGCCATGAATCCTGTAGATCATCCTATGGGTGGCGGTGAAGGAAGAACATCAGGTGGTGGTCATCCGGTTTCGCCTTGGGGTCAGTTGGCTAAGGGTGGTAAGACACGTGCCGGTAAGAGCTCATCAAATAAATTTATTGTAAAACGGAGAAAATAAATTATGTCAAGATCAGTTAAAAAAGGGCCGTTTGTAGATGAGAAGCTGCTCAAAAAGGTTGAGAAGATGGATCAGACGGGAATAAAGCGACCGGTGAAGACTTGGTCAAGAAGATCAATGATTGTGCCACAATTTATTGGACACACTTTTGCCGTTCATAATGGCAAGGAACATCATACGGTATTCGTGACAGAAAATATGGTTGGACATAAACTCGGAGAGTTTTCTCCAACACGTACATTTCGTGGTCATCCATTAACCAAAAGCTAACAACGCGAGGATATAAAAAATGGAAATATTTGCAAAAACTAAGAATGTAAGGATTTCGCCATTAAAGGCAAGAGACCTTGCAAGAGAGTTACAAGGATTGCCAGTATCTGCTGCTTTGCGAGTTGTGGAATTCAGCGAAAGAAAAGCGGCGTTTTACCTTGGTAAGACATTAAAATCAGCTATTAGTAATGCAGAGCATAACAATGAGTTAGATGCAGAAACACTAATAGTGAAGGAAGCAGTTGTAGAAGATGGTCCAAGACTAAAACGTTTTTGGCCACGTGCTCGCGGTAGTGTGAGTCCGATTCTCAAACGTATGAGTCATATTAAAATAGTATTAACGGATGTTAAATAATCCTTAAGGAGATTTGTTGTGGGTCAAAAAGTTAATCCAAACGGTTTAAGAGTTACGGTCAACAAGAACTGGGGTTCTCGTTGGTACAGTGACAAGAAGGAATTTGGTACATTATTAAACGAAGATTTAATGATCAAAAAGATTGTTAAAGACAAGTTAAAGAATGCAGCAGTTGCTTCAATTGTCATAGAACGTTATGCAAACAGGGTACGAGTTAATGTTTACACAGCTCGTCCCGGCATTGTTGTTGGTCGTAAGGGTCAGGATATTGAAAAAATCAGAGCTGATCTTTCTCAAAGAACCGGTAAAGAAATTTATATAGAGATACATGAGGTCCGTAATCCGGACACAAATGCCCAGCTAGTTGCTGAAGGTATTGCGACACAGCTTGAACGAAGAATATCAACAAAGCGAGCCATGAAACGTGCTATGCAGACAGCATTGGACATTGGTGCAGATGGTGTTAAAGTAAAAGTTAGTGGTCGAATTGGTGGTGCAGATATGTCACGAATTGAGTGGTACAAAGAGGGAAAAATTCCTTTGCATACGTTTAGGGCACCAATTGAGTATGGTTTTGCGGAGGCATCCACAACAGCCGGAATTATTGGAGTCAAGGTTTGGATTTGCAGGAATGAAGAGAAGGAATCTCGTTCACGTAGACCTTCTAGACCAAGAAGAACAAGGAGAAAATAAGAAATGCCTTTAATGCCAAACAGAGTGAAACACAGAAAAGAGATGCGAGGTTCCAGAAAAGGGAACGCGAGTGTTGGTAATACAGTTGCTTTTGGTGATTTCGGATTAAAATCTTTAGAACGAGGGTGGATAAAAGCTACTCAGATTGAGGCTTGTCGTGTGTCCATAAACAGACATATGAAACGTAAGGGCAAAGTTTGGATTAGAATTTTTCCAGACAAGCCAGTTACACAGAAACCTGTTGAAGTTCGTATGGGTAAGGGTAAAGGTAATCCAGAGTATTGGGTTGCTGTTGTAAAACCCGGAACAGTTTTGTTTGAAGTTGGTGGTGTTAATGACGCTACAGCTAAAGAATGCATGAGATTAGCTAGTGCTAAGCTTGGTGTAAGAACTATGCTTGTTTCTAGATCTTCACATTAAACAGGAGAATTAAAAATGCAAAAAGCATCTGAATTAAGAGAAAAGACAGATGAACAGCTCGGTACTCTTTGTGAAGAAATCAGCAAGGATCTTGAGCAATTCGTAATAAACAAGGGTACTGGAGAAGCAACAGACGGATTCATAAGAGTTCGAGGAATGCGTAGAGACATTGCCCGTATTAAAACAATTATCAAAGAACGGGGAGCCGAATAGTCATGGCTGAGAAATCATTAAGAAAAGTCCGTAGGGGCACAGTTGTTAGCAAGAGTGGCAATAAGAGTATTGTCGTTCTTGTTGAGGCACGCCGTAAGCATCCTCTTTACAAGAAGTTTTTAACTTATTCAAAGAAGTTACATGTTCATGATGAGGAAAATGCTGCAGTTGTGGGTGATAAAGTAGAAATCATTGAGTGCAGACCTTTAAGTCGTTTGAAAAGATGGCGTTTGAGCAAGGTCAGCCAACTAATTTAATATAAGGTAGAATACAATGATTGCAGAAGAGACAAATTTGATGGTTGCTGACAACAGTGGAGCAAAACGAGTAAAGTGTTTCAGAGTTTTAGGTCAAAGAAAGCGTTATGCAGGAATTGGCGATATTATTAAAGTTTCTGTGAAAGAAGCTCAATCAAATGGATTGGTTAAGCAGGGTCAGGTATGTACGGGTGTTGTTGTAAGAACAAAGCATCCTTTACATCGTACAGACGGTTCACATCTGCGCTTTGATAATAATGCGGTGGTTTTAATCAATGCAGATAAGAATCCAATTGGAACACGTATTTTCGGACCTGTAGCTAGAGAGCTGCGGGAAAAAAATTACATGAAAATTATATCTCTGGCACCTGAAGTTCTTTAAAGCAGAATTTCAAGTGACTATGAGTTAACTATTTAATAGTAGGAAAAAACAGTGAATAACTTAAAAATGAAAAAAGGTGATACTGTTATTGTTATCGCCGGTAATAGCAAAGGGCAGACAGGTGATGTTCTAAAGATTATGCCGGAAAGAGAAAAAGCTTTAGTGGAAGGTCTCAATACTGTTAAGAAGACAGTAAAGAAAACCCAAGACAATCCACAGGGAGGTTTCATAGATATTGAAGCACCTATTGCGATTTCTAACTTAATGCTTTTTTGCCCGACATGTAAAAAGGGTATGAAAGTTAGTACAGATAGAAAAACTGGATCAAGAGTGCGTAAGTGTAAGGGTTGCGAGCATTCTTTTGATTCTTAAGGGATAATATGATTACGTTAAAAGAAAGATACGATAGTACAATCGTAGACGAACTGAAAGAGAAGTTCGAGATTAAGAATGTGATGACAGTTCCAAAGCCGGTTAAAGTTGTTGTTAACATGGGTATTGGAATTGCTGACAAAGATGTATTTAATAGTCATCTGACAGAACTTGCAGAAATTACAGGACAAAAGCCTCAATTACGAAAGGCTAAGAAGAGTATTTCTAATTTCAAGTTACGTGAAGATGTTAATATTGGAGCTAAGGTCACATTGCGGGGAATTCGTATGTATGAATTTCTTGATCGTTTGATTAATATTGCATTGCCACGAATTCGAGACTTTAGAGGAATTTCCTCTAAAAGTTTTGATGGACAAGGTAATTTTACGCTAGGTCTTAAAGATCAGTCAATATTTCCAGAGATTGATCCCAACAAGGTTAAAGACGTTCAGGGAATGGATATTACGATTGTAACGAGCACGGATTCAGATGAAGAATCACGTGAGATGATTAAATTAATGGGCATGCCTTTTACAGGCTAAACAGGAGAAAAAACGATGGCAAGAAGAGCTTTAATAGTAAAGTCAAAGCGCAAACCAAAGTTTGGTGTAAGAGCTTATTGCAGATGTGAACGCTGCGGTAGAAGACATGCATATATGAGAAAATTTCAATTATGCCGTATTTGTTTCAGGGAACTTGCATCAGCAGGGGAAATACCTGGAATTACAAAGGCCAGTTGGTAAGGAGTATTAAATAATGAGTTTGTCTGATCCAGTCGCAGATATGTTGACTAGAATTCGTAATGCTCAACAAGCAGAGCATGATGTAACAGAGATGCCGTCTTCAAAGTTGAAGATTGGTATTGCAGAGGTTCTTAAGAATGAAGGTTATATAAGATCTTATTCACTAGAAGGTGATGTTAAGAAAGTTTTAAAAGTATACTTAAAATATACATTGGAAGGAGTATCGGCAATCAGAGGTTTGCGTAGAGAGAGCAAGCCTGGTCTAAGAATTTACAAATCATCAAGTGATTTGCCAAAAGTTCTTGGAGGTCTTGGGGTTGCAGTATTGAGTACATCATCTGGTGTTATGACAAGTAAACAAGCACGAGAGAAGCAAACCGGCGGCGAGTATCTTTGCTCAGTCTGGTAAGAAAGGGTTAATATGTCAAGAATAGGATTACAACCAATTGATTTTGCTGCCGCAGTTACTGTAGATATTTCAGGAGCAACGGTTAACGTAAAAGGACCTAAGGGTCAGTTATCTTATAAGATGCCTGAGGGAATTTCAGCAGAAGTTGAAGGAACACAGGTAATTGTTTCCAGAGCTGATGACTCAAAAAAATGCAAATCATTTCATGGTTTATCAAGAACATTGATTTCCAATATGATTAATGGTGTTGAAAAAGAGTTCAAGAAAGAGCTGGAGATTCAGGGTGTTGGTTTTAAGGCTGCTGTTAAAGGTAGTGAAGTTGAGCTTACATTAGGTTTTGCATCACCAAAGTATTATACAATACCGGAAGGTATAACAGTTGTTGTTGAGAAAAATACAGCAATTGCAATTACAGGTGTTGATAAGCAACAAGTTGGGCTTGCTGCGGCGAGGATTCGTTCATATTATCCAGCTGAACCTTACAAGGGTAAAGGGATAAGATATAAGGGTGAACAGATCCGTCGTAAAGAAGGTAAAACTGTAGCTTAATAGGAGCAATATAAAATTATGACACATAAAAATAGAATTTTTTATCGTAAGGTACGTCATGCACGTATTCGTAAGACGCTAAGCGGAACAGCACGAGTGCCAAGAATGGCTATTGCCATTTCTAACAAACACATAGTTGTTCAGTTTATTGATGATGTAGAAGGTAAGACACTTGGTTCTGCCTCAACTATTGGCAAGAAGTATAAGCTTAACAAAGAAGTTGCAAAAGAGGTAGGCAAAGAGGTTGCTGCAGTTGCAAGTGAAAAAGGTTTCAAGCGAGTTGTTGTTGACAGAAGTGGTTTGAGATATCACGGACGTCTACAGGCTTTAGTTGAAACTGCTGTTGAAGCTGGTCTTGTAATAAAGAAATCCGAGGAGAAATAGTAAAATGGCAGATTTTGATGATATAAAACCACAAACAGAAATTGAAGAAGAAGTAGTTTTCGTAAACCGTTGTGCAAAAGTTGTAAAGGGTGGTCGAAACTTCAGTTTTAGTGCGGTTGTAGTTGCCGGTAACAAAGCAGGTTTAGTAGGCTATGGTTTTGGTAAGGCAAACGAAGTTACAGATGCTATTCGTAAGGGTAGCGAGATGGCTCGAAGTTCTCTATTTAGTGTTACGCTTAGAGATGGCAGAACTATTCCTCATGAAGTGAATGGATCATATGCCGGCGGCAAAGTAATGTTGAAACCAGCTTCAGAAGGTACGGGAGTTATCGCCGGTGGCGGTATGCGTCCGGTACTTGAACTTGCGGGTATACATGATGTTCTTGCTAAATCTCTTGGGAGTAATAACAAAATGAATGTTGTTAAAGCCACTCTTGAAGCTTTGAAAAAGCTGCGTTCAGCAGAAGAAATCATGGCGGTTAGAAACTCTTAATCGTCTAATGACAGTTTGAAAGGAACCATAAAATGGATCTAAGTTCTTTAAAAAATAGTGTAGGAGCACGTCACCGCAAACGCAGAATTGGTCGCGGTCCGGGTTCCGGCACAGGGAAAACATCGGGCAAAGGCCACAAAGGTCAGATGGCTCGTAAGGGAAATAAGCACAAGCCTGGTTTTGAAGGTGGGCAGATGCCTCTAATCCGTCGTCTTCCAAAGCGCGGACAAAATAATAAGCCAAGAAGTGTTTTTGCACCTGTTAATGTGGGCATGTTGGATGTTGCATTTGAAGATGGTGCAGAGATTACAATGGTAGATCTCAAGAAGAATGGTCTGGCTAAGGGACCATTTGACGGAATCAAAATATTGGGATGTGGAGAGATAACCAAAAAACTGACAGTTAAAGCTACAGCGTTCAGCAAGTCTGCACGTGAAAAGATTGAAGCTGCCGGTGGAACTTGTGAGGTAATATAGTCATGTTTGCAGCGTTTGCCAATTCATTCAAGATTCCTGAGTTAAGGAAACGTATTTTATTTACGGCAGGAATTATACTTCTGTGTCGTCTACTTGCTACTGTTCCGACACCTGGAGTAAATGCTTTGGCCCTGCAGCAGGTTATGGAGTCCATGAGTCAATCTGCTGGGGGTTCTTTCCTCGGTTGGATCAACCTGTTTTCCGGCGGTGCACTTGAACAATGTGCCGTTGGCGCACTTGGTATTATGCCGTATATTAGTGCTTCAATTATTATACAATTGATGACAGCGGTTATACCATCTCTCGAAAGATTGGTGCAGGAGGGGGAGTCCGGGCGAATGAAGATCACACAATACACAAGGTATTTAACACTTGTAATTTGTGTTGTACAGGCACTATCTCTTGCCGTTAGTTTGCAAAATCCAGGAGCATTTGGCATCAAAGATGCTGATATTGTTTCAAACCCCGGATTTGGTTTCATCTTTTTAACAATTGTTGTGATGACAACTGCGACAATGTTTATGATGTGGCTTGGAGAGCAGATAACAGAATACGGGTTGGGTAATGGTATTTCAATAATTATCACAATAAACATTATAAGTCGTATGCCTGGTGCACTGATTCAGACATTTAGTATGTTTAAGAGCGTTGATGGAACATCAGCACCTTTTGGTATCTGGCATCTTGTGTTTTTATCAATAATGTTCTTCCTGGTAACAGCAGGAACAGTTATGCTTACACAGGCGTTAAGAAAAATCCCGATCAATTCCACAAGAAAAGTTGTCGGGAACAGAAGCTACGGTGGAGGAACATCATATATGCCGTTGAGAGTTAACTTCTCCGGTGTTATGCCGATCATTTTTGCACAGGCTTTGTTAAGTTTTCCTGTAATGCTGCTTACTAAAATTGATTTTACAAAAAGCTTTGCATCAACACATTTGGCAATGGGTGAACCATTGTATTTGTTGATATACACTTTGATGATTCTTTTCTTCTCATATTTCTGGGTTTCTACACAGTTTAACCCAATGAAGATTGCAGATGACTTGAAGAAGAATGGATCATATGTGCCGGGAATCAGACCAGGTAAACCAACTGCTGACTTCTTGGATATTACTATGACAAGAATAACACTTGCAGGTGCAATAGCATTGACTGTTATTGCTGTTCTGCCAACTATTCTTTCACAACAGCTCAATATTCCTTGGGGCATTTCCCAGTTTATGGGTGGAACAAGTTTGCTGATTATGGTTGGTGTTACACTGGAAACTGTTAGACAGATGGAATCTCATCTTGTGATGAGAAATTATGATGGATTTTTAAAATCAGGAAAAATTCGTTCCGCCAGAGGATAAGATTTGGTTGTCGGATTTCCTACGGTGTAAAAGGAAATCCTCTATTATGGAGTAAAGAAAATGGAGATAATTGTTTTAATGGGACCTCCTGGTGCCGGCAAAGGAACAGTATCCGAAGCAATAAATGCTGAGGGTAAATATAAACATATCTCTACAGGTGATTTATTTCGGGAAGCTGTAGAAAGCAACAGCCAAATTGGTGATGAAATTGCCGGATATATGGAAAAAGGTGCTTTAGTACCTGATGAAATAACTATCAAACTTATTGAAAAGATTTTTGATAGTTTTAACAAAGAGGCAAAATTCATGCTCGATGGATTTCCCAGAACAATCGGTCAGGCAGAGATGCTTGAAAGTGTTCTAAAGGAAAGAAACGGGGTCATTTCACATGTGTTTTTTCTCAATACTAAAAAAGATGTTTTAATTCAACGTCTTATCGGTAGAAGGATTTGCAGAAACTGCAAGGCTATTTATCATACGGTTTTTAATCCACCAGAAATTGATGGAGTATGTGATGAGTGTGGTGGAGAACTCTATCAGAGAAAAGATGATTGTCTTGAGACTATCGAAAATAGACTTGATGTTTATAATAAACAGACATCCAGTCTGGTTGATTTCTATAAATCAAAAGGATTTTTTGTCGAGATTGATGTGAACAAAAAGCCGGATGAGATATGTGAAGAAATCAACAATATTTTGAAAGAAAACTAAGTCCCGCACTATGGCAGGATTTATTTAAATTAATAATTTGAAAAAACTCTGGACTAAAACAGTATTTTATTGTTATAATTTATGGTTTATCAAATTTTTAAAACTTACACGGAGAAAAATAGTGAAAGTTCGTACATCAGTTAAAAGAATATGTGAACAATGCCGAGTTATTCGTAGAAAGGGCATAGTAAGAGTTTTATGCACCAATCCGCGACATAAACAGAGGCAGGGATAAAAAGGAATATAGATTATGCCAAGATTGTTGGGTGTTGACATACCGGGTCGCAAAAGAATTGAATATTCCCTAAGATATATTCATGGAATCGGTCCGACGAAAGCAAAAGAAATTGTAAAGCAAGCAGGGTTAGATCCAGCCAAAAGAGCTGATGATCTTACACCTGATGAATTGCGTATGGTTCTTGGAATTATCCAGGAAAGTCATCGAGTAGAAGGTGACCTAAGAAGAGAAGTTGCACAAAATGTAAGACGTTTGATGAGTGTTAACTGTTATCGTGGTAATCGTCATAAAAGAGGATTGCCGGTAAGAGGTCAGAGAACTAAGACAAATGCGCGAACAAGAAAAGGGTCTAAGCCTTCAGTTGGCGGATCTCGCAAAAAATAATTTTAAGTAGGAGAATAAGTATAAATGTCTGAAGAAATTCAAGCTCAGGAAGCTCCGGTTGTTGATAAACCAACAGCAGAAGTAACTGAAGAGACTGCTAAACAACCAGCAGTTGATGAAAAAAAGCCTGCTAGAGATGCAGTTGCTGAGGTGCTTGCAGATGAGACTGATGAAGTAACACCAGCTCCAGAAGCAAGACATAGAAAAGGTGGCAAGTTTATGCCTCCGGGGTATGCTCATATAAAGTCTACTTTCAATAATACTATTGTATCAATTTGTGATTCAAACGGCGGTGTTATTTCATGGAATAGTGCTGGACGTGCAGGATTTAAAGGTTCTCGTAAGAGTACAGCATATGCTGCTACTGTTATTGCTCAGGGTGCGGCCAAAGGTGCTATCATCAAGGGTATGAGAGAAGTTGAGGTTTGTGTGCAGGGTGCAGGTGCTGGTCGTGAGTCTGCAATTAGAGCAATTCAAGCTGCCGGTTTGAATATCACACTGATTAAAGATATTACACCTTTGCCACATAATGGTTGCAGGCAAAAGAAAAGAAGAAGAGTATAATTTTTACTAATTTTAGTATTATTATTTTTTAGTTTTTTTAGCAACGTTAGTTATTATTTATTTGAAAGGACGCACATTATGCCAATTAGACTTGAAAGATTTGAGATGCCTAAACAGGTACGTATAGAGGAATCAACAGCAACTGAAACATATGCAAAATTTATAGCAGAACCGTTTGAAAATGGTTATGGTTGCACAATTGCTAATTCTTTGCGTAGAGTTCTTCTTTCATCTGTTGAAAGTTGTGCAATAACTTCTATCAAAATCAAAGGTGCAGATCATGAATTCTGTGCTTTACCCGGAATACTTGAAGATGTTATGGATATCATCCTTAATATCAAGAAAGTACTTGTAAAATCTTACGTACGTGAGCCAATTAGGCTTAAACTTAAGAAAAAGGGACCAGGAGAAGTTACTGCAGGCGATATTGATTGTGGAAGTCACGGTGAAATCGTGAATCCATCACATTACATTGCAACAATATCAGAGGAGACAACACTCGAGATTGATTTTGAAGCACAAGTAGGTCGAGGTTTTTTACCGGCTGAAAAGCATCTTGATCAGATTGATGAGCTTGGGAGAATAGCAATTGATTCTATTTTCTCACCGATTACAAGGGTAAACTTTGCAATCGAGAACACACGAGTTGGTCAGAGAACAGATTATGACAGAATAGAATTAGATATTCATACCGATGGACGTGTATCACCGGATGATGCTCTAACATATGCATCTGCATTACTTCGTCATCATCTCGATGTTTTTGTTAATTATGATGAAGATATTGTAGAATTTGAAGAGACCGAAAAACTGGTTGACGCAGAAAAAGATGAGATCAGACGTAAACTTAGGATGAGTGTTAATGAAATTGAGCTAAGCGTAAGAGCTGCAAACTGCTTGAACAATGCAAACATAACAACTGTTGGTGAGCTTGCTCTTAAGTCAGAAGCAGATATGCTTAAGTATAGAAATTTTGGAAAAAAATCGCTTAATGAGATTAAGCATAAACTAGTTGAACTTGGGTTGTATTTAGGAATGCCACTTGATGAAGACTTGTTACATGAAGAAGGTTTAGATGAACTTGATTCAAACACTTTTGAAGATACAGAAGATTTTAAAAGTTTCGATGCCATTGGGAATGACGATGATGATATCGACATTGATATGGAAGAAGAGACTGAAGATGAAATTGAAGAAACAGACAAGGAGTTGTAGAATTTATGAGACACAGAAAAAGTACAAAAAGACTTGGTCGTTCTTCTTCTCATCACAAAGCTTTGCTTGCAGCTCTTAGTTGCGGTTTGATTAAAGAGAGAAAAATCAAGACAACCATCAGTAAGGCAAGACTTGCAAAGAGTTTTGTCGAAAAGATGGTTACACTTGGTAAGAAGAATACTCTCTCATCAAGACGTCTGGCTATTGCCAAACTAAGACAGGAAGATGCTGTTAAAATTCTTTTTAATGAAATTGCTCCGGTTTTTAAAGATCGTGAAGGTGGTTACACAAGAATTATTAAACTTGGTAGAAGAAGTAGTGATGGGTCAGAGATGGCTATATTAGAATTTGTAGAAGATACAACAGTTGTACCGGTTGCAGATGGTGAGTAAACTATTATAATTTACAAAAACCGAGCATTTTGCTCGGTTTTTTTTTGGTGAAGATTAAATGCAGCTCTCCCGCCGTGGTGGGGTGTTTTGTCTTTTTATAAACGTTTTCTCCAGAAAACAGGTTTGTCAGATTAAATGAGACATTAATATTTTAAGGGGTTGCATTTACTTTGTCAATTGACGTCCGACCTTTATATTCCCTTAATTTTACGGTTGGACAAGAAAAAATCTGTTTTTAACCAATAAAATAAGCAAATGAGAGCTTGTTTTTTTCAGTTTTGGGTGTTCCCGCAAGGCGGGGGATTAAAAAGTTAGCGTGCACATAATGCTTATTGCGGAAATGTAGATTAGCCCCGCCCTTACTTTGATTCTTAAAAATTCAAAG